>NZ_BACU01000527.1 GCF_000333275.1 Azospirillum sp. B4 | reverse complement strand
AGCGCCCGCTCAAAGGCCCGGTGATAGGGCCCGGTGATAGGGCCCGGTGGGTTCGAACACCACCCGTGCGACGTCTTGGCCGCACCAGGCGACAAAGGCGGCATGACCGGCTTTGTCGTTGCCGAACCGCCGCTTGGCACCGTCGGACAGGCGATAGGCGTCCAGGGTGTCTTTCGAAACATCCACGCCGATGGTAACTTGGCTCATCTTTTCCGTGCCTCTGCTTGTCATACGGGGCTTTCTCCCCGGTATCCGTTCAGGCCAATGGAAAAGACGAGGGCGATCAAACTCTAACTCGGCTCGTTAACAGCCTGCGGTCACTCGATCCGTCCCTCGCCGCTGGGAGAGGGGTGCAGCCCTCTCCCAGCGATTCCATCGTCGCCCGTCGGCACGGAAATTCATAAGACAAGCGGAACGCGATCACGCGCGATCGCATCCAGCTCTAAGGCGCCGGGGCTTGGACGAAGGGCGATCAGCGCGTCCTCGCCAGACGTCCATATGGCGCACCGTTCATTCTGAAAAGGCCGGGGAATCGCCCCCGGCCTTTTCATTACTTAACCGGAACAGTATAGAAAAGCGGCGGCTTACGCCTCCGCCTCGTCGGGTTCCCCCTTGGCGGGCGAAGGCTTACGCCTCCGCCTCGTCGCCTTGACCCTTGATGCGGTGGGCCAGGGCGGCCTGCAGGAACTCATCGATGTCGCCATCCAGAACGGCGCCGCTCTGGCTGGTTTCCACGCCGGTGCGCAGGTCCTTCACCATCTGGTAGGGCTGCAGGACGTAGGAGCGGATCTGGTGGCCCCAGCCGATCTCCGTCTTCTGCGCCTCCAGGTTGGCGGCGGCCTCCTCGCGCTTGCGCAGCTCCATCTCATAGATGCGGGCGCGCAGCATGTCCCAGGCCTTGGACCGGTTCTTGTGCTGGCTGCGTTCCTGCTGGCAGGCGACCACGATGCCGGTGGGCATGTGGGTCAGGCGCACAGCCGAGTCCGTCTTGTTCACGTGCTGGCCGCCGGCACCCGACGCGCGGTAGGTGTCGACGCGGACGTCCTTCTCGTTGATCTCCACCACGATCTTGTCGTCGATGACAGGGGTGACGGAGACGCTGGAGAAGCTGGTGTGGCGGCGCGCCTGGCTGTCGAACGGGCTGATGCGCACCAGGCGGTGCACGCCTGATTCCGTCTTCAGCCAGCCATAGGCGTTGTGGCCCTTGATCTGGATGGTAGAGGACTTGATGCCGGCCTCTTCGCCGTTGGTCTCGTCCAGCAGTTCAACCTTGAACTTATGCTGTTCGGCCCAGCGGCTGTACATGCGCAGCAACATCAGGGCCCAGTCCTGGGCCTCGGTGCCGCCGGCGCCGGCGTTCACTTCCAGATAGCAGTCGTTGGCGTCGGCCTCACCCGACAGCAGGCTTTCCAGTTCCAAGGCCGCCGCGCGCTTCTGCAGGGCGACCAGGCCCTGTTCGGCGTCGGTGATGATCTCCTGGTCGCCTTCCAGCTCGCCCATCCCGATCAGCTCGATGCCGTCGTTCAGGTCGCGCTCAAGGGCGCGATAGCCCTCGATGGCGGTCTCAAGCTGGGTCTTTTCCCGCATGATCTTCTGCGCGCGGTCGGAATCGTCCCACAGCTTGGGGTCTTCCGACAGGGCGTTCAGTTCGTCATAGCGGCGGAGGGCATTTTCCCAGTCAAAGATGCCTCCTCAGCAGCGTCAAGGACTGTCGCACAGCCTCGACGACCGCCTCGATCTCGGCCCGCATCGCGGTCCTCCTCGTCTCTGGTCATGAAATGGTCTCGTAACGGACCGCTTAGATAGCCGGTCCCCCGGCCAATTTGAACCCTGGATTTCCGCCGGGCGGCGTTGCGGGTGCAAAGACCGAAGTGGGAGTGTCATGGTGTGGGGACTTGGACGGCTAGCGCCGACCGTCCAAACCGCCTTGCCGGTGCCGCTCCTGCTCGTCCGTAAAAAAAGGGCGTCCCGCGGAGGACGCCCTTTCAAGTTCCGGGTCAACCAGGTGGGGGCGTCAGCCGACCATGGCCAGCGAAGCCTCGTTGATCCGGCGGGTCAAAGCGTTGGCGCCCTGGGTGGCGTCGGCGATCTTGGTCATGCTTTCGCTGATGCTGGAGACGCCATCGGCGGCGGTCTGCATGTTGCGGGAGATGTCGCGGGCCACCGCGTTCTGTTCCTCCACCGCCGCCGCCATGGCGCCGGAGATGGCATTGATGCGGTTGATGATGCCGCCGATGCCCTGGATGGCGCGGGCCGAGTCGGTGGTGGCCAGTTGCACCGTGCTGATCTGCTCGGCGATCTCGCCCGTGGCCTTGGCCGTCTGGTTGGCCAGCGCCTTCACCTCGGTGGCGACAACGGCGAAGCCCTTGCCAGCCTCCCCCGCCCGCGCCGCCTCGATGGTGGCGTTCAGGGCCAGCAGGTTGGTCTGGCTGGCGATGTCGCTGATCAACTTCACCACTTCGCCGATGCGTTGTGCGGCGTTCAGCAGGCCGGTGACGGAGGCGTTGGTCAGATCCGTCTGGCGCACCGCGTCCTCGGAAATCTTGGAGGCCTCGGCCATCTGGCGGCTGATCTCCTCGATCGAGGCCACCAGTTCGGTGGCCCCACCGGCGATGGCCTGCACGTTGCCAGAGCAGATCATGGCGGCGTTCGAGGCGTGGCTGACCTGCTCGTCCGTCACGTTCATGGCGCCGGCCAAGCCGCTCAGATCCTGGGAGATCACCTTTTGCGTGGCGGCGCGGCGGTCGCGGGCCTGCACCTGGTTGGTGATGTCGGTGGCGAACTTGACCACCTTATAGGGCTTGCCGCTGATGTCGAAGATGGGGTTGTAGGTCGCCTGGATCCAAACCGGCTTGCCGCCCTTGCCCAAGCGCTTGTATTCCGCCGCCTGGAACTCGCCACGGCCCAGCGCCGCCCAGAAACGCTTGTATTCCGCGCTCGCCTTCACGGCGTCGTCGACGAACATGCTGTGGTGCCGGCCCTGGATCTCCGCCAGGCCGTAGCCCATGGCGTTCAGGAAGTTCTCATTGGCTGTCAGGACGATACCGTCCATATCAAACTCGATGACGGCCTGGCTCTTGTGTATCGCCTTCAACTGACTGCGCAGGTCGTCATTCCGCTGACGGCGGGCGGTAATGTCGGATGCCATCTTGATAACTTTCACCGGCTTGCCGCCGGCGCCGATGACGGGGGTGTAAGTTGCTTGCAGCCAAACCTCTCTGCCACCCTTGGCCAGGCGCTTGAATTCAGCGGTCTGGAACTCACCCCTGTTCAGGCTAGCCCAGAAATTCCGGTATTCCTCGCTGCTCCTGTAGTCGGCATCGACGAACATGCTGTGATGACGGCCCTGGATCTCCGCCAGGGTGTAACCCATGAATTTCTGGAAATTCCCATTCGCGGTGATGATGGTACCGTCCATCTTGAATTCAATGATCGCCTGGGATCGGTTCACAGCTTCCAGAATAGCTTTAGCATCAGAGTTTCCGATATTGGAAAACAGCCCGCTCATCATGATCGACCCCGCTTTTCTCTTTATTGCATGTGGTCGATGTTTCTCGACCGGACAACCTAAAATTAGGGTCGGAATCTTAAGGCTTCCTTAACGCGCAGCCTGGGTGAATATTGGTTAATTGCGCGCGATCAAAGGGTTAGCTTGTCATTTATGCCTCATTTACGCCAAATCCGTTGCTTTCTATCCTTTTGAGATGGATTATTTTACTGTTAACAATCATTAAAAAAGACCAAGCCGCCCCCGGCATCGGGGACGGCTTGGCCCATTCACAACCAGTGGGGAGTATCCCAGCCTCAGAAGCGGTACCCCACGCCGACGCCGACCAGCCAGGGGTTGATGTCAACGTCCGCCTTGATCGGCGTGCCCAGCCCGGCGTTCACCGTGGCCGTGGTGTTCAGCATCAGTTTCTTCAGGTCCAGGTTCAGCGACCAATGGTCGTCCAGCTTGTAGTCCACGCCGGCCTGGAAGGCATAGCCGAAGGTGTTGTCGTACTTCAGGCCCAGGGCATCGCCCTTGTCGACGTTATAGAACAGCGTGTAGTTCACGCCGACGCCAATATAGGGGCTGATCTTCTCATGCGGCATGAAGTGGTACTGCAGCGTCAGGGTCGGCGGCAGCAGCCAGACATTGCCCAGGTCCACCTTGCCCAGCGGCGTGCCCGTGGCCTTCACGTTGTGCGGCGTCGTGCCGGCGATCAGTTCCGCGGCGATGCTGTCGGTGAAGAAGTAGCTGAAGTCCAGCTCCGGCACGACGGCCGTGCTGATGTCGGTGTGACCCGGAATGCCGGCCCCACCCAACGAGAGAGAGCTGCCCACGTCCGGCGCCACGATCAGGGCACGGCCCCGGATCAGGATGTCGCCGGCCTCGGAAGCGCGCGCCGCCGGCGCCGCGCCGTAAATCCCCGCCAGAAGAGCTGCGGCGGCCACCGTGACGGACAAGAACTTCATCACTTACCCCTCCTTGAATAGTGAAGCCGGCGAATGTTCTACCGCCTTGGCACCACCCTTATTTTCAATGAGGGAATTTTTATTGGATCTTCAGCGGACCATCCCTGACCTGCATCAATCGGCGTCTACAAGAGACGCAATCCGGACCGGCGGAAAGGCCATGGCTGGTTCCTCCCCCTCCGTCAGCGCGGCGGCGATGGCGTCCAGGCTGCCACCGTCCAGCCGCATCAGGCCCACGGGCAGGCTCATCCCCCAGCCCATGCCGGCCAGGGCGCCGTCCAGCACGGCCGCCAAGGGCACACGTCCAGCCGCCGGATAGGCGACCGGGCGGCACGCCCAATCCCTTCCCACCGCGTCGCGGTCCGCCGTCATGCCGCCCGGCAGCACATGGCCCAGCGCCAGGAAACAGCCGCCGCCCGGTTGCGCGTCAGGTGCGAAGCAGGCCACGCGCTCCCCCGCCGCGACGCGCAGCAGGGCCCCGTCGCGTCCCACCGGCAGGCGCAGGTCACCGGCGGCCAGCGCCCGGCCGATGGCGCCCGAGGATGCCACCCATACCCAGCCCGGCGCGGACTCCGACCCCCCGGTGGGACTGACCCGGCCGGACGGGCGGACGGCGGGGGTGGGTTGGGCGATCATGGCGACACTCCGTCGATAGGCAGGGTGGCATCATACCGTCACCCCCTGACAGATCCTGGCAGCAGGGCGGGACGGCGGACGACGACTCCCAGCCCCTCGCCAAACCCGCCGGCACGCGTTAGGGTCCGAACCTTTCGCGCACCCTGTCGATCCTGGGACATCCACATGCGTTTCCGGACCCTCCTCCCGCTGGCCCTGGCCATCGGTGCCGCCCTGCCCGTTCCCGCCGCCTTGGCCCATGACTGCCAGCCTTACCAGCCGGAACCGGTGACCCTGACGGGGGAGATTACCCTGGTCCATGGCCCCAAAGGCCCCAAGGATGACTATTACCTGCTGACCCTTCCGCAGATGGTGTGTGTGGCCGGCGGCACGGCCGAGACGGATGAGGATGTGGCGTCCATCGACGCCCTTCAACTGCAGATGCCCAAGGGCGTCAAGCTGGCGCCCGCGCTGCTGGGCCGGCGGGTGGTCGTGACCGGCACCCTGGCTCATCGCCTGGCAGAGGGCCATACCGAGGTGCTGCTGGCCTACGACGGCGCCAAGCCCGCGTCCTGAAGCGGTCAGGACGCCTCGGGCTCGGATTCGTCCATCTCCGCCCGCCAGTCGGCCAGCAGGGCGTGCCGCCGGCGGGGATACCGGTCGGCCTGCACCGCCACCTCGACGATGCGGTCGGTGCGGAAATGGCGGAAGGCCTGCCGCGTCTCGCACCAGGCGACCACCATGCGGATGCGCTCCATGAAGGCCAGCGCGCACGGCCAGATGACGCGATCGCTGGGCCGGCCCTGGCCGTCGGTGTAGGCGATGCGCAGCTTGCGCTCCATCCGGATGGCGCGGCGGATTTCCGTCAGGTCTCGCGGCTCGGTCACGGTGGGCTTCAGCGACACCGGCACCAAGCCGCTGTCCTCCGCCAGGGCGCGCAGGTCGGCGGGCAGCACGGCCATGATCTTGGCGCTGGCGTTGTGCGCCGCCAGGCCCAGGGGGCCGTCGCCCCGCTGGGCCACCCAGCGCAGGCCCAGCACCAGCGCCTCGATCTCGTCATCGCCGAACATCAGGGGCGGCAGCATGAAGCCGGGCCGCAGGACATAGCCCAGCCCCGCCTCCCCCTCCACCGGCACGCCCTGGGCCGACAGGGTGGCGATGTCGCGATAGACGGTGCGGATGGAAATGCCCAGTTCCACCGCCAAATCGGCCGCCGTCACCGGCCGGCGATGGCGGCGCAGGGCCTGGATCAGATCCAGCAGGCGGGCGGAGCGGGACACGGGCGGCGGAACCTCGGACGGCAACGGGGGGGGGGCGAAGGGCGGGCGGCATGGTAGCCCGTGGCGCCCCTGGACGGAAGCCGTCGGCCCGCTCACACCTCCGACGGCATCACGCCGGTGGCGGCCAGCGCCAGGGCCGCGCGGCTGTGCCGCTCCCGCCAGAAGGGCGCATCCGGCCAGCGGGTCTCCCGTCCGTAGAGTTGGGCGCGGGTGCGGCAATAATCGGCGTGGCGCCGTGCCACGGCCACCGCGCGGGCGCGGGACGGCGGCGGCAGCGCCGCCCCCAGCGCCCGCGCCACCTCACGGCCCACCGCCACGCCGTCCGCCAACGCGGCGTGGAGACCATGGGCCGCCACAGGATCGAAACTCGCGGCGGCGTCACCCACCGCCGCCCAACCGGTCCCCTCCACCTGCATCAGCAGGCTGGACTGGAAGCGCCGCGGCAGCGGGTCCGCGGCACCTCGCGGCAAGCCCAGGACCACCCCCGCCGCCGCCAACCGTGGGCCGACATGCAGCGTGGCGTTCAGCGCCCGCCCCCAGGCGGCCGCCCCAGCGCCCGTACCCGCGTCGTGCGGTCCCACGTCGTGCAGCCCCAGGTCATTTAGCCCCGCCTGGTCGGTCACCAGCATGACCGCCACCTGCCCCTCCGGCAGACGGACGGCTTGCCACCAGCCCTGGGGCGTGGCCTCGATCAGGGTCTGCCAGGTCAGGTCACCCGGCAGCGGCAGGACGGCCGCCAGGGCGTAGAGGGTGTCGTCCACCTGTCGATCCACCCCCAGCGCCCGCGCGAAGCGCGCTTCCGCCCCGGTGGCGTCCACCACCCAGCGGGTCTCCACCGCGTGCAGCGTGCCCGCCCTCTCCAGCATCAGCCGGTGACCCAGGCCCGGCATGGCCTGGGTCCGCTGGAACCGGGTGCCGAAGACCACGGCCACCTCGGCCGTCTCGGCCGCGTCCAGCATCATGGCGTCGAAGCGCGCACGGTCCAGCCGCCAGGCGGGTCCCATGGGGTTGTAGGGGAAATCGCAGCTGGTCACCCGGCCGCCGCCCCAGAGGGAGGCGCTGCCCGGGCAGGGCACATGGCCGCCGGCGCGGAAACGCGCCACCAGGCCCAGTTGCCCCACCGGCAGCAGCAGCTCCGGCGGGGCGTTGGCGCCCATGCCCGGCTGCCCCGCCGGCCCGGCCTCCGCCACCAGGATGGCCACATCCGGGCTGTAGCGCCGCAGGCATAGGGCGGTGGCCAAGCCAGCCGGGCCACCGCCCAGAACCACGGCGTCATAGCGCGCGCGCACTTTGATCCGCCCACTCAGCGCCCCCGCCGCGGCCCACAGGCCAGCGGGGGAGCATCATCAACGCGGCGCATGGGGGACCGTCTCCTCTGCCAAGTAAAGCGCCCCGCAAAGGGAACACTCATGGTAGTGGAGAATAGTTTACCCACGCGCCCGAGTACACGCCGCATATGTCACAGATTCTGACAAGATGTGTAGCCAACTTGGCTACAGCCTAGTCCACAGTGACCGTCCCTTCCGTCTCCACGGGGAAGTTGACCGAGTTGGCGATGAAGCAGAAGTGGTGCGCCTTTTCATGCAGGGCCTGGGCCAATGCCACATCGGCACCGGCCGTGCCCGCCGCCGAGAGGCTGACGTGGGGGCGCAGCAGGACACGGGTGAAATGGCCGTTGCCGTCGCCCGTCTCCGCCATCGTGCCCTCGGCGGCGTCGCGATAAGCGGTGACGACCAGCCCCGCCTCCGCCGCCAGGTGCAGATACCACAGCTTGTGGCAGGCGGAGAGGGAGGCGACCAGCATCTCCTCCGGGTTGTAGCGGGTGGCGGCGCCCAGGAAGGCGGGATCGGAGGAGCCGGGAATGACCGGCTTGCCCACGGCGGCGATCTCATGGTCGCGGCTGTAGGCGCGGTATCCCGCCGTGCCGGCGCCCGTGTTCCCGGTCCAGGTGACGGTGACGCGGTAGGTGTGCTGCTTGCCCGCCATGGCGGTGGTTCCCCTCAACGGTTGCCGTGGCCCCATTGGACGGGGCCATTCCCGTTCCGCCAAGGGGAACCACCGCAGAACGGACATGCGCTGAAGGTTCAGGCGGTGTACGTTTCCGGACAGTATCGTGGGGGACTTCACACCGATGACTCAGAAAAACGGCCGCATCCTGATGGTGGACGACGACCAGGACATCCTGGTGGCCGCGCGCCTGTTGTTGAAGCGCGAAGGCATCCTGGTCCACACCGAGAGCCAGCCCGACCGCATCCCCCTGCTGCTGAAGGAGGAGGCGTTCGACGCCGTCCTGCTGGACATGAACTTCGCCATCGGCGCCAACACGGGTCGTGAGGGCTTCCAATGGCTGAAACGGGTGCTGGAGATCGACCCGACCCTGTCGGTCATCCTGATGACCGCCTATGGCGACGTCGGCACGGCGGTGGAAGCGATGAAGCAGGGCGCCTGCGACTTCGTGCTGAAGCCCTGGTCGAACGAGCGGCTGGTGGCCACGCTGATGAGCGCCATGACCCTGACCGCCTCGCGGCGGGAGGCGGCGCAGCTGGGCGCCCGCAACAAGGAGCTGGCGGCGGCCTTGGACCAGCCGGGGCAGGCCCTGATCGGCAGCAGCCCGGCCATGACCCGGGTGCTGACCCTGGTGGACCGCGCCGCCCCCACCGACGCCAACGTCCTGATCCTGGGGGAGAACGGCACGGGCAAGGAGGTGATCGCCCGGGAGATCCACCGCCGCTCCCGCCGCGCGTCCCAGGTGTTCGTGGCGGTCGACCTGGGCGCCATCTCGGAGAATTTGTTCGAGAGCGAGCTTTTCGGCCATAAGAAGGGCGCCTTCACCGACGCCAAGGACGACCGGGTCGGCCGGCTGGTCGCGGCCAATGGCGGCACCCTATTCCTGGACGAGATCGGCAACCTGCCCCTGTACCAGCAGAGCAAGCTGCTGTCGGTGCTGGAGCAGCGGGTGGTCATCCCCGTGGGCGGCAACCGGCCCATCCCCATCGACGTGCGCCTGATCTCCGCCACCAACATGCCGGTGGAGCAGCTGGAGAGCCCGGACACCTTCCGCCAGGATCTGCTGTACCGAATCAACACGGTGGAATTGCGCCTGCCCCCGTTGCGCGACCGGGCGGACGACATTCCGGCGCTGGTGGCGCATTTCATGGGCCTGTACGCCCGCAAGTACGCCATCCCGCCCCGCCGCCTGTCCGACGACGCGCTGGCGCGGCTGAAGGCCTATCACTGGCCGGGCAACGTCCGCGCCCTGCGCCACGCGGTGGAGCGCGCCATGATCCTGGGCGCCGGCGACGTGCTGGAGGCGGAGGACTTCTCCCTGCCCTCCGCCCCCGGCGGCGCGCCCCGGCCGGCGGCGGCCCCGCCGCTCCTGGCGACCGGCGCCGATGGCGACTTCACGCTGGGCACGCTGGACCTGGAAACGGTGGAGGCGCAGGTGATCCGCCGGGCGCTGGAAAAGCACCAGGGCAACATCAGCCACGCCGCCAACGAACTGGGCATCACCCGCACCTCCCTCTACCGCCGGATGGAGAAGCATGGTCTTTAAGTCGTCGTTCAGCACGGCGCTGACCCTGCGGGTGACGCTGCTGTGCCTCAGTTGCGTGGCGTTGGGCCTGCTGCTGGAGGCGACGGACTACCACGCCACCGAGTTGCTGGTCCTGGTGCTGATCGCCCTGCAGATCGGCGGCGTGGTCCGGGTGGTGAACACCACCAACCGCGAGCTGGCGCGCTTCCTGAACGCGCTCAGCCATTCCGACTTCACCCAAAGCTTCAACTACCGCGCCATGGGCCCCAGCTTCCAGGAGCTGGGCCGCGCCTTCGCCGGGGTGTTCGACAAATTCCGCGACGCCCGCGCCGACACGGAGCGCAAGGCCGACTATCTGAACGTGCTGGTGGAGCATGTGCCGGTGGCCCTGGCGGAGGTGCATCCCGACGGCCGCGTCAACCTGCTGAACACCGTCGCCCGCCGCCTGATCGGCCATGACGACCTGAACCGCCAGCTGGTGGACGGCGGCACCCTGGCCTCCGCGTTGCGCGTGCTGGAACCGGGGCAGAACGCCCTGCTGAAGGTGGCGGGCGGCATCACGCCGTTGCACCTGACGGTGCGGGCCACGCAACTGACCCTGGCGGAGGGGCCGCGCCTGCTGGTCTCCCTCCAGAACATCGGCGGGGAGCTGGAGGCGACGGAGGTCAAGGCCTGGTCGGACCTGGTGCGGGTGCTGACGCATGAGATGATGAATTCGCTGACGCCGGTCTCTTCCTTGGCCGGAACGGCGCAGTCGCTGCTGGCCGACCTGCGCACCCAACTGGAAACCATACCCGGCCTGCCACCCGCCGTGCTGTTGGACGCGGCCGACGCGGGCGAAGCCATGGACACCGTCACCCGACGCGCCGGCGGCCTGCTGCGTTTCGTCGAACGCTACCGCCGCTTCACCCAGATGCCACGTCCGAAAGTGGACCGGCTGAAGGTGCGGGACCTGTTCGGGCGGGTGGAGCGGCTGATGGGCCCGGCCCTGGCCGAGCATGGCGTGGCACTGGACGTGGTGGTGCTGCCGCCGCCGCTGGAGATCAGCGCCGACCCAGACCTGATCGACCAGGTGCTGATCAACCTGGTGAAGAACGCGGTGGAGGCCCTGGACGAGGCGAAGGCCGGCGGCACGGCCACCCGACCGCCCGCCATCACCCTGGCCGGCCACCTGGACGTCACTGGCCATCTGAACCTGCTGGTGCGCGATAACGGCCCCGGCATCCCGCCCGACGTGGCCGACAAGATCTTCGTGCCCTTCTACACCACCAAGCGCGAAGGCAGCGGCATCGGCCTGCCGCTGGCCCGCCAGATCATGCTGGCCCACGGCGGCACCATCGCGGCATCGCCCGTGCAGGGTGGGGGCACGGTGTTCACGCTGAGGTTTTGAGGGCGCCCCGCAGGCGCCAGCCGGTGTGCCGGACCAGATAGCGCACACCCACCAGCGCCGCCACCAGGCCGGAGGCGGCGCCCAGACCCAGGGCCCAGCGCGGCCCGGCCACGTCCGCCACCCAGCCGACGATGGGGGCGCCCAGGGGGGTGCCGCCCATGGCGATGGCCAATAGCAGGGCCACCACCCGGCCGCGCATGGCGCTGTCCGTCGACAGCTGCACCAGGCTGTTGGTGGAGGTGGTGAAGGTCTGGGCCGCCACGCCGACGATCACCAGGGTGACGCCGAACAGCCAGGGCGTGGGCATCACCGCCGCCAGGGCGCATCCCGCCGCGAACAGCAGGGCGGCCCCCAGCAACAGCGGGATGGTGGGCACGGCCCGCCGCGCCGCCAGCAGCGCGCCGGTGACGGAGCCGATGGCCATGGTGGAGCTGAGCACGCCGTACTCCCCCGACCCCGCCCCGAAGGCGTGCACCGACATGGTGGAGATGAAGATGGGGAAGTTCAGGCCGAACGCCCCGATGATGAACAACATCACCAGCACCGCCGTCAGGTCGGGCCGGCCCCAGACATAGCGGAAGCCCTCGACGAAGCTGCCCCGGCTGCGCACCGCCCGCACCCGGGGATGCAGGTCCGCCGCGCGCAACAGCGACACCGAGGCGATGACCGCCAGGTAGGAGGCGCCGTTGATCAGGAACACCCAGCCGGTGCCCACGGCCGCGATCAGCAGGCCGGCCACCGCCGGCCCGATCATGCGGGCGCCGTTGAAGGAGGCGGAGTTGAGGGCCACGGCGTTGGCCAGGTCCGCCTCCCCCACCACCTCGGAGATGAAGGTCTGGCGGGCCGGGGCGTCGAAGGCGGCGACGCAGCCCAGCCCCAGGGCGAACAGATAGACGTGCCACAGTTGCACCACGCCCAGCAGGGTCAAGGCGCCCAGCCCCAGGGCCAGCAGGCCGGACGCCCCCTGGGTGACCAGCAGCAGGCGGCGGCGGTCGAAATAGTCGGCGGCGAAGCCGCTGAAGGGCAGCAGCACGGCCAAGGGCCCGAACTGCAGCGCCATGACGATCCCCACGGCCGAGGCGCCGTTGACATGGGCCAGTTCCGTCAGCACCAGCCAGTCCTGGGCCGTGCGCTGCATCCAGGTGCCGATGTTGGAAATCAGGCTGCCGGCGAACCACAGGCGGAAATTTGGGTTGGCGAAGGAGCGGAAGGTGCCGGTGGCGTTGGAACCGACGGCAGGCGACGCGGTCATGCCTCCTCCTGCGCCGGGCCGGCATCCTCATTGGCCACCAGACGCTTCAGGAGATCGACCGCGCGGCCCAGCTCCGCCCGCTCCGTCGCCGTCAGGCGGGCGTTCATGGTGCGGAACAACCAATCCTCCCGCGCGGCGCGGCTTACCCGCAGCCACTCCCGGCAGGCGGGGGTCAGCTCCCACAAGGTCTGGCGGCCATCGGCCGGATCGGGATTGCCGGCCACCAGGCCCGCCGCCTCCAAGGCCGCGACCGTGGCCCCCAGGGACTGGGAGCGCACGCCCTCCGCCCTGGCCAGGGTGGTGATGGTGGCGGCACCACCATCCTCCAGCCGGCGCAGCACACCGATCTGGGACGGCGTCAAGTCGTTGGTCTTGGCCTGCTCGCGCAGGCGGCGGATCATCTTCCCCACCAGCACGCGCAGCTCCACCGCCGTCGCCATCACGGCGGCGGCCTCGGCGTCGCCCGTGTCGGGCCTGGTCGGGGAATCGCTCATGCCGTCATTCTGGCAGATACGAAGGTGGACTGTGAAGTTTACCTTCGTATATCAGCCCGGTGCGTTGGTGATGGCTGTCCTGGGACGTCACCACTTTACTGCGTCCCGTTCTTTAATCGTTCCCTCATTAGGTGTATCGGGCTAAGCTGCCCGCCGGTTTGGGGCCGAAGAAAGAAAAACACCATGCGCGGACTGATCCTGCCGGCCATCCTGGCGATATCGCTGGGTGCCGGGCTTCCCCTGATGACCCAGGCGCAGACGACGCCCCCAGCAACGGAGGCGCCCACGCCGGGAGTCGCCGCCGTCGCGCCGACGGCCACCCCGCGCACCACGATCGTGGTCGATGACGGGGCGCAGACGGCGGCGCCGCGCCTGGCCACGGTGTGGAAGCTGCTGGACCCCGCCTCCAAGACCGACAGCAAGGCGTTCGGCGCCCTGCTGCTGGCCATCGCGATCGCCGCCTTCTGGGGCAGCGCCCGGCTGGGTGACATGCTGCGCGACGGCGCGCCACAGACCTTCATCGCCCCCGGCGCCGTCGTCCCGACGGTGCCCCACGCCGCCAGCACCCAGACGGGGACCTGGACCGGGACGGCCAGGGCCCTGCGCCGGCCCTACAGCCTGGCGCAGTCGCAGATGTGCTGGTGGTTCATCATCATCCTGATCTCTTATCTCTATCTTTTCGCGGTGACCGGGAACCTGGACACCCTCAGCGACCAGGCCCTGATCCTGATGGGCATCGGCACCGGCACGGCCCTGGGTGCCGCGATGGTGGAGCAGAACAAGACCAACCAGACCCTGGCCGACTATCAGGCGGCGCTGGCGCAGTGGCAGACGACCCCCACCCCCGCGCTGCGCGACACGCTGGATGACCTGGCGGCCAAGCTGGCATCGCAGGATTTCTTCCACGACATCCTGACCGACCAGAACGGCATCAGCCTGCACCGCTTCCAGTCCCTGGTTTGGACGGTGGTGCTGGGCGCCCTGTTCCTGGTGGAGGTGGTGGTGCGCAAGGCCATGCCCACCTTCGACCCCAACACGCTGGCCGTGCTGGGCATCAGCGCCGGCACCTATCTGGGCTTCAAGGTTCCGGAGAAGCCGAATTAAATGGCCCTCACGTCAATGGAACGCGGCCGCGCCCTTTCCCCTGTCGAGCGCCTGGACTGGTTGCGCCTGACGCGCACGGAGTCGGTGGGGCCCGTCACCTTCCATCGCCTGATGGAGCGGTTCGGCACCCCCACGGCGGCCTTGGAGGCCCTGCCCGACCTGGCCCGCCGGGGTGGCCGCGACCGTCCCCTGAGCATCGTTCCCCGCGCGGGGGCGGAACGGGAACTGGCGATCCTGGACCGCATGGGCGCCCGCCTGCTGGCATGGTGCGAGCCCGACTATCCGCCCCAGCTGGCCGCCATCGAGGACGCGCCGCCCGTCCTCACCGTGCTGGGCGACCCGGCCCGCCTCAGCCGCCCGGCCGTCGCCGTGGTGGGTGCCCGCAACGCCTCCCTCACCGGCCGCAAGCTGGCGGGCATGATCGCCCACGACCTGGCGGAGGCGGGGATCACCGTCGTCTCCGGCCTGGCGCGGGGCATCGACACGGCGGCGCATGAGGCCAGTCTGCACCGGTGCACCGTGGCGGCGCTGGCCGGCGGCGTCGACGTCATCTACCCGCCGGAAAACGCGGATCTGCACCGCCGCATCGCCGAACAGGGGGTCCTGGTGGCCGAATCGCCGCCGGGGACAGAGCCGCAGGCCCGCCACTTCCCCCGGCGCAACCGCCTGATCTCAGGATTGTCACGCGGCGTGCTGGTGGTGGAGGCGGCGCTGAAGTCCGGGTCGCTGATCACCGCCCGCCTGGCGCTGGAGCAGGGCCGCGACCTGTTCGCCGTGCCCGGCTCCCCCCTGGACCCCCGGGCCCAGGGCTGCAACCGCCTGCTGAAGGATGGCGCCGTGCTGGTGGAGACCGCCGACGACATTCTGGCCTATCTCGGGCCACAGGGAATGGCGGCGTTCAACGCACCGGCCGTGGGCGGCGGGCCGGTCCCGCCCCCGGTCGACCCCGGGGAGAAGGAGATGGAGGCGGCCCGTCCGCGGGTCACCCTGTGCTTAAGCCCCACCCCGGTACACATTGACGAAATTGTCCGGGACTGCCAATTGTCTGCGGCGGTGGTGCTGACCATCCTGCTGGAACTGGAACTGGCGGGCCGTCTGCACCGCCATCCCGGCGGCCGGGTCAGCCTGGCGTGAAGGCCTGAGGGCCGGCGCCGCGGGGATCGGTTCTGGAAAGCGTCACCACCTATTGCAGTGCGGGGTCCCCTTGTCGGGCAGCAACGTCGTCATCGTCGAATCGCCGGCCAAGGCGAAGACCATCAACAAATACCTGGGCGATGATTTCACCGTTCTCGCCAGCTACGGCCATGTGCGCGACCTGCCGGCGCGCGACGGCTCGGTGAAGCCGGAGGAAGACTTCTCCATGGAGTGGGAGCTGGGCGACCGCTCCAAACGCCATATCGACGACATCACCAAGGCCGCCCGGGGCGCCACCCGCATCTACCTGGCAACCGACCCTGACAGGGAAGGGGAGGCCATCGCCTGGCACGTCAAGCAGCTGCTGGATGAGAAGCGCATCAGCGGCAAGGTGGACGTGAAGCGCGTCACCTTCAACGAGATCACCAAGTCCGCCGTCCTGGACGCCATCGCCCATCCGCGCGATGTGCACCAGGAACTGGTGGACGCCTATCTGGCGCGCCGCGCGCTGGACTATCTGGTGGGTTTCACCCTGTCGCCGGTGCTGTGGCGCAAGCTGCCGGGCTCCCGCTCCGCCGGCCGGGTGCAGTCCGTGGCCCTGCGCCTGATCTGCGAGCGCGAGTCGGAGATCGAGGCCTTCCGCCCGCAGGAATATTGGACCATCGACGGGGAGTTTCGCACCCCCGCCGGCATTCCCTTCACCGCCCGCCTGGTGGGCCTGAACGGCAAGAAGCTGGACAAGTTCACCCTGGGCAACAAGGGCGACGCCGACGCGGCCCTGGCGGTCATCCGCCCGCTGTCCTTCGCGGTGCGCAGCGTGGAACGGCGCCAGGTGCGCCGCAACCCCTTCCCGCCCTTCACCACCAGTACCCTGCAGCAGGAGGCCAGCCGCAAGCTGGGCTTCGGCGCCACCAAGACCATGCGCATCGCCCAGAAGCTGTATGAGGGCGTGGACATCGGTGGCGAGACGGTGGGCCTGATCACCTATATGCGTACCGATGGCGTGCAGCTGTCGAACGAGGCCATCGACGGCGCCCGCCGCCTGATCTCCTCGGCCTTCGGCAACGAGTACCTGCCCAACGCGCCGCGCGTCTACAAGTCCAGCGCCAAGAATGCGCAAGAAGCGCACGAGGCCATCCGCCCCACCGACATGTTCCGCCGGCCGGACCAGATGGGCCGCTTCCTGGACAAGGATGAGCAGCGGCTGTACGAGCTGGTGTGGAAGCGCACCATCGCCTGCCAGATGGCCAGTGCCGAGCTGGACCAGGTGTCGGTCGACATCACCTCGCCCAAGGCGGAGGCACAGTTCCGCGCCACCGGCTCCATCGTCACCTTCGACGGTTTCCTGAAGGTCTATCAGGAGGACCGCGACGACGCCGGCGATGACGAGGACAAGGACAGCCGCCTGCCGGCCATGAAGGACGGCGACGACCTGGCCAAGGGCGAGGTCAAGTCCGACCAGCACTTCACCCAGCCGCCGCCCCGCTATACCGAGGCCAGCCTGGTGAAGAAGATGGAGGAGCTGGGCATCGGCCGGCCCTCCACCTACGCCAGCATCCTGCAGGTGCTGCAGGACCGGAACTACGTCCGCCTGGAAAAGCGCCGGTTCGAACCGGAGGACCGCGGCCGCCTGGTCACGACCTTCCTGGAGAACTTCTTCAACCGGTATGTGGAGTACGGCTTCACCGCCGACCTGGAAACCAAGCTGGACGACATCTCCGGCGGCCGCATCGACTGGAAGACGGTGCTGCGGGATTTCTGGCGCGACTTCTCCGGCGCCGTGGACGGGACCAAGGACCTGACCATCACCCAGGTGCTTGACGCGCTGGATGAGGCGCTGGGCCCGCACTTCTTCCCCACCCCGGCGGAGGGCGGGCGCGATCCGCGCGTCTGCCCCGTCTGCGGTGATGGCCGGCTGTCGCTGAAGCTGGGCAAGAACGGCGCCTTCATCGGCTGCTCCAACTACCCCGGCTGCAAGTATACCCGCCCCCTGAGCGTCGAGGGCGGGGAGGAAGGCAACGCCGACCGCGAACTGGGCAACGATCCGGAGACGGGCTACCCCGTGTCCATGAAGCGCGGGCCCTACGGCGTCTATGTCCAGACCGGCGCGCCGGATGAGCCCAAGCCCAAGCGCGTGTCCTTGCCGCGCGCCCTGAATCCGCAGGACGTGGACCTGGACATCGCCCTGCGCCTGCTGGCCCTGCCGCGCAGCCTGGGCCCGCATCCCGAGACGGGGCAGGAGATCACGGCCGGCATCGGCCGCTTCGGCCCCTATCTGAAGCATGGCGACGCGTACAAGAACCTGACGCCGGACGACGACGTTCTGACCATCGGCCTGAACCGGGCGACGGTGCTGCTGGCCGGTGTGGCCGCGCGCAAGACGGTGGCGGGGCGTGAGCTGGGCAACCATCCCAAGGACGGCAAGCCCATCACCCTGGGCAGCGGCCGCTTCGGCCCCTATGTCAAGCACCTGAAGCTGTTCGCCAGCATCCCCAAGGCCATCAACGCCGACACCATCACCCTGGAACAGGCGGTGGAGCTGCTGGCGGCCAAGGCGGCCAAGGACGGCGGCAAGAAGCCGGCGGCGGCCGAGGGCGAGGAGAAGCCGAAAAAGGCGGCGGCCAAGAAGGCGCCCACGAAAGCGGCAACCACCAAGGCGGCGGCCGAGAAGAAGGCGGCCGCCCCGAAGAAGACCACCACGGCGGCGAAGAAGCCGGCGGCCGCCAAAACAGTGAAGCCCAAAACAGTGAAGAAGGCGGCGGCGGGCGACTGAGCCCGCCGCTCCCCAGGTTTAAGGAATCACCATGCCGAAGCGCCCGGAAGGCCCCCGGCGGGCTACGCCCAGGCCGGTGCCGGCCCGCCGCGCGGCCGACGCCCCCTTCCCCACCCGGGAAGAGATCCTGGACTTCATCCAGTCCAGCCCGGTGCCCGTGGGCAAGCGGGAGATCGCGCGCGCCTTCAACATCACCGGCGACGGCCGCATCGTCCTGAAGGAACTGCTGAAGGATCTGGAGACCGAGGGCAGCATCGAGAAGGGCGAGGGCCGCCGCGTCGGCGTGCCGGCCGCCCTGCCCGAGGTGGCGGTGCTGATCGTCAGCGAAGTGACGCCGGATGGCGAAGTGCTGGCCCGGCCCACCACCTGGGCCCACGAGGCGCCGCCGCCGCGCATCTACATGGCCGCCGAGAAACGCGGCCATCCCGCCCTGGCGGTGGGCGACCGCGTCCTGGCCCGCCTGTCGCGCCAACCGCAAGCCGACGGCGAGGACGTTTACGAAGGCCGCACCATGCGCAAGCTGGAGGGCGGCACGGCCACGCGCATCGTCGGCGTCTATGAGCGCGCCCGCGACGGCGGCCGGCTGAAGCCGGTGGACCGCCGCGCCAAGGCGGAATTCGCCGTGGCCGATGCCAATGCCGAGGGCGCGCAGCCGGGCGAGCTGGTGGTGGCCGAACTGCTGCCCTCTTCCCGCCTGGGCCTGAAGCAGGTGCGGGTGGTGGAACGGCTGGGCAGCATCGAGGAGCCGCGCGCCGTCAGCCTGATCGCCATCGCCCAACACGCCATCCCCACCCAGTTCGCGAAAGCGGCGATCGACGAGGCGGAAGCCGCCCCCGAGCCCACGGTGGAAGGGCGCACCGACCTGCGCGACTTCCCCCTGGTGACCATCGATGGCGAGGATGCGCGCGACTTCGACGACGCCGTCTTCGCCGAGCCCGACACCGATCCCAACAACCCCGGCGGCTGGCACCTGCTGGTGGCCATCGCCGACGTCAGCTTCTACGTCCGGCCGGGCATGGCGCTGGACCGCAACGCCTTTGACCGGGGCAACAGCGTCTATTTCCCCGACCGTGTCGTGCCCATGCTGCCCGAGGCGCTGTCCAACGAACTGTGCTCCCTGAAGCCGCAGGTCAACCGCGCCTGCTTGGCGGTCCATATGTGGATCGACAGCCAGGGCCGGCTGAAACGCCACCGCTTCGTGCGCGGCCTCATGCGCTCCGTCGCGCGCCTGACCTACACCCAGGCGCAGAAGGCCCGGGATGGGGAGCCGGATGAGTTGACCGGCCCGCTGATGGACACGGTGATCACGCCGCTATACGGCGCCTTCGCCGTGTTGCAGAAAGCCCGCGACGCCCGCGGCACGCTGGAATTGGACCTGCCGGAACGGGTGGTGAAGCTGGATGAGGCCGGCGCCATCCAGAGCATCGGCGTACGCCCCCGCCTGGACAGCCACCGCCTGATCGAGGAATTCATGATCGCCGCCAACGTGGCGGCGGCGGAGGCGCTGGAAGCCAAGCACAGCCCCTGCATGTACCGCGTGCACGCCGAACCGGCGCGCGACAAGCTGGAGGCGCTGCGCCAGTTCCTGGGCTCCCTGGGCTACACCCTGGCCAAGGGCCAGGTAATGAAGCCCATCCTGTTCACCCGCATCCTGGCCAAGGCGGCCGACACGCCGGAAGCGGACCTGGTGAACACCGTCATCCTGCGCAGCCAGAGCCAGGCGCTGTATCAGCCGGAGAACATCGGCCATTTCGGCCTGGCCCTGCCCCGCTACGCCCACTTCACCTCCCCCATCCGGCGTTATGCCGACCTGGTGGTGCACCGCGCCCTGGTGAAGGCCTACGGCCTGGGGCCGGGCGGATTGGATGAGGAGGAAGCGGGCCGCCTGGTGCAGGTGGGGGAGCATATCTCCGTCACCGAACGGCGCGCCGCCACGGCGGAGCGCGACGCCCTGGACCGCTATGTCGCGGCCTACCTGTCGGACCGGGTGGGCGGCACCTTCACCGGCCGCATCGGCGGCGTCACCCGTTTCGGCTTGTTCGTCACCCTGGACGAGACGGGCGCCGACGGCCTGGTGCCCATCTCCACCCTGCCGGACGACTTCTACGACCATGACGAGGCCAACCACCAGCTGGTGGGCCGCCGCTGGGGCCGCACCTATCGCCTGGGCACGATCGTCAAGGTGCGGCTGGTGGAAGCCGACCGCATTTCCGGCAGCATGGTCTTCGCCCTGCTGGGCGAGGACACCGACGACGCGCCCTGGCTGGCCGGCGGCAAATTCGACGGTAAGGGCGGCCGCGCCCGCCTGACCAGGACGGCCGCCACCAAGGCCCGCGTCAAGCGGCCCCCGCTGAAGGATAAATGAATGAGCCAGTTCATCGGTAGCGTCGCCCTGATCGTGCGTGACTATGACGAGGCCAAGGCGTGGTACCGCGATGTCCTGGGCTTCAACGCGGTGGAGGACACCGACCTGGGCGGGGGCAAGCGCTGGGTGGTGATGGCGCCGCCGGGATCAAATGAGACGCGTCTGCTGTTGGCCAAGGCGGTGGGGGCGGAGCAGGAGGCCGCCATCGGCAACCAGGCGGGCGGCCGCGTCTTCCTGTTCCTGCGCACCGACGATTTCTGGCGCGATTACCACCGCATGACGGTCGCCGGCGTCACCTTCTGTGAGGAGCCGCGGGTGGAGGCCTATGGCACCGTCGTCGTGTTCCAGGATCTCTACGGCACACGCTGGGATCTGCTGCAGCTGAACAGCTGATTCGCCTGGTTCACAATTCCCACAAATCACAACAAGTGTTGATGGCAGAGCTGACGTCCGGCAAACGCGTCTGGACCATGGCTCCGGCCGTACCCATCATCTAGGCCATGACGACCGACCCCGTCCCTCCCGTCGATGAACACCCGAGGGCAGCCCGCGAGGCCCGCGTCGCCCGGATGGAGGACATCATGATGGACACGGACACCCTGGCCGACGCGCCGGAGGAGATCATCGCCCCACCCAAGGGCATGGCCGGCACGGCCATGATGCGTGGCATCCGCCGCTGCTGCCCCAACTGCGGCGCGCACACCCTGTTCGTCGGCTACACCAAGGTGGCGCCGGTCTGCACCAACTGCGGGCTGGAGACGGGCAAATTCCGCGCCGACGACGCGCCGCCCTACTTTACCATCTTCGTCGTCGGCCATATCGTGGTGGGCGCCGCCCTGGCGGTGGAACAGAATTTTCATCCCGCCCTCTGGGTGCATGCCGCCCTGTGGGGGCCGTTGACCGTGGGCCTGTCGCTGGCCTTGCTGCCCCTGTTCAAGGGGGCCGTGATCGGCGTGCAGTGGGCCATGGGCATCCGCGGCTAAGGGACAAAACAAATCGGGAGGTGCTGTGGCCCCTGCCACAGGCTGGGCACGTCCTGTCCGGCACGCCCTGTTGAAATCGGCCTGCATCCGCCGGGGCGCCGCCCTGGGCCGGAGCCTGTCGGCCGTGGCCGGCTTACTGGCCCTGGCGGCTTGCGCCAGTGGTCATGGTGAGCGCGGCGCCGTCACCGCCGAGCAGTTCTACCAAAGCGCCTATGGCAAGATCGACGAGCTGTACCTGGATCCCGTGGACATGCGCCGGCTGGTGGTTGATGGCCTGGTCCATGCCGGCATGGTCATCCCCAACCTGTCGGTGTCGCTGCAACCGGGCGGCACCGCCGTGACCCTGGCCGTGGGCAATCGGGCACCCCACACCTTCGCGCTGCCCAACGGCCCGGAAGTACGGGCCTGGGCCCATGCCGCCGCCACGATCACCGACTGGACGGCGGCGCAAGCCCCCGACCTGACCCCCGCCGACCAGACGCGGGACCTGCTCTACCGCGCCCTGCTGGAGGGGGCGACCGCGGACCTGGACCCCTACAGCCGCTATTCGGTGCCGGCGGCGGCGCGGACGGAGCGGACCCGGCGGGAGGGCTACGTCGGCATCGGCGTGACGCTGGAGGAGACACAGCGCGGCTTCCGCATCATCGCCGTCGCCCCCGGCAGCCCGGCCGCCGTCGCCGGCCTGTGGGTGGGCGACCTGATCACCGCCGTGGGCGGCCAGCCGGTGGACGGCACCGGCGGCGGCACCGCCCTGACGGTGGAGGCGGTCATGGCCCGCCTCAGCGGTCCGGAGGGGACGGGCGTGCCCCTGCGCGTCAGCCGGGGCGCCACGGCGCTGACCGTGCTGATCAGCCGGCAGCGCATCATCCTGCCCACGGTGACGGCGGAGCGGGCGGGCCCGGTGGGCGTGCTGCATGTCAGCCGGTTCAACGCCGGCACGGCGGACGCCCTGGCCGCCGCCGTCCGCCATCTGCGGGACGGGGATGCCACCGGGGCCGCGCCCACCGGCTGGGTTCTGGACCTGCGCGGCAACACCGGCGGCCTGCTGGACCAGGCGGTGGCGGTGGCCGACCTGTTCATGCCCGGCGGCCCCATCCTGAACACCATCGGCCGCCACCCCGACAGCGTGCAGCATTACGACGCCACCCCCGGCGACGTCCTGGACGGCGCCCCCCTGGTGGTGCTGGCCGACGGGCAGACCGCCTCCTCCGCCGAGATCGTGCTGGGCGCCCTGGTCGACAGCGGCCGGGCACTGGACGTGGGCACCACCAGCTTCGGCAAGGGCGTGGTGCAGACCGTGGCACCCCTGCCCAATGGCGGGGAGCTGTTCATCACCTGGTCGCGCATCGTGACGCCCAGCGGCCGCATGTTCGACCACCAGGGCCTGGCCCCCGCCCTGTGCACGGCGGGCATCACCGACGCCGACGCCATCCTGGCCGCCTTGCGGGCCCAGCCCCGCCCAGCCGCCACCCGCGCCGCTTGTCCGGCGGAACGCAACCGGCCGCAAGCCGTGGACCTGAGGGTGGCGGAGACCCTGCTGACCAGCCCCGCCCTGCTGCGCCGGGCCCAATTGGCAAGCCAGACGCTGCTGGCCGACCAGCCGGCGGCCGAGAACAGCCCATAGCCCGGCCGGTCCCGGACCGCCATTCCGCCCGGCGCCCCACATGATCGAATCAGTGGCCCCGCGTTGATGATGATCGGAAGGCCATGGACAGCCGCCGGCGGCGCCTGCCGCCTCATGCGCCGCGCGCATCCCCTGCCCCAACGCCCGTTCCCGGCGCGTATGGCTCTTTGGCCTTGACTCTCAGGTGCCGCTGACTAAAGTGCCGCGACGCCGTGCCCCAGAGGGTCACGGTACGGAATTGATTTTGACCGCCCCCGACCCGCCGCGCCGGCGACCGAACGGGGTTGTCGTAGGTGGGATTAAAGGTCATGGCCAAGCAGAACACCGTGCTGATCCGTCTGATCAGCTCCGCTGAAACCGGCTTCTTCTACGTGAAGAAGAAGAACCCGCGCAAGACGACCGAGAAGCTGGAATTCCGGAAGTATGATCCGGTCGCGCGCAAGCACGTGATCTTCAAGGAAGCCAAGATCAAGTAAGTCCCGCGCGCCCGTATCGGGCGCGCCGTTCCAGGCCCTCGCCCCGCCCAGGCTGGCGGCGAGGATCCGGAACCCGGTGGACACTGATCAGGCGAAGGGCCGCTCCTGGAGCGGCCCTTTCCTATTGGCACGCCCGCGCCCCCGTGACGAACAGGCGTGGGCCGGCCAAAGAACCTTGGGAACGCTGCCGTGGCCCCCTGCCCCATCTTCGTCATCAACCTTGAGCATGACGTGGTGCGGCGCGCGCACATGACCGAACAGTGCGCGCGGTTGGGCCTGGCGGTGGAGTTCGTGCCGGCCGTGAACGGCCGCCAGCTGGGCGACGCCGACCGCGCCGCCTATGACCGCGACCGCACCTTGCGCATCTATGGCGTGGAGATGCTGGACACGGAGATCGGCTGCTATCTCAGCCACTATCGCCTGTACCAGCGCATGGTGCGGGACGACATCCCCGTCGCCCTGATCCTGGAGGACGATGTGGCGCTGAGCCCCGCCTTCCCCCGGATCATCGAGGACCTGCTGGCCGATCCCCGGCCGGAATGGCAGGTGGTGCGCCTGGAATCCCTGCGCAAGCGCGTGCGGGAACCCAGGAACGCCCAGTTCCTGGGCAAACCCGTGAAAGCGTTGCGGGACGGGGAGCTGTACCGCCTGGGCACCCATGTCCTGGGCTTCGGCGCCTATCTCATCCGCCAGGACGGGGCACGGCGCATGCTGGACTACGGCCGCCGCATCTTCATGCCCATCGACCAGACCATGGACCGGTATTGGGAGAACGACATCATCCCCTACCTGGTCCGTCCCATCCCGGTGCACCAGCGCGGCGACATGGATTCGCGCATCGGCGCCCGGCCGGATGGGCGGCATGTCGGCCAGCCCTTGCGCTTGCGGCTGCGCCGCCCGCTGGCAGCGGCTGACCGACAGCGTCGCCAAGCGGCTGTACCGGTTCTGATCGGGCTTCCGGGGAGCGTAGCGGACTGGAAACCGAGGATAAGCCGCCGGATGGCGGCGCCCGGCGCCTGGGGGCTGAATCAAAAAGAAGTCGACAGCCGGGACTGCCGGGCCAGCCGGGGCGTGGTCGATTGCAGGTCCAGGTTGGGATTGAAGCAGGGGTCGGCGTGCATCACGTCCGCCCACCGTTCCACCATATAGTCGATCTCCGCCGCGAAGCGTCGCTGCTTGGCCGGGTCGGTGTCCGGGCCGCGCGACACCGACTCCAGATGGTACAGCTCCGCCGTCGCCGCCCACACCACGCGATATCCGGCCGCGCGCAGGCGCAGACAATAGTCGACGTCGTTGAAGGCCACCGTCAGCGCGCGCTCGTTAAGGCCGCCCAGTTCCTGGTACAGCGACCGCCGCGTCAGCAGACAGGCGCCCGTCACCGCCGACACGTCCTGGGTCAGCGCCGCTCGCCCGAAATAACCGCCCTGCCCGCGCGGTAGCCGGCGATGCACATGGCCGGCGACGCCACCCATGCCGATGACGACGCCGGCATGCTGGATGGTGTCGTCGGCGTAGTACAACATGGCCCCCACGGCACCCACGTCGGGCTGCAGGGCATGCGCCATCATGTGCCCCAGCCAGTCCGGCGTGATCACCACGGTGTCATTGTTCAGCAGGCAGAGATAGTCGCCGGTGGCCATGTCCGCCGCGCGGTTGTTGAGGCGTGAATAGTTGAAGGGGCCGTCGTCGCGCAGCACGCGGATGGCACCCGCCGCCGCCAGGTCCCCCAGATACTCCAGCGTCGCGGCCTCGTCGCTGCCGTTGTCCACCACGATGATCTCGGTATCGGGGTATGTGGACACGGTGCGCAGGCTGTCGATGCAGCCGCGCAGCAGATCCAGCCCGTTCCGGGTGGGGATGATGATGGAGACGCGCGGCAGCGCCGTCAGGGCGTAGTCGACCCGATAATGGCCATCACCGGCGGGGGAGACCGTGCCCGGCCGGCCCAGGCGGACCAGATGATCCTCCACCGCGCGCCTGCCAGCCTGCCAGGCGCCGGGCCCGGCCACCGCCCGCGCGGCGCGATGATAGAGGACGCGGGGGACATGGCGGATGTGGTCGGGGCCTGTCACCGCCGCCACCCGCAGCGCCAGATCATGATCCTCCGCACCCTCGAACCCCGGGCGGTAGCCGCCCGCCGCCAGCACCAGGGCACGACGGAACACGCCCAGGCGGGCGAAGGCGTCCTGGCCCAGCATCAGGGCGGGGTTCCAATCCGGTTTGAAGTTCGGATCGCGGCGGAAGCCATCGGCGTCGATCGTGTCCTCATCACTGAACAGGGCGTCGGTGTCGGGCCAGTCACCCAGTTCCGCCGCCACCCAATAGAGGGCGGCGGGCGACAGCGCGTCCCCCTGGTCCAGCCGGGCGATGTGGTCGCCACCGGCCAGCGCGAGCGCGGCCGGAAGGCGTGCCTCCCGCCCCACGGCCAGCCGGATGCGGCCATCCTGATCGGCCTGGCGGCGCAGGTCTGCCACCACCGCCGGGTCGGCGGCGGGGTCCAGGGCGACACACAGCTCCCAATCGGGATAGAGCTGGCCCCGCACCGACGCGACGGTCCGCTCCAGCGACGCCAGGTCCATCTCCTCGATCGGCAGCAGCAGAGAGATGACGGGACGCGCGGTCAGCGCCGCCACCAACGCCCGCAAACGCTCCAGCGCCGCGTCATCCACCGCCTCATGCGCCTGGATCCAGGCATCGTAGTCGCGGTCACGGCTGAAGCGCGGCTGGAAGGCGGGCGCCGTGGGCCGGCCCTGGTCCCGCCCCTGTTCCAGATAATGAACCAGCGGGTTGACGCCGGCGGCGGCCACGTCCGGGTTGTGGTCCAGGTAGTGGCGGGTGGAGAAGCCGGGGCCGGGGTTGCGGCCGGCGGCGGCACCGGCCGTGAGGTAGTCCAGCACCGGATCGGCGCCACCGGCCACAACTTCCGGATATTCCTGGCGATACCAGTCCGCGTCGAACAGCGCGTCACCGGCCACAAGACGGTACCAGCGGGCCAGCTGGCGACGGCGGCGCAGCTGAGGGCCCAGCCGGCCGGTCAGTGTCCAGCCCAGCCAGCGCAGCGGCGGGCGCAGCCCGGCCGCCAGTCCGGGCAAGCGGGTCAGCAGGGCGCGCAAGGGGGCGGTCAGGCGCCAGGAGGTGCTGGCCTCCATCCCCGCCAGGCGGGCCCGCAGCCATGCGATCTCCGCGGCCAGATCACCGCGCTGCCGTTCCGCCCGGGCCTGGGCCTGGACCAGACGCTCGCGGGTGCGCCGCTCCGCCCGGCGCAACTGGGCGGCCGTGGCCGACAGCTCACGGAAGGCCTGCGACAGCGCGGCCACCGCCTCACCGGGATCGGGATGGTCGGCCAGCAAGGCCGCCAGCCGCCAGTCGGCATCGCCGCGCACCGCGGTTGTTGGTTCCGGGGGCATTGGTTCCGCGGGCGGGGGGGCTGGCGATGGGGCGGCGGCGGACATGGGTTGGGACGGCCCTTCAAGCCTGCGGGAAGGCATGGCCCCCCGACAAGCGGTGGGGCACGGCCTGTGCGCCTTAAAGCACAAACAGCGGCATTTGGGGAGGGAAAGCCCGCCTCAGCGCGGCAGGGTGAGATCCGGGGCGTCCTGCCGGGCCGGCGGCGCGGCATCCGGGCTGCTGTCGGTGACGACGCGGTTGCGGCCGGCGCGCTTGGCCTCATACAAGGCCATGTCGGCCCGACGCAGCAGGCTGTCGCCGGTTTCCATGCGGCCTTCCGGACCCATGGCGCCAACCGCCACGGCCACGCCGATGGAGATGGTGACCGTGATCTGCCCGCCTTCGGCCGTCACGGCGAAAGGCGTCTCGGCGATGCGGCGGCGCAGACGCTCCGCCACCAGCACGCCGGCGGCCAGGTCGGTGTCGGGCATGACGACGACGAATTCCTCACCACCCAGGCGCGCCACCAGATCGAAGTTGCGCAGGTTGCGGCTGGCGCGCAGCGCCACCTCCTTCAGCACCTCGTCACCCACGCCATGGCCGTAGGTGTCATTCACCACCTTGAAATGGTCGATGTCGAACAGCAGGGCTGCCACGGGCTTGTGGTTGTCGCCGCCCCTGTCCAGCAGCCGCGGCAGGTGGGCGCTGAGGTAGCGGCGGTTGAACAACCCGGTCAGGCTGTCGGTCAGGGCCAGGGACAAGCTCTGCTCGTAATTCGCGCGCAGCCGGTCCTGATAGCGCTTGCGCCGGATCTGGGTCCGCGCGCGGGCCATCAGCTCGTTCCGGTCGATGGGCTTGATCAGGTAGTCATTGGCGCCCAGTTCCAGGCCCTTGGCCACGCGGTCGATGTCGGTTTCGTCCGCCACCAGCAGCACCGGTACCTGGCGGGTCTTCTCCTGCGAGCGCAGCTGGGAACAGAGGCGCAGGCCGTCCTCACGCATCAGGGTCAGGCTGATGACGATGAAGTCGAAGTCCCCGGCCAGCGCCTGTTCCAGACCACGGGCGCAGGTATCGGCCGCCACCACCCGGCCGCGATCGCGGCCCAGCGTCTCGGTGATCTTGTCCAGGTCGATGGAACTGTCCTCGACCACCAGCACGTTGGCGCCCTCCGCCGACTGGTTGTGCATGCTGTCGGTGGAGACCAGCATGCCCAGCTGGCCCGAGGTGCTTTCGCGCAAACGCCATTCGTCCATCATCATCTTGAGACGGACCAGGGAACGCACACGGGCGAACAGCGCCACGTCGTTGACGGGCTTGGTCAGGAAATCATCGGCGCCGGCCTCAAGGCCCCGCACGCGGTCGGCGATATCGGACAGCGCCGTGACCATGACGACGGGAATGTGCATGATGGCCGGATCGCTGCGGATGCGCTCACACACCTCGAAGCCGTCCATGCCGGGCATCATGACGTCCAGCAACACGATGTCGGGCGCCTGCGCCTTGATCTTTTCCAGCGCTTCGGGGCCACTGCTGGCGGTGATGACGTCGAAGTACTCGCGCGTCAGCTTCGCCGCAAGCAGCTTGACGTTGGGCAGGACATCATCAACGACCAGGACGCGAGCCGACATGACACCACTTATTCCGGCCGCGGCGGGGATGGCGCGGCTTTATCCAAGGTACCATTGCGCACCCTAATCCAGAAAGCGACGGACTGTCCGGATGAAAGTGGCAACCGAGATCGGTTTAGCGATGTAATCGTCACAACCGGCCTCACGGATACGCTCCTCATCGCCCTTCATGGCAAAGGCCGTGACCGCGACGATGGGAATGTCCCCAAGCTGTTGATCTTCCTTCAACCAGCGCGTCACGTCCAGACCGGAAAGCTCCGGAAGCTGTATGTCCATAAGTATAAGATCCGGACGGTGGGTCCGCGCCAGTTCCACGGCCATGCCGCCATCGCGGGTCTGCACCGTGCGATAGCCGTGCGCCTCCAGCAGATCATTGAAGAGCTTCATGTTCAGCTCATTGTCCTCAACGATGAGGACACATTTGGCGGGGGCGGCAACCGTGGCCATGCAGCAGTCCGTGACGTGTGGCGGCTAAACTAAAGGACAATCCGGGCGGGTGCCACCGCTATCCGGCGCACTTTCCGGTCAGGGCGAGGCTGGTCATTGCTACGTTGCCATGATGGCGATGAATCCCCGTTCAGGCCTTGGTGGTACCCCCCCGGCGCCCCCACATCCATCAGGTAATCCAAAAAAATGGTTAAACCAGGGGGAATCGGCGTGGAAATATCCCGCCGCCATCCCGTGCGCCGATCAGGCCGAGACTCCACCCAGTTGCCGGCACCAAGCCGCCAGGTCCAACAAGCCGACGCGCCCGGTATCGGCGGCGGCGGCCTCCAGCCGGCGGCCGGCGCGCCCAGCGAAGACGGACAAGCGCGCCGGATCATCGATCAGCCGGCCCAGCGCGCGCACCACCACCTCCCCCCGCCGCCGGTCCTGGACGGCCAGGCCTGGCAGGAGGGCGCGCATGGCGATGATGGACCGGCCCACGTCCATGCGCGCCCGCGCCGTGGTCAGCGTGCCGTCGTCCATGCCCCAGGCGGCCAGGCGCGCCAGACGATGGTGATGGCGGTATTCCCAGGCCGCCACCTCCGGCACCGGCGACGCCCCCGTCGCCAGGGTGCGCACGCTGGCGGAAAAGCTGGCCAGCAGGCGCCGCACCTCCCCCCGCCCGTCCACCGGCAGGATCAGGCGGTACGTGATCACGATCCACACCGTGGCCATCAGGATGGCGCCGGCGGCGTTCAGGTAGGCCTGCAGATCGTAGGTCATGGGATTTGTCGGCGCCACCAGGGTCAGGAACAGCAGCGGCATGAAGGCGCCGAAATCCCCCCGCCCCGGCCGCTGCGACATCAGGGCCGCCAGCAGGATGACCGGCCCCAGGGCCAGCGCCAGGCCCCAGAACTCCGACAGGGCGGGCAGGACCAGGAAGGTGACGGGCAGGCCCAGCAGCACCGCCCACAAGGCGGCGCGGAAGGCCTGGAGGCTGACGGCGCCAGGGGTGGACCGGGTGGCCAGCAGGGCGCCGAAGACGCTGGTCCAACTGACCATGGTGGCGCCGGCCGGCCATTCGGTGGCGATCCAGAATCCCGCCGCCAGCCCCACGGAGATCAGGGTGCGCAGGGCGGCGATGGCGGCGCTGGCCCAGGGGCCATCCGCAGGCTCCGGCAGGGTGAAGGTCAGGCGCCGCGCAGGGTCGCGCGCCACCGCCACCCGTATAATCAGGTCCAGCACCTCCCCCAACTGATGGGCCGCAGCCAGCGCCGCCGCGTCGCCGGACCGGTGGGCCAGGCGGACTGCGGCACGCAGGCGGCGACGGGCCGAGGCCGCCGCCCGGCGGAAGGCGGTGGCCTCGCCGGCGCCCAGCGGCTCCAGACAGGCCAGCAGGGGTCCCGTGGCGGCCGGCAGCACGGCCAGCGCCCGGCGCGCGCCATCGGCCCGACCCAGCAGGCCAAACAAGGCGGCCGCGACCACCCGCGCGCCGTCGGCCTGGCGGCGGAAGGCGGCCGATTCCACGGCGGCGTATGTGGCCAGGTCATCCAGGCCCTGCAATTCGGCCAGCAGCTCGCGATGGCGTCCCGGCGCGCCCTGGCCGGCGATGTCCCGCGCCACGGCGGCGGCCACGGCGGCAGTGACGCGGGCCACCCGGCTGTCCAGCCGCCGGGCCGCCGTCACCGGCCACAGCACGCCCGACACGGTCATCTTGGTCAGCACGCCCACCACGATGGCGGCGACACGGGCGGTGGCGATGTCGAAGGTGCGCAAGGGATCGTCCACCGCGCCCAGCGCCACCAGTGCCAGGGTGTAGCCGGCCAGCACGGCGGCGTAGGACCGGAAGCGCCGCAGGCGGGAGGCCAGCGCGACACACCCCGCCAGCCACAGGGTATAGAGCAGCAGGAATGCCTCCGGCGACTGACCGAAGGCGGACATCAGCGCCAGCGCCGCCACCGCCCCCGCCAGCGTGCCCACGATGCGCCACACACTCTTGGCGATGACGGCGCCGCTCATGGGGTGGCTGACGATCATGACCGTCACCGCCGCCGTCTGCGGGCTTTCCAGCTGCAGGGCATAAGCGAGATAGAGCGCCAGCAGGGCCGCGAGCGTCGTGCGCACGGCATGGCCGATGGCGCCCCGGCTGGGGAACAGGGTGGCGAGGACACCGGATGGGGATGGAAAGGGCAAGGGGGAAACCAGGGGCCGGGGGTGGCGGCCCACCCATGAGCGGAACGCCAGCCAGTTCATCGATTATCAGGATGCACCCGGGCCCCGCCTACGGTCCAATATATGGCTGAGCGATTTTCGATATCCAGAACAGACAGGATCATCCCTGTGGACATCCGCCACCTGCGCTACTTCACCGCCGTCGCGGAGGAGCTGCACTTCACCCGCGCCGCAGAGAGGCTGGGCATCCGCCAGCCGCCGCTGAGCCAGCAGATCCAACAGCTGGAGCGGGAAATCGGCAGCCCCCTGTTTCATCGCCTGTCGCGCGGGGTGGAGCTGACAGCGGTGGGCGCGTCGTTCCTGGAGGACGCCCGGGCCATCCTGGCGCAGATCGACCGGGCCCTGGCCAACGCCCGGCAGGTGGCGCGGGGGGAGAAGGGGCGCCTGCGCCTGGGCCTCAGCATGTCGGTCACGGCCCACCCCTGGATCGCCCGGCTGATCCGCGACTACCGCGCCAGGAACCCGGGTGTGCAGCTGACGCTGGAGATGAACGATTTCGGCCAGCTGACCGACGCGGTGCGCGACAACACCCTGGACGTGGCCCTGCTGCGCGGCCGCACGGCGGAGATCCCGGGCCTCAGCTCCTACACCGTGGTGGAGGAGAAGCTGATGGCCGCCCTGCCCGCCGGCCACCCTCTGGCGGAGCGGGACGCCATCGACCTGGCCGACCTGGCGGATGAGGATTTCCTGATGATCTCCCGCACCGCCGGCCCCAACGTCCACGACATCATCATCGCCGCCTGCCGTGAGGCCGGGTTCAGCCCCCGCATCGTGCAGGAGGTGCCGGCCTTCCCGCCCCTGCTGAACCTGGTGGGCGCCGGCCTGGGCGTCGCCGTGGCGCCGGACAGCCTGCGGACCATGCGCCTGGAAAACGTGCGCCTGCTGGATCTGACGGGCGGCTACGACAAGGCGCCCATCGTCCTGGTCTATCGCGCCGCCGAGGGTGCGGCGGCCGTGCGCAACCTGGTGGCCCAGGCGCGCCGCGCCGCCGCCACCGCGTGAAGGAGAGCCCGCGATGCTGGAACTGAAGCTGCTGCGGTCCTTCGTCCTGTTGGCGGAAGAGCTGCATTTCGGCCGGGCGGCGGAACGGTTGCACATCGTGCAGCCGGCCCTGACCCAGCAAATCCAGTCGCTGGAGCGCCAGATCGGCACACCCCTGCTGAACCGCGCCCGGGGCCGCATCAGCCTGACCGACGCCGGCGTCCTGGTGCTGGCGGAAGCGCGCAAGACCCTGGAGCAGGCGGCCCGGACGGAGGCCATCGGCCGCCTGGCCGGGCGGGGGGAGGTCGGGCGGCTGGAGATCGGCTATGTCGGGTCCGCCGGCCTGGGCGACCTGATGCCGACGCTGCTCCGCGACTTCCGGGCCGGCCATCCCGGCGTGGAACTGGCGTTGACGGAGATGGCGGTGGGGTCGCAACTGGCGGCGATTTCCACCGGCACGCTGGATCTGGGCTTCATCCGCCTGCCGCCCTTGAGCCTGCCCCCGCGCGTCGCCGTGCTGCCCCTGGCGCCGGAGGGGCTGGTGGTGGCGCTGGCGGCCGACCACCCTCTGGCGGCATTGGATGCCATACCCGTTGCCCGCCTGGCGACGGAACCCATGGTGCTGCACCACCCGACCAGCGGGGCGGAGCTGCGCAGCCAGATTGACGACCTGTGCCGCCGCCATGGTTTCAGCCCGCATGTCGTGCAGGCGGTGCCGCAGGTGGCGCTGACCATCCGCCTGGTGGCGGCCGGCCTCGGCATCTCCCTGGTGCCGGCGACCACCACCTGGCTGACGGTGGCCGGCGTGGCCTACCGCCCCCTGGCCGATGGCGACGCCCGATATGAACTGGCGTTGGCCCACCGCGAGGACGACCCGGCCCCGGCGGTGCGCGCCTTCGTGGCGCTGGCCGCGAAGGCGGCGGAGGTATGACCGATGACGTGAGACTTTGACTCATGTCGCCGTAGGACGCGACTGCGGCCGCCGGAAGTTTCCGGGGAACGAAGTGGACTGGAAACTGAGGAAGCCTAGCCGCCGGATGGCGGCGCCCGGCGCTTGAGGGACGTATCACTCATCCAAGTCTATCCCCTGCCAGCCGCCGCCCAGGGCCTTGTACAGCGTGATGACATGCTCCACCCGCGCCAGGCGGCTCTCGGCCTCGCGGTCCCCCGCCTGGTAGGCCTGGCGTTCGCTGTCCAGCACCTTGAGGAAGTCGGTCAGGCCGGCGCCGTAGAGCCGGGTGGCATGGGCCAGGGCCAGGGCCGCGTCGTCGCGGGCGGCGGCCAGGGTCTGCTGGCGCCGCGTCTCCGTCTGATAGCCCACCAGCGCGTCCTCCACATCGCGCAGCGCCTCCTTCACCGTGCGCTCGTAGGTGATGCGCGCGGCCTCGGCCTCCGCCGTGGCCATGGCGACGCGGGCGTCGTCGCGGCCGCCGTTGTAGACGGGGCCGGCCACCTGGGCGCCCAGGGAGTAGGTCAGGCTGGCCAGGCTGAACAGTTTGCCCAGGTCCGCCGCCTGGGGCATCAGGGTCAGCGGAATGGCGAAGTGGGGCAGGCTGGCGGCCGTGGCCACGCCGATGCGGGCGTTGGCGGCGGCGTAGCGGCGATCGGCCCGGCGGATGTCCGGCCGGTTGGCCACCACCTCCGACGGCAGGGACACCGGCAGGCTGGCCGGCACGGACAGCGGCGGGGCGGGCTGTGACAGCTCCGCCTCCAGCTCGCCGGGATAGCGGCCCAGCAGGATGGCGATGGCATGGCTCATGCGCGCCACCGTGGCCTCCAGCGGCGGGGTGGCGGCCCGCACCGTCTCCAGCTGCGCCTTGGCCTGGCTGATCTCCAGCACCGTGCCCAAGCCGCGCTGGTAGGCGCGTTGCGCCAGATCCAGCGCCTGGGCCGCCACGGCGATGTTGCGCTGGGCGATGGCCAGACGCAGCTGCGCCGCGCGCAGGCGGGCATAGTCGGTCGCGACCTCCGCCAGCAGGCTGACCAGCAGGGCGCGCCGTCCCTCCTCCGTCGCGGCGATGTCGGCGTCGGCCGCCTCCACCGCCCGCTTGGTGCCGCCGAAGACGTCGATCTCCCAGGTGGCGTCCAGTTCGGCCTGCCAAGTGTGGTAACTGCCGATGCCGGCCGGCCAATCCACACTCTCGCTAGATCGTTGCAAGGCCGGATCAATCCCCAGCCGCACATCCGGCAGGTCGGCGGACTTGGCGACGACCCGGGCGGCGCGCGCCTGGACCAGGCGCTGGCGGGCGATCTTCAGATCCTCGTTATCGGCGATGGCGGCGTTGACCAGGCGGCTGAGCGTCGGATCCTGGAAGCTGTCCCACCAGGCCCGCATCGTGTCCACCCCGGCGGCGGGTGGTAGCGCCTCCGTCCAGCCCTTGGGCAGGTCGTCCAGGGGCACCGGTTTGTAGTCGGGCCCGACGACGGTGCAGGCGGACAGCGTGGCGCCCAACAGCAGCGCCGCCAGGACTTTGCGGCGGATCATGGTTCAGATCCTCGATTCCAGCCGGGCGAGCACGCGGCCCACCAGGCCCTGGGGCCGCCCGGCTTCCTCCCCCACCGAGACGGTGCAGGTCATGCCGGCGGCCAGCACGATGCCCGGCGGCACGGTGTCGATGGCCACGCGCACGGGAATGCGCTGGGCCAGCCGCACCCACGTGAAGACGGGGTTCACGTCCTGCAGGCCATAGGCGTTGGGGGCGCTGTTGCGGTCATTGATGCCGCGGGCCAGGGTTTCGACATGGCCGGCCAGCGGGTTGGCGTAGCCCATCAGCTTGATGCGGGCGGGGTCGCCCTCATGGATGCGGGCCAGCTTGGTCTCCTCGAAATAGCCGGAGACCCAGAAGCTGTCGGTGTCGATGACCGCCACCCGGGGCTGACCCACGGTGGCGTAGTCACCCACCCGCAGGCGCAGGTTGGTGACATAGCCGTTGACGGGGGAGCGGATGACCGACCGCTCCAGGTTCAGGTTGGCCAGGTCCAAGGCCGCCGCCGCCGCGTCCAGCTGGGCGCCGGCCACGTTGGCGGTGCTGCGGAACCGCTCCTGCTCCGCGTCCGACACCACGCCGGCCAGGCCCTGCCGGCGCTGGGCGTCGCTGCGCTTCAGCGCCTGGTCATCCCGGGCGGCGGCCAGCGCGGCGCGCGCTTGCGCCTGGGCGATACGGAAGCGGACAGGATCGATGACGAACAGCACGTCGCCCTTGCGCACCAGTTGGTTGTCATGGACGGGGATGTCGACGATGGTGCCCGGCACCTCTGGCGCCACGTCCACCACCTCCGCCCGGACGCGGCCGTCACGGGTCCAGGGGGCCAGCATGTAGCGCTGCCACAAGGCGCCGATCAGCAGGATGGCCAGCGCCACCATGGCCAGGGTGGCCGCGCCCCGGCCCAGGGCGCGCCCGGCGTTGAGCCAACGGGGGTTCACAGCAGCACCAGACCGGACAGCAAGGCCGAGAACAGGGCCGCCTCGAACAAGGCGGGATGCCAGACCGCGCGCCAGAAGCCGAAGGCCCCCAGCAAACCGCGCAAGGCCAGGAACAGGGCCAGCGCTGCGATGCCATAGCCGACGATGGGGGCCATGAAGATGCCGGCGACGTCCAGTTCGGCGATCACGGGGAAGAACCTCGATTGGAAGCCTGGAAAAGAAAAGGACGCGGCCCCGCGGGTCTACACCCCCTTGGCCACGTCCTTTTCCTCTTGCGTGGCGGCACCCGGCGGCCCGATGGGAGGGGGGCCGGCGGACACCACCACGAACGGGGGTGGAGGGAGGCGGAACCGGATCAACCGCCTGGATCCCCCCACCCCTGAACGGGGTAACCCGTCATCAGTTGGTCGACAGGGTCTGGGCCGTCATCGCAGCGTCCAGATTGTTGACGCAGGACATGAACTCCGAGGAGCCGGGCGAGACGCCGGCCAGGGCGCACGCCTGCTGTTCACGGCCGACCTGGGGCGCAACCTGCCCATGCTCACCCTTCGCGTGGATCAGGACGGCGGTGCAGGCGGCGAAGTCGGCGTTGGCCGGGTGCAGGCCCATCGCCTCACAGGCCTGGTGGATGGCGGGGGTCACCACCACCTCGGGCGCCGAGGCGGCACAGGCCGACAGGGGGGCCGCGACGGCCAGGGCGGACAGGGCGGCGGCGGCGACAGCGACCGACCGGGCGGAATTCTTCAGCGACGCGAACATCACAACATCTCCATCAATCAACCGGGCCGCGTCCTGTGAGGTACAACGCCTTCAGTCGGCGCGGTCGTTGGTGAGACGAACTATGCGCCCAGTTTTTGCGGTGCGTCTAATATATCGATGCTGCGAATTCGATATCTTTTTCATATGACTCGGCACCGCGCCGACGATCAGTATCCGTGATCGTCACCCCCCTCAGAAACTATTGGAGGGCGAGCGGCGCAGGCCCCCAAATATTCGGTGCCCGCACCCGGAAGGGGCCGCAACGACCAAGGGGCCGTTGACGCGTCCTGGGGCCACCCCCAGGGAGAGGGGCCGAACAACGGACAAGAACATGGTTAGAGAGCGAATTCGCCTGAGCGGCCTGCACGACCGCGTGATGAGCGCGGACCAGGCGGCCAGCCTGATCCAGGACGGCATGACCGTGGGCATGAGCGGCTTCACCCGGGCCGGCGACGCCAAGGCGGTGCCGCTGGCCCTGATCGCCCGGGGCAAGGCCGAGCCCCTGCACATCAACCTGCTGACCGGCGCCTCCCTGGGCAACGACCTGGACGGCATGCTGGCCGACGCCGGCATGCTGAAGCGCCGCCTGCCTTTCCAGGCGGACGCCCGCCTGCGCGCCGCCATCAACCGGGGCGAGGTCATGTTCATCGACCAGCACCTGTCGGAGATGGTGGAGCAGTTGCGCTCCGGCGCGCTGGGGCACCTGGACTGCGCCATCATCGAGGCGACGGCCATCACCGAGACCGGCGCCATCGTCCCCACCACCAGCGTGGGCAATTCCGCCAGCTTCGCCATCCTGGCCGACAAGGTGATCGTGGAGCTGAACCTGGCCCAGCCGGCGGCGTTGGAGGGCCTGCACGACATCTACATTCCCAAGCGCCGCCCGGCGCGTGAGCCCATCGGCCTGACCAGCGCGTCCGACCGTATCGGCGCCACCGCCATTCCGGTGGATCCGGACAAGATCGTGGCCATCGTGCTGACCAACCAGCCCGACAGCGCCACCACCCTGCAGGCGCCGGACGCGGACACGCAGGCCATCTCCCGCCACCTGATCACCTTCCTGGAGAAGGAGGTGCTGGCCGGCCGCCTGCCCCGCCACCTGCCGCCCCTGCAGGCCGGCATCGGCGCCATCGCCAACGCCGTGCTGTCCGGCCTGAAGGACAGCCCCTTCACCGACCTGGAGCTGTACAGCGAGGTGCTGCAGGACAGCACGTTCGACCTGTTCGGCGCCGGCAAGCTGGCCTTCGCCTCGGCCTCGTCCATCGTGCTGACGGCGCCGGTGATGGCCCGCGTCATGCCCAACATCGCCGCGTATCGCGACCGCGTCATCCTGCGCCCGCAGGAAGTCAGCAACCATCCGGAGGTGGTGCGCCGCCTGGGCCTGATCGCCATCAACACCGCCATCGAGTGCGACATCTACGGCAACGTGAACTCCACCCACGTCAACGGCACCCACATGATGAACGGCATCGGCGGGTCGGGCGACTTCGCCCGCAACGCCCAGCTGTCGGTGTTCGTCACCAAGTCGCTGGCCAAGGACGGCCGCATCTCCAGCATCGTGCCCATGGTCACCCACGTGGACCATACCGAGCATGACGTGGACGTGATCGTCACCGAGCGCGGCCTGGCCGACCTACGCGGCCTGGCCCCCCGGGAACGCGCCCAGGTGATCATGGAGAACTGCCTGCACCCCAGCTATCGCCCGCAGATGGCGGACTATGTGCGCCGGGCGGTGGCGCGCGGCGGCCAGACCCCGCATGTGCTGGAGGAGGCGTTCAGCTGGCACATCCGCGCGCGGGAAACCGGCAGCATGCTGGCCACCCCGGCGGCGCAGGCGGCGCTTTCCGCCTGATGCCAGACACCAGCGGCATGAGGGTCACCCTCATGCCGCTGAAGGCAACCCGGATGTTTGGGCATGATGGATTCCTATCAAGCCCTGCCCCCGGCATGAGGGAGCGTCGAACTGCCACATGGGAATGCTGCAGTCGGCCGGATAGGCGCTATCGTCGGCGTTCAAGAGGGCTTTCAATTGAACCACCATTTGTACCATCGCCCCGTGGCTCCAGACGGGCCTGCCGTCCAGCGACACGCTGGGCGACGGCGTGAGCCAGGCGGCTGCCTCAGGTGACGCCATCGGCGGCGGGGACGAAAGGCCTTCGGCGGGAAATCCACCAGCGGACGCGGGAGTGTGCCCGGCAGCCATTTCTTCACCGGGGGAGTCGGCAGCGGTTTTTCCTGGTCGGTCATGGCGTCTCCGGGGTGTCGTCCAGCCTGCCGGTTTTAGCCGCTGAAATCCCCCGGGCCCAAGGGCGCGGATACACGTCGCGCCGGGTGACGGATTCTGCCTTGGCAAGTCAGGCTTTCGTCTGCGGCGGGCACTGGATCTCGATTTATCATGAGAACAAACGAACGTCATTAAAAATGTTTGACGAATGAATTCCTTCGTGCGCTAATTTCGCTCCGCCTTAGCAGAATACGCCGATAGGAACTTATAAAATGACAAACGTTTATAGTTATCCTGAAAAGAAAACGGCCCGCGACGCACTGTTTGCGTTTGCCGTGAAAAGCCTTGAGAAAGAAGGATGGTCCGTCACGCGGGTGCCGAAGGGTGGCAAGGGGAGCCTTCGGCGCATCACCAAGGACGGGAAGAGCTACAATGTGTCGATCCGGACATCTCAGGATGCGTGGATTGCCTTCCCCCGCAAAGCGGATGGGGAGGGCTGGGTTACTTTGGATGATGTCGATTACGTTGTGGCTGTTTCGCTCAATGACCGACGCAACCCGACTAAGGCAAGCGTCCACATGATCCCGGGCAATGAAGCTCGCTCCCGGTTTGATCGGGCCTATGCGGCCCGCAAGGCGGCGCAGCATAGGCTTGCGGACGGTCGAGGTATCTGGGTGTCTCTCTACGACAAGGACGAGGCTGACCCGGTCAATCATGTCGGGGCCGGTATGGGGCTCGACTACGCGCCCTTGGCAGTTTGGGACCTTACAAAATGGGGGCTACCGGCCGGGACAGAAAAACTGAGCCAGGACGGGACTGACGATGGCGACGAGGATGAAGGTGGCAAGGTCAACGAAGACCACGAGCGTGCGCCGCTGACTATTTCCGAGGCAAAGCGACGGCTGGCGGAAACGCTGGGTGTGCCGGAGAGCGCCATCAAGATCACCATCGAGCACTAGGAAGACCAGGGTATGGTTCTCCGTACGGCCCGGACTTTTCTCGCGCTCCGCGTGTGCTCCGCGCGCGCGGTTTCGGCCGATAATCCGAGTTAGGGCGATATGGAAAATGCGGGAGGGGCGCCTGGGGCGGGGGAGGGGCGCAACCGGGGGTGGGTGGTGCGCCCGTCCGTCTGTTATGATGGCTGTCCCTGACCGATAGACGGAATACAGCGATGCCCAACCTGGCTGGAGACTTCTTTCGTTCGACCGTGAAGCCAACCGTCGATGAGTTCCTCACCAGCCACTTGGACATCCGCCGGGGACGGTTGGCGGCTATCGTCCTCTATCATATGGCCGATTATTGGACTGAAGAACGCCATGCAGGCAAGACGGCCAAAGAGAAACATGACGAGTTGCAGAAACTCCATAAGGAGTTAATTGGCAAGTGCCCGGGTTTCCAGCTGATCCGTGACGTTGCCGATGCGTCCAAACATGCCAAGCTCAATCTGTCTGGACAGAAAACTATACCCCGTGGCTTATCCTCATCCGACCAGATTACGGTTCAAGAAGGATTGTTTAATGAAACTTTTGGTTCATCTTCGTTCGTTCCAGAAATAACGGGCGAACTGGATGATGGGACGAAAAAGTCTCTAATTGAATCAGTAAGGTCTGTTCTCAGCATGTGGCAGTCGATGCTGACGACGCCATAGAGGAAACCCCTCAGCTCTAAGCGCTGAGCTTCTTCGATCGGCCGCCACGCTTGCCGTTCTCCTGGGCCGCCGTGGCCTTGGCCCCGCCCGCGTCCGGCCCCGGGGAGTGCTCAGCCATCCAGCGCTTGGACCCCAGGACATCTTCCAACAGGACGGGCACGTAGAGATCGGCATCCAGCCGGAGGAAATGCAGTCCCAGCCCGAACGTCTCCACCTCGATCCGCGCCAAGTCGGCCGTCGTCGCGCCGGCCAGGCGCAGGACCGTCGCGGGCGTGGCCATCGTGTCCAACACCAAGACCAAGGCCATCGTTGCGCCCCCAGCGGTTGAAGGCGCTTAAGACAACCTCAGCAGCTGGGCTTGGGCAGCGGCTCCAGCGCCACCAATTCGGCCCGCACCTTGAAGTCGCCGTAGTCGATCAGCATGGACTGCACGATGCCGTTGTCCATCAGCATCATGGCGGTGTCGTAGTCGGGCAGCGCCTGCTGGTCGTCATTGGGGAAGAAGGCCAGGTGCACGGGCCAGGCCTTGTCCTTGTGCAGGGCGGCCACGACGACAGCGTCCTTGGCCAGGGGCTTGGCCCGGCCGATGACGGCCGACACCGGCCCCGCCTCCTCCGCCTCCGATCCGTCGAACACCGGGCGGACGTAGACCGGCGCCTCGCCCCGGCGGGCCTGGTCGATCAGCAGCAGGGTGTGGGCGGTGGGGAAGACGGTGCCGGGCGCCAGCTGGACATCCTGCGGCTTTGGCTTCTCGAAATGGGCGACGCCGCCGTCCTCGCCCGACAGGGTGGCGACACCCTTCATCTCCTCATCCGGCTGGCCGGTGATCTGCTTGCGCACGTTGAAGCGATAGACGCTGCCGTCCTTGGCCTCCCACGTGGTGTAGCTGGTGGTCATCTCCTGGTCGTCCGCCTCGGAATAAAGGAAGCGGATCTGGAAGCGCTGCTCCGTGGTCCAGCCGCGGCAGACATCGTTCCAGGCGAAGTTCATGGCGCCGACCACGCCCGTGACCCGGCTGCCCTCCTTGGAGGAGGCGAGCGTCAGGCGGTAGGCCGCGCGGTGGGGGGACATCTGCAGGCCCAGCGCCGTCACCGTGGCGGCCATGGGGCCCACCGCCTGCGTGGGGGCCAGGGTGGGTGCCGACGGCGTGGACACGGGCGGGGGGGCCACCGCCGGCGGGGCGGCGGCCAGCGCCGGCAGCGCCAGAACGGCCAGGGACGCCAAACCCATGCTCACCAGACGTGCGCGCATTCTTCTCGTCACTCTTGCCACCTCATCCCGGGCGCGGTTCCCGGAACACCCAGCATGCCGCGTCCCGGGGGCCGCCGCCAAGCTTCTTGTCGTCGCGGGGTCCGGGCGGCCGCGCTACCGGCCCCACTCCCAGGTGATACGCGCCGCCCCGGCCGTTCTTGTCGCCACCGGCGCGTCCCGGCGCGGCCAACGGGCAGACATTGCCGGCCGCTTCTGCCGAAAGGGGGTCGGCAAAAACTGCCGCCACCCGGGTGCGGTCCGGTCCTGCAAAACGCGAACCCAATAATTCCAATGGTTTGATGGCCGGCACGGGCCTTGCGATCTCCCATACGCGTCACCCCCGACGCCCCAAACGGAGTAGCGCCCATGACCCCGCCGGACACCGCCCTGCCCCTGATGCCCGCCATCAACCTGACCCTGCCCCGGGGCCAGATGCCGGTCGGCCTGCGCGGGCCGGAGGCGGCGGCCAGCCTGAACCAGCTGCTGGTGCAGGAAATGGCCATGCGCCTGGCGGACGCGGAGCGCATCATCACCGAGCAGCGCGACCGCATCGACTATCTGGAAACGCTGAGCACCACGGATGAGCTGACCGGCCTGCTGAACCGGCGCGGCTTCCAGGTGTCCTTCCGGCGCGAACTGGCGGCCGCGCGGCGCGGCGGCCGGGGGGGCGTGCTTGTGATGGTGGACCTGGACGGCTTCAAGCGCATCAACGACGTGCACGGCCACCAGGCCGGTGACGCCTATCTGCGCATCGTGGCCCGCACCCTGGCCGACCATGTGCGCGCCCAGGACATCGTGGCCCGCCTGGGCGGCGACGAATTCGCTGTGCTACTGACCCGTGTGGCGCCTGAGCAGGGCATGCAGCGCGCCGAAGCGCTGTCCAGAATCCTGCACCAGGGCGCCCTGGACTGGCAGACCCACACCCTGCCCCTGAAGGCCAGCTTCGGCTGCCAGGCCTACGGCGCCGACGACCGCGAGGACGAGGTGCTGCACCGCGCCGACGTGCTGATGTACCAGACCAAGGCGGCGTCCAAAGCGGCTTGATGCCACCGCGCCCCGCGGGCGGGCCCGGTCGGGGCCGACAGCGGCATGAGGCCTGCCCCCATGCCGCTGAGACGACGTAGGCCGCGATCAGCCGGCCAGCTTGGCCGCCAGCTTGGCGACGTGGGCGCCCTGGAAGCTGGCGATGCCCAGTTCGGCCTCGGACGGCTGGCGGGAGCCGTCGCTGGCCGACAGGGTGGTGGCGCCGTAGGGCGTGCCACCCTGCACCACACCGAGTTCCCCCAGGCGGGGTTCGGCGTAAGGCACGCCAACCACCACCATGCCGTGGTGCAGCAGGCTGGTGTGGAAGGACAGCAGGGTGCTTTCCTGGCCGCCGTGCTGGGTGGCGGTGGAGGCGAAGACGCTGCCGATCTTGCCGATCAGCTTGCCCTGGGCCCACAGGCCGCCGGTCTGGTCCAGGAAATTGCGCATCTGCGCCGCCATCATGCCGAAGCGGGTGGGCGTGCCGAAGATGATGGCGTCATAGTCGGCCAGCTCTTCCGGGGTGGCGATCGGCGCCTCCTGGTCCAGCTTGGCATAGGCCTTTTCCGCCACGTCGCGGGGCATCAGTTCCGGCACGCGCTTCACCACCACCTCGGTGCCGGCCACGGACTTGGCGCCGTCGGCCACGGCGTAGGCCATCTTTTCGACATGGCCCCAGGTGGAATAGTAAAGGACAAGGATCTTCGCCATCGGTCAATCTCCAGGCGGGTTACGGGTGGCCGGCATATGCCACGGCCCCCGAAACCGGCCAAGGTGCGGGCCGTCTGAGGCAAGTCGCCGGGCAGATCTGGACAAGACGGGGGGGATGGCCTTCCCTACCCTCACACTCGCGACGGACCTGGTGTCGTGGATGCTGGGACATCCCCATCGGACGGTCCGCGCGGACAGGAGTAGTGAGGATAGGATTTGGAAACCCTCGAAGCCCTGCGCACGCGCCCCCTGAAGCCCGGTTTCGGCGCGGAAATCCTGGATGTCGACCTGAAGACGGCCACGCCGGAGGAGGTGGACCAGGTGGTGGAGACCTTCCACCGCTTCGGCGCCATCCTGCTGCGCGGCCAGGACCTGGACCCGGCCGGCCTGAAGGCCTTCCTGGGCCGCTTCGGTCCGCTGGAAGGCCACACCCAGAAGCAGTTCACCCTGCCCGACCATCCCGAGGTCTACATCCTGTCCAACAAGGTGGTGGACGGGAAGCCCATCGGCGCCCACAACGATGGCGTGGGCTGGCACACCGATTATTCCTACAAGGCCGAGCCGGTGATGTGCACCATGCTGTACGCGGTGGAGGTGCCGGATGAGGGCTCCGACACCCTGCTGGCCGACCTGTGCGCCGCCTATGACGCCCTGCCGGAAGAACGGCGCGCGCAGCTGGACGGGCTGAAGCTGCACCACAGCTACGAATACTTCATGACCAGCCGCCAGTACCTGCGGGTGGACCAACTGAGCCCCGAGCTGAAAGCCCAGAACCCGGACGTCATCCACCCCCTGATCCGCACCCACCCCGCCGACGGGCGCAAGGCGCTATGGGTCAGCACCGGCACGGTGAAGGAAGTGGTGGGCATGCCCAACCCCCAGGGGCTGGAACTGCTGGACGAGCTGGTGGCGTTCGTGACCCAGGACCGCTTCGTCCATGCCCACAAGTGGCAGGTGGGCGACATTCTGATCTGGGACAACCGCTGCACCCTGCACACCGGCACCCTGTACGACGACAAGAAGTACACCCGCCTGATGCATCGCATGTGGGTGAAGGGCGATAGGCCGTTCTGACGGCCCTTCCCTTTCGATAGGTTCGATCTCCGAAGACTGGCCGTGGGTGGAACTCCCACGGCCTTTTTCACGAATGGGCAAGCAATGACGACGAAGAAATCCCGTACCTGGCTGATCACCGGCGTCAGCTCGGGCTTCGGCCGGGCCCTGGCCCAGGCGGTGCTGGACCGGGGCGATCGGGTGTGGGGCACCGTGCGGAGCGAGGGCGATGCCGACGCCTTCCGCGCCCTGGCGCCGGATCTGGCCCGTGCCCCCATCCTGGATGTGACGGATGAGGCGGCGGCCCACCGCGTGGCGGCGGCGGTGGAGGCCGACGGCGGCGGCATCGACATCCTGGTCAACAACGCCGGCTATGGCCTGGTGGGCGGCGTGGAGGAAACCAGCCTGGCCGACGCCCGCGCCCAGTTCGAGGTCAACGTCTTCGGCGCGCTGGCGATGATGCAGGCCGTGCTGCCCTACATGCGCGGCCGCCGCGCCGGCCACATCGTCAACCTCACCTCCGTCTCCGGCCTGGTGGGCTGGCCCAGCCTGGGCCTTTATTCCGGCAGCAAGTTCGCGCTGGAAGGCATCACCGAGACGCTGGCGCAGGAGGTGGCGCCCCTGGGCATCAAGGTGACCATGGTGGAACCAGGCGGCTTCCGCACCGATTTCGCCGGCCGCTCGCGCAAGCGCAGCGAGGCGGACACGGACCGCCCCGACCTGGCCGCCGACTACGACGCCACCGTCGGCGAATGCAAGCGCATCCTGGCCAGCCATGCCGGCCACGAGCGGGGCGACCCCGCCCGCGCCGCCTTGGCCATCCTGAAGGCGGTGGACGCGCCCAACCCGCCCCTGCGCCTGCTGCTGGGCGAGGACGCGGTGGGTTACGCCACCGCCAAACTGACCCGCCAGCTGGCGGATATCGAGGCCTGGCGGGCGGTTTCGGTGGATACCGACTTCCGCGCCTGAGCAGGTTCCTCCAGATCGGGCCACACATGGCCCGGCCTGGAGAAATCCGCAGACTCTATAGTTCAGCAGATTTCCGAGCCCGCCCATGTGTGGGCGGAGTTCGGAAAGTCTGCTTAGAAGTGTGATCGGCGCAAGTGGTATCGGCTGAGCCGTGAATCCGCTCGCGGACAGACGCGGCCAAAGCCGGTTGCGGCCGATTTGACGTGGCGGGCTCACTCCCCCATCAGTGTGTCACCTTCAGGTCAATGCTGCGTTTCTGACCACCCGTGATCTTGCCCACCGCGTATATGGTGTAGGTGATCATTTCCTGGTCTTCAGACAGGTCACCAAAGGCGGAGACCACGAAAGTGGTCTTCTCCTCCGGCTCCAGCGCCGAAGTCCGGGACAGGTAGCGATAGGGGCCGCCCCCAATCTTCTCCGTCTTGAAGACACGGAAAGCGCCATTGTCGCCGACCCCGACATTGAACAACCCCGGGTCATCATCGAAATTGATGATGATGGCCGTTTCGGTAAATGCAATGTCCTCGATCCCAGACATTTCCACGATCAGCTTTTCCCCTTCCGGGGTCGAGCCGGGGAAGCTGGTGACGTCCGTCCCTTTGGCCAGGGAAATTTCGTGTGACCATTGCGGCAGCCAGTACCCCTGGGACGCCACCGCGTCTTCGAAGTTCCTCAGGACGAACTTCAATTCCCTGAGATCCTTTGGAAAGCTGTCCATCAAGGTCCGCATGAGGCGGATAGGATCGACACACTGATACGATGCCACGTCATTGAAGTCGCTCTGGATCAGGTAATCCATCGCGTCCTGACCCATATCCAGCCTTTCAATGGACTTCACGTCGTGCGCGGTCGCCTGGTTGGCGAGCAGGCAACTGGCCTCCAGCGTTTCGACCATCGTGTGGGCGCCGGAAATGCGACGGTCGTAGTAAAGCCGCCATAGCGCGAACAGGCCGGCGCAGATCACCACCTTTCCAAATTTTGGAAAATCCGCACCCATCTGTGCCTGCCAGAAGGCGATACCGCCAACGGTATGGCCCGACGCACCCGCCCAGAGCGGACATAAATTGTAGCGGTAGGTGATGGTGGCATCGTGCCATTCGTCCCGGTTCCAACTCCAGGTCAGGTCCCGGCCCACGTTCCTGAACCGGGGGACGTGGCTCTTGCCGGCCGCCCGCTGCACCCGATAGGCGCGTTCCCCCCTCTGGACCTCCGTCATGGCCGCTATATCAGGTGACACCATGGCGACGCGCTCCGACGGTTCCTTTTCCACGATCCCCAACTTGCGCAGATCGTTCATCAGGCACACGCATCGAATGACCGGGGGCAGCCGCCGCCAGGCATAGGCGCAGCGCGCGCTCAAGCTTTCGCTCGCAATGCCGCTGCCGGACAGATCCATGTCTCCCCGCCCCAGGGCGCTGTCTATCATCGCCCGCAGAAGGTTCAGCGCCGCCTGGCCGGTGATCCGGTCGGGCGAGTGCGAATCCGATGCGTCCTTGGGAAGGTAATAGCGGCCGTACTCCAGCGCGGCGACACCTCGCTGCTTGACATATTCCTCGATGGTTTTCTTCTTCGGCCATTCCGTGACAGTCGCCAGCATCCTGCGCTGCGAATCCAGAAACTCGGCACTAAGGCAAATTTTGAGCGCCAGTATCTTCTCCAGCTTGCGACCGCAAATGCTGGTCATTTCCCCAATGAAGGCCCGGGCCAGTTCAATGATGTCGTAACAGATGCGGCATTGATCACGGCTGGCCTTGTCCAGGCGCGGCATCTTCCACAGCAGGCCCGCCACAGCCTTCTTGCTGGACTCGTCCAGGAAGTCTGACTTGGTCCAATTCTCCACATACTGGAATGACGGGTCCAACGGCCGGACGCGGGGCGACTGGACCAGGTTGCCCACCATCGGGTGGGCCCAGTAGAAGAAAGTGGCCTTCATCTTGCCGGTCAGCGCATTCCCATCGGCGAGAATGTCGATCCCATACAACTCCTGGAATTTCGACACATAGCTCAAGCAGATCAAATCCTGCTTCGCGGCCTCCAACGTGGCGGCCAGCATTGCTTCCCAGGTGTCGTAAACCTCATTCCAGGAGACGATCGCGTACCCATCCTCCCGTCTGGTTGGGGGCCCGAAAGGGATGCGGATCAGGTCGAAATTGGTGCGCTGATCCGCCGGCAGGACAAAGAAGATCATGAACGTTGTTTCCCCAATTGACGGGAACCCGGGAGGCGAGGAGGGGGCCTAAAGCCGGGCCGTTCCGAAACCGGCGGGTCCCAGCCTGTAAAGCAAGACCAGGGTCGGCCCATCGGGCAGTCCCGTCGCGGGAAGGCCGTAGTCGATCTGGAATGCCTCGATCGGGTCACCGAGATCCTCCGCGGCGGGGGGCTCGGTACGGCCGCCGCAGTATCCCAAAGCCTGCAACCGCTGCCATAGCGCCAGAACGACCTCCGGCGGCAAGGTGTCCGCCCGGGTGTCCGAAGATTGGGCCGTGCCATTGATGAGAATCAGTCGTCGACGGACCATGATGGCCCCTTGCTGGTGGAGCCGCAGCCCCCGCGGCCAATCTGAATCCTAGAGGCGACGGACTTCCGAAACCCCGCAAAGTTGACGTTTTTGTCGGACGTCGCGCTCCCAAGGCCCTTGCCATACCTTGCAGCGCTAGGCATTATGCATCGCACCACAAGGCATGAGGCGACGTCTTGCGGGAGAGGAGCGTGCCTGACACGTGGCGGGGCCTCGCAGAAATGCCTGCTGACCGCTGGTGTCACGCCGCGCCCTGGACGGCACGCCCCCCGTCATCCACAACCTGAACCCCAGCCCATCCCATGGCAGAGAACAATTCCAACTTCATGAGCGGCGTGCCCGAACTGCTGATCTTGCGCCTGGTGCGGGAGAAGGAGATGTACGGGTATGAGCTGGTGCAGGCCATCCGTGAACGCAGCAAAGAGGCCATCGCGCTCGGCGAAGGCGTCATCTACCCGGTGTTGCATGCGCTGGAGCGGGACGGCGCCCTGTCATCCTCACGCAAGACCGTGAACGGCCGCAGCCGTGTCTATTACGCGCTGACCGCCGCCGGCGCCAAGCGGCTGGATGATCTGGCCGGCAACTGGTCGCGCCTGACCGACGCCATCCAGAGCATCCTGGTCAGCGGGGCGCAACATGCTTGACGGCTTCACCGTTTTGCGGGAACGCCTGCTGACCGCCGGCATCGCGCCCCGCCACGCCGGCCGTTATATCGCCGAACTGCGCGACCATGCCGCTGACCTGGCGGAGGAGGAAAGGGCAGCCGGCCTGCCGGAGCAAGAGGCCGACGCCCGCGCCCTGAGCCGCCTGGGCGGGGCGGACGACCTGGTCCAGGCCATGGTCGCACGGGGCGACTTCCTGTCGTGGAGCGCCCGCGCGCCCTGGGCGGTCTACGGCCTGGGCGCCGTGCTGGGCCTGCTAGCGGCCTATGCCGTGGCCGTGGCCATCCTGGCGGCCATCATCGAGACCCACCGCCCGGTGTGGGGCGCCCATCCCGAGTTGCCGCTGTGGTTCGACACCGCCTTCGACGGTGTCCGCTATGCCACCGGTGTGCTGGCGCCGCCGGCGCTGGGCGGCCTGTTCGCCGTCATGGCGACACGCCAGCGCATGACGGCGCTGTGGCCCACCATCGCCCTGCTGGTTATCGGCATCGCCGGCGCCTGTGGGACCTGGTCCTTCAACCGCGGCGACGGCCACGGCAGCCCGATGGAACTGGGGGTGAACTTCGGCATCTCCACCGTGGACACCTCGGTCCGCCATATCGTCATCAACCTGCTGCTGACGCTGGCGCCCTATATCGCCTGGCACGTCTGGCGGAAGGCGGTGGTGCAGTATTCCGGCCTGGGACCGGAGGATGAACCGGGCGGCCCGCTGGTCCACGGCTGACGCCACACACGTCAAGGAATCATAAGATGTCCAAGCGACTGGGGAGGGGCGGTGGCCTTTCCGCCCTGATGCTGGCGGCCGTCCTTTTCCCGGCCACGGTCGGCGCTCAGCAACCGTCACAAGCCCCTACTGCCGCCCCAGTGGCCGCCCCAGCGGCCACCGGCCCCGCCGCCACCCAACCCAACAATGATGGCGGGCTGGTGGGGGAAATCATCATCACACCCAGCTTCCTGCCGACGCCGGAGGAGGTGAAGGCCTACCATGATGAGGAATACGCCCGCCTGAAGGGCATCTACGCCCCTCCCCCGCCGGTGGTGTCGCGCGGCGACGTCCTGAGCCGGCCCAAGGACCTGAACACCGGCACGGTGGCGGGCCCGAAGTCCGTCAACTGCGCCAATGTTGGGGAGTGCCGGTCAGCTTATGGCGGGAACTAAGCCCCGCCCCACGCCGCGACCACATCCCCGCTTTCCACCAACAGGGCGCAGTTCTTGGACAGCGCGTACAAAGCACCCCAGTGCAGGGCCGGTTCATAGGCGGCACAGGCATCCGCCACGATGAAGACGTTGAAATCGCGGTGGAAGGCGTCGCGGACGGTGCAGTCGACGCAGCATTCGGTGGTGAAGCCGCAGACCACCAGGGTGTCGATGCCCCGGGCCTTCAGGTCCGCCTCGAAGGTCGTGCCGGCGAAGGCGGAGAACAGCACCTTCTCCACCTCCATCTCGCCGGCCGCCGGCGCCACGCCGTGATAGTCGGCGCCTGGCGTGCCGGCGCGACAGATGCCTACCGCCTCCGCCGGCCAGCCGCGCCGTTCATAGAGGGCCTTCAGCGCGGCACCATCGGTGTCGGGCCGGGTGATGACACGGATGAACACCGGCGGCACGCCGGCGGCGCGGGCGGCGTCCAGCAATGGACGGATGCGGTCCAAGGTCGGCTCCACCACGCCCAGATCCACGCCGGCCTGGCCGATGGCGCCTTCCGGCGCGATGAAATCCACCTGCGGGTCGATAATCAGCAGAGCCGTGCGGCCTGGCCGTATCATGGGCGCCAGGGTGGCGGCCGGCACCGGCGGGTCCAGGGTCAGGCTGACGGTCACGGCCCCAGTTTGGACGCCCTCTTTCAGTATCGTCGGCATCAGTAGGGCTTGTCCCCGGCAATGGTGACACGGAAGCCGGAGCGGACGTTGGGGAAATAGTCCCACACCGCCAGGTGCTGCACCGCCCGGTTGTCCCAGAACGCCACCGAATGGGGTTCCCAGCGGAAGCGGATCTGGAAATTCGGATTCTTCACGTGGTCGAACAGCATGGCAAGGATGGCCTTGCTCTCCTCCTCCGGCACGCCCTCGATGCGGGTGGTGTAGGAGGAGTTCACGAACAGGCACTTGCGCCCCGTCACCGGATGGGTGCGCACCACCGGGTGGCTATTGCAGGGGTAGCGCTTGTCGTAGTCCTTGAACAGCGCGTGGTAGACGGGGTTGGCGTCGTGCACCGCCGTCAACCCGTCCAGGTAGGCCTTCATGCGGTCCGACAGCGCGTCATAGGCGGCAACCATGCTGGAGAAGCAGGTGTCGCCCCCCACCGGCGGCAGGGTGTGGATGTAGAGGATGCTGCCCAGCGGCGGCTCCGCGTCACAGCTGAGGTCGGAGTGCCAGTTCTCCCCCGCCACGTATTTGGAATTGGCGTCCGCGTGGATGGCCACGATCTCCGGATGGCCGTCGATGCCGGCCACGGCGGAATGGATGGCCAGCCGGCCAAAGTGCCGGCCAAAGGCCTTGTGCGCCTCATGCGTCAGCGCCTGCTGGTCGCGGAAGAAGATCACCTGATGGCGGGCGAAGGCGTCCTTCACCTCCGCCACCTGCAGGTCGGTCAGCGGCTGCGACAGGTCGATGCCCAGCAGTTCCGCCCCCAGCGCCACGGCGCTGGGCTTGATCCGGAAGCTCTGATACTCGCGGATGCTGTTGTCCATGGCGTCACACCTTAGCGGGAAAGGCCTCACGGATGGCCGGCAGCACCTCTTGGGCGAAGCGCGGCACACCGGTGATGTAGTCGGGGAAGATCAGCATCATGCCATCCAGGTCGCAGCCACCCAGCATGTCGATCAGCTTGGCCGCGATCGTCTTGGGCGCGCCCATCAGGTGGCTGGACATGAAGCCGGACTTGGCCTTGGTGGTGAAGTCGTTCTGGCGGCCGATCTCCACATCCAGGAAGCCGTAGGCCTTCATCATGCCGCGCCAGGCGCCCTCGTCGAAGCCCTCGACGTACTTCGCCGCCAGTGCCTCGGCCTCCGCATCCGTGTCGCCCAGCACCAGGGTCATCATGGAGTAGGTCTTGATGGTGCGCCCGGCCTCTTTCGCCATGGCCTTGGCCATGCCGCTGTTCTTGGCCAGTTCTTCCTTGCTGGAACCGGACAGGAAGATGGCGTCCATCTCGTTGATGGTGAAGGCCATGCCCCGCTTGCTGGACCCGGCGCAGACCAGGAAGGGACGGGAGAAGGGCTTGGGGTCGGACTGGCAGTCCGTCAGGGTCACGTACTTGCCCTGGTAATCGACCGTGTCCTCGGTCCACAGCCGCTTGATGGCGTGCACCCACTCCTCGGCGAAGGTATAGCGCTCGTCGTGGTCCAGCTCGTCCCGCCAGGCGCCCATCTGCTCGAACTCGCCCTTGTAGGAGCCGTTGACGACGTTCAGGCCGGCGCGGCCCTGGCTGATGTGGTCCAGGGTCATGATCATCTTGGCGGTGACGGCCGGGTTCTGCAGCAGGGTGTGGACCGTGGCCCACACCTTGACCTCCTTCGTCACCTCCGCCAGGCCCGCCATCATCATCTGGCTTTCCATGGCGTAGCGCCAATGCTCGGTGGTGCCGCCGTAGCCGCGCCACTTGGCCATGGCCATGATGAAGTCATAGCCCGCACCATCGGCCAGCTGGGCCACCTGACGGTTATAGGCGTAGGAGCCATCGATGGGGGGCGCGGAGGAGGACAGGATCCAGCCGCCGTTGGCGATGGGCAGGAAGATGCCCAGGTCCTTGCCCCCCGCGTCGGAGGGCAAGGGCGCGCGCTTCAGGTCGATCGTCTGCGTCATGATGGAACCAGGCCTCCCTTAGAACGAGTAATTGACGCTGAACAGCATCTGGCGCGGCGGAATGTACTGGTTGCTGACCACGCCGCTGCCGTAAGGGTCGGTGTAGCGGCCCGCGATGCCGGCCCGGTCCAGCAGGTTGGTGACGGTGAAGGTGGCCCGCCACGGCCCGCTTTGCGGGGTGTATTCGAAGAACAGGTTCACTTGGCTGTACGACGGCACATGGTCCACCCCGGCCTCGTTGAACACCCGCGCCTCATAATCGCTGCGGAACAGCACTTCGGCCCGCGACACCAGCGTACCGTAATTGCCCAGGGTTTGCTGCCAGCTGGCGTTGACGCCGCCGGCGGCGCCCGGCATGTCGGGCGGGGTGTTGCCCTTCACGTTGATGGACTGGGCGGCGCGGATGGCGAACCACTGCGCACTCCAGGGATATGTCACGCCGGCGGCCACGGCCTTGGCGGCGGCGGCATCGGCCAGGCGCCGGTCCAACGCCGAATAGCTGTCGGGAATCTCGCCATCCATAAGGGTCAGGTTGGCGCCCAGTTCCAGGCGGTTGTCCAGCAGGCGGTACTTGGCTTCGACCTCCGCACCCCACATGTTCACCTGGGGGATGTTGCCGATACCGCCGCTGTAGGGCACCGGATCCTCCTCGATGTACTGCATGTTCTTATATTTGGAGTAGAAGGCCGACAGGTTGACGTTCAGGTGGTTGGCCAGGAAGCGGTTCTTGGACCCCAGCTCGAAGCTGTCCACCGTCTCCTTCTGGTAACTGCCGGAGACGACCATGGCGCTGCTGGTCCCGGTGTTGATGCCACCGGGCTTATAGCCGCGCGACCAGCTGGCATAGACCATGTTGTCCGGCGTCAGGTCGAAGTCGGTCTCGGCCTTGCCGGTCAGGGCGTAGACGTTGGTGGAGCGGGGCGAGGGCGTGCCGTAGTAGTCGGAGCCCCAGCCGTCATATTGGTCGACGTTATAGCGGACGCCGCCGGTGAGGCGCAGCCGGTCGCTCAGGTGATAGGTGCCCTGGATGAAGGGCGCCACGCTGTCGCGGTCGACCGAGGACAGGTTCTCATAGCTGAGGTTGCTGGGGATGGCGGAGGGCGAGGTGCTGGTGGGCAGCACCGGTGTCGGGTCGCTGCCGTCGGTGCCCTTGTACTCCACCACGTACTGGCTGCTATGGCTGTGCATGTAGAAGACGCCGGCGATCCAGTCCAGGTCCGTGCCGGGGTTGGAGCTCAGCGTCACCTCCTCCATCAGCGCGCGGCTCTTGGTGTTCCAGGCGGCCACGGTGTCATAGCCGCCGAATAGCGCCACGGTGCTGCGGTCGCTGTCGAAAGATTGCTTGGCGTCCATGTACTGGTAGCTGCTGATGGACTTCAGGTTGCCGAACGGCAGCGAATAGTTGACCGTCAGCGTATCGACATCCATGGCCAGCTTGAACTTGGCCGGATAATCCTGGGTCACCTGGCGCGGATCGGGGTTGGGATCGTCCAGCGCCTTCAGGGCGGAGCCGTGGTGGTCGTCGTCGAAATGCTGGCCCGTCAGGGTGACGGTCAGGTTGTCGGTGGGCTGCCACAGGCCGGACAGCTTGTAATTGACGTTGTTGGCGTCATCCAGGGCATAACCGCCGGCCACCCCGGTGGCGGTGGAATAGCCGTCGTGGCTGGTCTTCTGCACCACGGCGCGGATGGCGGCGGTGTCGCCTACCGGCACGTTCAGCGCGGCCTTGCCCATGGCGTAGCTGTAGTTGCCGAAGGTGGCGGTGACGTCGCCCCCCAGCTTGCCCAGTTCCGGCTGCTTGCTGATCACATTGATGGCGCCGCCGGTGGAGCTCTGGCCGAACACGGTGCCCTGCGGCCCGCGCAGCACCTCGACATGGTCGACGTCCAGGAAGCCCAGGTTCAGGGCGATGTTGTTGGGGATGTAGACGTTGTCGATATGGAAGGACACGCCCGGCTGGGTGAAGAAGTTCTCCGGCGTCTGCGAACCCACGCCGCGGATGGAGACGATGACCTCCGCCCCGCCGCTGGGGGTGATCTGCAGGCCGGGGACATAACCGTTCAGACCCAGCGGCCCGGTGACGTTGCCCTTCTCCAGCGCGTCGGCGGAGATGGCGGTGACGGACAGGGCGGCCTTCTGCAGGTCCACCTGGCGCTTTTCCGCCGTGACGATGATCGGTTCCAGCGCGTCCAGGTCGGCGTCGCTGGCGGCGCCCGCCGGGGCGTCCACTGGCGCGGGTGGGGTCTGAGCGTAGGCGGACGCGGCCGTCATCATCGCCGCCGCCAGCGCGCCCTGCCAATACCGCAGCTTCATATCTCTCAACATGCCCGACCCCCATTCTTGGTAGATGACGATGTGCATCGTCTTGGGGGCAAGCATGCGGGCATCCGGTAAAGTATTCTTGTTATAGGACGCCCGGGAAATTGCCTGAATTCACCATTCCCCATGCCCACCATCACCCCTGCCAAAGCCCATTATTCATCTTGTCCGGGAAGGCATGAGGGCGCCACCCGCAGATACCCTGCGGATGGCGCCCTGATCGCCCCATTTGATATTTTTATTCTTTGAACGCGTTCAGCTCGCCTGCGCCTGCGGCACCACGCCTTCGGCCTCCGGGCCGCGCCGGACGAAAGGGCCGGCACCACTCAGCATCGGCCGTCCCAGCATCGCCAGGGGCACGATGGCCGCCACCATCAGCACGGCATAGAGGTAGAAGATGGGGGCGAAGGTGCCGATCTGGTCGGCAATGGCGCCGGCCGCCACCGGCCCCGCCGCCGCCACGGTGGTGATGGTCCACACCATGCCCAACACCTGCGACCCGATGTCCTTGCCGAAATACTCCAGCAGCAGGACGCTGGCGGCCAGATAGGCCAAGCCCCAGCCGATGCCGAAAGCCAGCGCGAAGGCGCCAATGCCGATCATCGTGCCGGCATGGGCGAACAGGGCGATACCCACCACCTGCAATGCCAGGCCGACCACCAGCAGCCGCCGGGTGGACATGATCTCGCACAAGGGGCCGGCCACCCCCTTGGCCACCGTCATGACCAGGGCCATGGCGGCCAGGGCGAAGGCCGCCGTGTCGGGCGCCACGCCCAGGATGCCCAGGTGGTTCAGCGCCACGCTGTTGATGGTGGTGACGCAGGCCATGGTCATGGTCATGGAAGCGGCGACGGCCAGGAACTGCGGTGTGGCGATGGCGGTGCGGTAGGTCCAGCCGGTGGCCGTCGCCTCCGCCGGGCTGGCGGCGGCGTCTCCCGCAGAGTCCCCCGCACAGTCCCCCACTGGGGCGTCGGCCTCGATGGCGCGGTCGCGCAGGCACAGCAGGTTGACCACGGTGACGGCCACGGCCACGCCGGCCATTTCCATCCAATAGACACGCCAGTCGGAACTGAAGGAAACGATGGCGCGGGCCAGCGGCGGGCCCACCACGCCACCAAAGGCGCCAATCATCAGGTACAGCCCGATCATGCGGGCCGAACGGCGCGGGAACCAACAAGCGATGGCATAGATGGCCGGCACGTTGCCGGTCAGCGAATAACCCAGGCCCAGCAGCAGCATGGCCGCGTAGAACGCCAGCAGGCCGTGGGTGTATGAGGCCAGCATGTAGGCCGCCACCAGCACGACACCGCCCAGCGCCATGGTGTAGCGGGGGCCGATGCGCTTCATCAGCGTGGTGGGGAAGACGCTGGACAAGCCGCAGGCGATGCCCAGCAGGGAAAAGCTGAAACCGGCCGCCTTGAAGGACCAGTGCAATTCGCCGACCATGGTGTAGAGCACCACGCCCAGCGAGGCGAACGTCGCGGCGTTGAGGAAAAAGAAGCTCAACGACACCGCCGCCAAGACCAACCACTCTCGCCGCATCAGGAAACTCCCGGGCCATGGTGTTAAGTCATCACCGAAACGCTATCAGCCGATGCGGTCGCCGCGCTTGCCAACAGGCGAACAAACTTATGCTGAAAACGTCCGCCCACTGTGATGATAGGCACACTTAATGGTTCTAGCGCCTAAAAAAACAGCGATATTAAAAATGCTCAATAATTAACCATGTCAGCGGGGTGTTTTGGTCAGCGGACCGGCCAGGCGCCACGCGGCGTCAGCCCCGCCCGGACCAGCAGGGCGGCCTGCGACGCCCGCGCCTCAAGCCTCAGCGCATCCTCGTCCACCGTCAGGCAGCGGCCCTCACGCACGACGACGCGCCCATCCACCACCACGTCACGGACCGATCGGCCATCCGTGCCCCACACCAGCTGCAGGGCAGGATCGCCGGCCACCATGAAGGGGGCGGCCTTGGGGTCGTGCACCACCAGGTCGGCGCGCTTGCCCACCTCCAGCGAGCCGATGCGGTCGGCCATGCCAATGGCCCGCGCACCGTCGACGGTGGCCAGGGCGAAGACCGTATCGGCGCCGAAACGATGAGCGTCCAGGCTCATGTCCCGGGCCAGGCCGGCGGCCAGGGCGGCAGCGCGGTGGATGTCCGGCAGGTCGCCGGCGTTGGGCGCGTCGCACCCCAGCGCCACCCGCCCGCCGCGCAGCACCATCTCCGCATGCCGCCCGGCCCGGCTGACGCCCTGGGCCAAGCGCAGGTAGGCCCAGGGGCAATAGGCCACCGCCGTGTCGCTGGCCAGCAGGGCGTCCATCTCCGCATCGTCCAGCCAGACGGCATGGGCCAGCAGCAGGTGCGGACCCAGCACGCCCAAGTCGGCCAGGTGCAGCAGCGGCCGCCGGCCCGACCGGCGCAGGTAGGCCGCCACGTCCGCCTCGGTGGGGGAGATGTGCATGGTCATCCCCACACCCCGCCGCCGCGCCAGGTCGGCGGCGCCGGCCAGCAGGACGTCGCTGGCCAGGTCGTGCCCCACCAGGGTGACCCAGCCTTCCACCAATCCCCCGCCCTTGGGCAGGCCGTCGAGCACGGCCGTCTGGCGGGCCAGCACCTCATCCGCCGGGGCGGCATAAGGGGCGTTGTCGACGTCCCAGCCCCAGCAACCGACGGCGCCCCGGATGCCCACCCCGGCCAAGCCGGCGGCGACACGGGATGGATGGGCCACGGTCCCGGCCTCCACCAGCGTGGTGGTACCGTATTTCAGGGATTCCACGGCGCTCAGCGTGGCCGACAGCTCATCATCATCAGCGGTGTGGGCGCCATGGATGGGCACGGCCCAGCCGAAGATGGACTCGTCCGACGACTGCCGGTCGGGGATCAGGCTGCGCACCAGCGGGTCGCCCGTCAGGTGCTGGTGCGCGTTGATCAGACCGGGGGTGATCAGTCCGCCGCCAGCCTCCAGCACCGGTGCGTAGGGCCAGCGCGCCCGCAAGGCCGCCGCCTTGTCCACCGCAATGATCGCGCCATCGGCGATGGCGACACCGCCGTCGCGCCACACCGCGCGGTCGGCATCCATGGTGACGACATCGCCACCCAGGACCAACAGGTCGGGGACGGTGCCCTCCATGCTCAGGCCCGGCCGCACAACGCCAGGGCCGCCAGGGCATACAGGCGGGTGCAGTCCACCAGGTCGTCGATGCTGGGCCGCCACCGCCGCGGGCCCATGGTCACCGAGGGAATGCGGTTCATGTTGAAGACGTTGTGGTCGCGCCACATGCTGGAATAGACGGAAGCGCTGATGGGCTGGGGCCCGCCCCGCACCCGGCCATGGGCGTGGTCCAGCGCCATCCGCAGGGGCTGCACCGCCTGCGGGTCGGCGGTATAGCCGTGGCGCACAGTGTAGGGCTGGATCTTGACGTCACCAAACCCGGCGTCACGGAAGGCGCGCTTCAGGTCGCGGTCCACGGCGGCGATGGTCTGCACCGGCGTCAGCGCCACCTGGACGTAGATGTTGCACACCTCGCTGGCGGCACCCATCGCCTGGGGCGTGCCGCCCCGGATGGCGCCGATCTGCACCTTGGGCACGGCGGTGCCGCCGGGGCCCTCATAGCGGTGCTTCACCTCATACTCCCGCGCCCAGCGCTGGATGATCTCAATGGCCGGGGCCACCTTGACCAGGGGGCTGGGGTGGTCGGCCAGCGACTCCGGGTGGGTCAGCAGGGGGGTGAACACCCCCTGGCCGTAGAGGGTGACGCGAAAGTCGGCGTAGCCGCAGGCCGTCCAGTTCACGCCGAAATCCGTGCCCTCGGCCGAAATGACGTAGTCCGGCGCCACCCCGCCGTGGGACATCAGATAGCAGGCGCCCAGTTCCTTGCCCAGGTAGTCGACACCGCCCCGCTCCTCCGCCGGTTCCGGCCCGATCTCCCCCGGGCACGCCGTCAGGTACATCAGACCGCTGAGGTCGATGCCGGCCTTTTTCAGCGCCTTCGCCGCCATCAGGAAACAGGCCATCGGGCCCCGGTCGTTGCCCACGGCGTGGCCGAAGAAGGTCTCCCCTTCCAGCCAGGCGCCCAGCCACTGGGGATCCTTCACCGTTTCCGGGCGGTAGGTGTACTGGTCCGTCTCATCATAGAACGGGCTCTCGGTATCAAGATGGCTGGTGAACAGCAGGTTGGGACCGTCGCCCTTGCCGCCATAGGTGCCGATGACGTTGAAGCGGTGCTCCACCAGCCCGGCCTTACGGGGCGCGAAGCCGTTCTCCGCCATCCAGTCATGGACGAACTCACCCGCCCGCCGCTCCTGCCGCATGGGCGAGGGGATGCCGCACAGGTCCAGCACCAGCTTCACCAGTTCATCCCGGTCGATGGCGGCGCCAATGGCGGCCGCGTCCTCATCGGAAACCGTCCACGGGACGTCATGCATCGTCATACCCAATCCCCTGCCCCTGTGTTGATACCCGCCTTCGCGTGCGGGTGCTTTCTACAGGGGATGATAGGTGCTGGCCCCGCCCCCGCTCTTGCCGATTAACGCATGAAAGCTTGCACGCGGGGAATGGGCCGGCGGGGCGTCGCCCCAGCGAAAGCGGCCATGCGCGTGCAGGCAAGATCGGCGCATCCGCCGGCCCTAAGGTTTCCCCCATGAGGCGCCCCGCCAGGGGCCGCCGGGACCGCATGAACCAGGGGGAACAATGACCGTGCAATTGGATCGCGCCGCTGCGGCGGAACGGCACAGGATCCGGCCCACGCTGCACCTGCTGCCGGCCACGCCGCGCACTGTGCACTGGGGCTACTTCACCCCCACCCAGGCGCCGGCCCTCACGGTCAAGAGTGGCGACATCATCCAGGCCGAAGCCATCACCCATCATGCCGGCGACGCGCCCGACCTGATGATGGATGAGGCGGTGACCCGCATCTTCACGGAAATCGCCGAGGCCGACCGCAACCCCGGCGTCCACATCATGACCGGCCCCATTTATGTCGAGGGCGCCAAGCCCGGCGACATGCTGGAGGTCCACTACCTGAAGATGACGCCCCGCACCCGCTACGGTTCGAACCTGGCGGCCAACTGGGGCCACCTGTTCAAGGAGATGGGGGAGAAGGAGCGGGTGACGATCTACGAGATCGACGCCATGAGCCAGCAGGCGCACGCCCTCTACGCCTATGACTTTCCCGGCCGCTACGACGTCCCGGGCAAGATCACCAACTGCCCGGAATGCGACCGGCAGTCGGCCCTGCCCGGCGTGCGCGTGCCGGTGCGGCCGCACCTGGGCACCGCCGGCGTGGCGCCGGACGTGGCCGGCCGGGTCAGCACCATCCCGCCGGGCCTGCATGGCGGCAACATCGACAACTGGCGCATCGGCGCCGGCGCCACGATGTATTACCCGGTGCAGGTGGATGGCGCCCTGTTCTCCATCGGCGACCCCCACGTCTCGCAAGGCGATGGGGAACTGAGCGGCACCGCCATCGAGGCGTCGCTGAACGTCATGTTCCAGGTCTTCCTACGCAAGGACTTCCAGTTCCCGTCGCCCCTGTTGGAGACGCCGGACTGCTGGATCGTCCACGGTTTCGACCCCGATCTGAACGTCGCCATGCGCAACGCCTCGGTCGACATGCTGAAGCTGCTGACCGAACAGCAGAATTTGAGCCGCGACGACGCCTACTCCTTGATGAGCATCGCGGCCGACTTCGGCGTCACCCAGGTGGTGGATGGCACGCAGGGCATCCATGTCCGCATCCCGCGCGGCATTTTCCCTCCGCGGGAAGACTGACACCGCGACGATCACACGAAAAACGAGGGGCCAGGTGGTTCCGGGCGGCAGAGCCCAGGGGCCCATACGGCCCGAGGGGCATGGCGTGGGGGTTCAAACGATGAAGCACTCTTTCCTGAATGACGCCTTTTTCAACGGCCTGGACAGCTCGGCCCTGGGCGTGGAGGCGGCGGAGACCTTGCCGCCGCTGTGCTACACCGACCGCGAATTCTATGAGTTCGAGAAAGAGGCGTTGTTCAATCACGAATGGCTGTGCGTCGGCCGCGAGTCCTGGGTGAAGGAAGCGGGCGACTACTTCACAACCAGTATCATCGACGAACCCATCGTGGTGGCGCGGGGCCGCGACGGCGCCATCCGCGCCATGTCCAGCGTCTGCCAGCACCGCGCCATGCTGGTGGCGGAGGGCCAAGGCAACACCCGCGCCTTCCTATGCCCCTATCACCACTGGTCCTACGGCCTGGACGGGCAGTTGATCGGCGCGCCGGCCATGGAGAAGACCTGCAACTTCGACAAGAAGGACATCAAGCTGCCCCAGTTCAAGGTGGAACTGTGGCACGGCTTCATCTTCGTGAATTTCGACCTGGACGCCGCCCCCCTGGCCCCGCGCCTGGCGGCGCTGGAGGGGGTGATGGCGCCCTATTCGATGGCTGGCCTGAACGGCCCCGCACCGGACCGGGACATCAAGTTCCCCTGGAACTGGAAGGTGATGTTCGAGAACAACAACGACGGCTATCACGCCAACCGCCTGCACGGCGGCGCCCTGCACGACTTCGTGCCGTCGCGCCTGGCGGCCTTCCCCGACGACCTGCCGGCGGATACGGCGGGGTACTACCGCACCAACGGCACCCTGCACGCCGACGCCAGCTTCAACCCCACGCAGAAGGCCATCTTGCCGGTCTTCCCCGCGCTGGGCGAGGCGGAGCGCAACCGCATGCTGTTCGTCAACGTGCCGCCCACCCTGTCGCTGGTCATCACCAGCGACATGATCATCTACCTGATCCTGCGGGCCGACGGGGCGGAGACGCACCTGATGGACCAGGGCTATCTGGTGGCACCGGGCGCGCTGGAGGACCCACTGTTCGACGACAAGCTGGCGATGAACAAACACTCCACCGCCGCCATCATCGCCCAGGATCTGCACGTGGATGAGATGGTGCAGGTAGGCCTGCGCTCCCGCCATGCCATCCGCGGCCGCTATTCCTGGCAGGAACAGGCGCAGCGGGAGTTCAATGGCTGGCTGGTGCGTCGGTATAAGGACACCTGGACCCGTGTGAAGCCCACCGCCTGAGCCTGAAAAAGCGCGGCGCGAGGGTCACCTCGTGCCGCGCCATCGTGAACAGCTTTAGGACCCGACCGGGTCCGCCGGAACTTTTCGGGGAGCGTCAGCGGACCGAAAAGTGAGGTAGCCAAGGCGGCGGATGCCGCCGCCCGGCGTTTGAGGGGAAAAAATGACCCGTTTACCCACCATCTTCTTCGGCCATGGCAGCCCCATGAACGCGCTGGAGGACAATGTCTGCACCCGGGAATGGGTGCGCCTGGGAACCAGGCTGGGGACTCCCAAGGCCATCCTGGTCATCTCCGCCCACTGGTACACCCGGGGCACGGCGGTGACGGCGATGGAGCGGCCGCCGACCATCCATGACTTCGGCGCCTTTCCCCAGGCCCTGTTCGACGTCCGCTATCCGGCGCCGGGCAGCCCGGACCTGGCCCGGCGGGTAGCAGAGGTGCTGGCGCCCCTGCCCGTGATCCAGGACCAGAAATGGGGCCTGGACCACGGCACCTGGTCCGTGCTGGTCAAGGCCTTCCCCAAGGCCGATATCCCGGTGGTGCAGCTGAGCATGGACGGGACGCAACCAGCCGCCCACCATTTCGAGGTCGGGCGGCGGCTGGCCAAGCTGCGGGATGAGGGTGTGCTGATCGTGGGCACCGGCAACGTGGTCCACAACCTGGGCCGCATGAACTGGGACCCCAGCACCCCGCCCTATCCCTGGGCGGCGCGTTTCAACGACCTGGTGAAGAACTGCATCGCAACCGACACGCCCCAGCCCATGATCGATTTCCAGAAGGCGGGGCCGGACGCGGCGGCCAGCATACCATCCCCCGATCATTTCCTGCCTTTCCTCTACGTCTTGGGCACCCGCCAGCCGGGCGATGCGGTCACCCTGGTCAACGACCGGGTGGAGCATGGCTCGCTCAGCATGCTGAGCGTCGCCTTTGGCGACCTGGCCGCCTGAGGGAACGCTGATCATGTCCGGTGCCGACGACTGGTTCCCCGTGCGCGTGGCCGCCAAGGTGCGGGATGGGCAGGACGTCTTCCTGTTCGACCTGGCCGACCCGGCGGGCGCCCCCCTGCCCACTTTCCCACCAGGGGCGCACATCGACGTGGCGGTGGGGGAGCTGACGCGCCAGTACTCCCTCTACAGCGCGCCGGCGCAGGGTACCTGTTACAGCATCGCCGTGCAGCGCGAAGCGGAGGGCCGGGGCGGTTCACGGGCCCTCTGCGACGGGGTGGTGGTGGGCGACACCCTGCGCATCCGCCGCCCCCGCGCCCTGTTCGCCCTGGCGGACGATGCCACCTCGCACGTCATGATCGCCGGGGGCATCGGCATCACGCCGCTGCTGTCCATGGCGTCCCATCTGGCAGGGAATGTCAGCGTCACGCTGCATTACCTGGTGCGCCGGCGCGAGCGCGCGGCCCTGCTGGACGCGGCGGCCCAGGCGGTGGGGCAGGGGAACCTGCACCTGCACGTGACGGCGGAAACGGGGCGGCCGGACCTGGCCTCGCTGATCGGCCCGCCGGCACCCGGCCGCCATCTTTATCTCTGCGGCCCCGCCGCCCTGCTGGACGCGGCCACCGCCACGGCCGAAGGATTGGGTTGGCCGGCGAACCATATCCATCTGGAACGCTTCGCCGCCGAGCCCGTGGCCAATGCCGGCGCCAACCGGCCCTTCCTGCTGCGCCTGCGGTCCACCGGCGCCGTCATCCCGGTCATGGCCGACCAGACGGCGGCCGAGGCCCTGGCCGCCGCCAAGGTGGAACTGCCCATTTCCTGCGCCGAGGGCGTGTGCGGCGCCTGCATCACCGGTGTGCTGGACGGCACGCCGGACCATCGCGACTGTGTCCTGACGGACGCGGAGCATGCCGGCAACCGGCTGTTCACCCCCTGCTGTTCCCGCGCCCATAGCGAGATGCTGGTGCTGGACCTGTGACGGCAGCCTGAAGGGCGGTTGGCGGGAGAATCCCCCATTTGCAGAAATGAAAAAGACGGCCGCTCATGATGAGCGGCCGTCTTTTTCATTATTCAGCGAACTGGCGAACGGCGACGCCCTCGGCAGCGATACTGGCGGGCACCAGGAAATCGCCGTTGTCGTTGTCCGCCACGCCGGCGGACTGGCGGTAGGCGCGCGGCGTGGTGCCGTAGCGATCGCGGAAGGCGCGGCTGAAGTGCGCCGCCTCGTTGAAGCCCCAGCGGAAGCAGATCTGGGAAATGCCCAGATGCGCGAAGGTGGGGTTGATCAGGTCGTGACGGCAGCGCTCCAGCCGCCGGTTGCGGACATAGCCGCTGAAGGTCTGGTCGACCTCCTTGAACAGCTTCTGCAGATAGCGGGCGGACCCGCCATATTCATTGGCCACGTCCTCCAGCGTCAGGTCGGGATCGGTCAGCCGCGTCTCGATGATCTGGCAGATGCGCTGCAAGGCCATGGAGCGGATGCCGGCCGCGCCGCGCGCCGTCTGCACCTGCGGATTGTCGGCCAGGGCCGTCATCAGGAACTCCGACAGTGCCATGTCGATGGGCCGCAGCGGGCCTTCGGTCAGCGTGCCGAATGTTTCTGCCAAAGCCTTGAGCATTCCCGAAAGCACGTGCCCAATTCCTGACCGCCCCGGTAAATGCAGAACGCCGAAAGAGAGTGGCGTTATCAATCTTGGGTTGACCGCTGACTTGGGAATTAAAGCGTAAAGCACCTGGAATTTAGTGCTGAAGGACAACGACGCGGGGATTCCCGTCTGTCCATAGATGATATCCTGCGGCGCCAATTCCAGTTTACCGCCCGGGTGGGTCAAGGTGGCGCCGCCCTCGATCAAGACGATCAGCCAGACGGCGTCCACCTTCTTCATCAACCGGCCGGATATTTCCTGCGGCGAGGAAGTGATGCGGGCGAATTCAATGCCCAAAGGGGACTTTAGACAAAACAATTTGGCGAAGAAGTCTTCGTCCTCCGGCAGATGGTCCAGCGGAAGCTTCAGTTTCTCCAGCGCGTCGCGCCATACGTCACGACGTTGTTCGACGGGGAACTGATCGGTGATCAAGTGCCATGCGGTCATCGGAACCCTCGCGCCCCCCTGGTTGCCAGGCGACTGGCCGCCCCTGTCCGGCGGCCACGACTACGGGAATAAGCGCAACTTCCGTACCGTTAAGAATCGAAATCATTTGGCCGCCGGACGCTTGACTGGGCTTCACAGGCTGAGGCAGGCCGGGACGTAGAGGGCCAGCGCGATGGCCGGGCCGAAGGGCATCGCCATCGCGTCCGCACCGCCCCGCCGCCATCAGGGAAAGCCCCATCCACAGGCTGTCGTCGGCCATGCCCATCAGCCGCCGTCCCCGCCGGTGGCGGCACAAGCATCGCGACCGGCCAGGACCGGCCGTTGCCATTCCAGGGGCAGCCAGGGCGATTCCGCGCCGGTGGCGGCACCCGCCGCCTGCCGCCCCACACCGCGATAGAGCAGAACGTTGCGCCGCAGCTGGGCGCGCCCCTCCTCCGCCACCACCACGCGCAGCATGCCGCCGGCGACCAGGCCCAGGGGGCCGTCACCGCCCTCCCCCCCCTCCCGCTTGGCACCGGGCCGGCGGATCAGCGGGGCCAGACCGCGGAAGGGACCCCGGGCATAAACCGTGCCCCAGCGGCGCAGGCAGGCGGCGATATCGGGATCCAGACCAGGAATGGCGTCCAGGTCTTCCAGGGACCACAGGGCGCGCAGGGGATCGATGGTGAGATCCAGGCCATCGGCCCCCGGCGGGTCCATGCCCCGCCACAGGGCGATGGCGTCGGCCGCCTTGACCGCCCGGCTTTCTGGGAAGCCCAGGACGCGGATAGCCTGACCCAGCGCCGTGCGCGACAGGCCGTTCAGGTCGATGCGGCCGCTTTCCGGCATGACCGTGACGGTCAGCGTCTGGCCGTCCACCACCAGGCGGCGCGGCGGCGGAATGTCCGTGCCCCCGTCCCGCGCCAACGCGTCCAGGGCTGCCCAGGTGGCCATCGCCGCCCGCTGGTCCTGCCCGGCGGCGATGGAGGCGACGCGCGCCAGCTTGCGGGCGGACAGGCCATTGCCCATGACCACCAGCCCCACCGCCGTGGCCATGGCCAGCAGGAACAGCACCAGCAGCAGGGCATAGCCATCTTGGGGGCCCTGCCTGTCCGCCAGATGTTTCATTGACCGGATGGCCTGATGGGAACGGGGGTGGCGGCCACCGGCGGCGCCAAGGGGCCGCCGGTGGCGCCGGCGAAGATCTCCAACCGGCCCATGCTGGCGCGCAACGCGTCCGTCACCTCGCGCGCCCGGGTGGCGTCACGCACGATGACCGGCCGCAGGAACACCAGCAGTTCCGTCCGGCCCTTGGAGTGGGCGTCGGTGCCGAACAGCTTACCCAGCACCGGGATGTCCCGCAGGTAGGGGATGCCGGACCCGTTGCGGCTGGAAGTGTCGCTGATCAGGCCGCCCAGGGCCACCGTCTCGCCATCCTGCACGTTCACCACGCTGGTGATCTTGCGCTGCTGGATGGTCGGGCTGTCGATGCCGGACGTGGTGGTGGTGGCGACGGTGCTGACCTCCTGGTTCACGTCCAGCACCACGGCACCGCTGCGGTTGATGCGGGGCGTCACCTCCAGGATCACGCCGGTATCGTGATATTCGACGGAGTTCACCACGGCGCTGTCGCTGGTCAGCGTGCTGGTGGCCGACTGCACCACCACCGGCACCTCGTCACCCACCTGCAGGCGCGCCGTTTCGTTGTTCAGCACCATCAGGCGCGGCGCCGACAGCACCTGCACGTCCGTGACGCTGGACAGCGCGTTCAGCACCACCCGGGTGTTGGGCGTCAGGAAGGTGTAGTTGAAGTTGGGATACGTGGCCCCCACCGTGGCGCCATTGGTGGTGGAAAAGCCCGCCGTGCTGCTGCCCCGGTCCAGGAACCACTGGACGCCGAAGTTCAGGTCGTCGTTCAGCGTCACCTCGGCGATCGTCGCCTCGATCAGAACCTGCTCACGCGGGGCGTCCAGGCGGGTCAGCACCTGTTCCAGCAGGGCGTATTGGGCGCCAGAGCCGAAGATCAGCAGGGCGTTGCGCCGTTCATCCGCCACCACGCGCACACCCTTCAGTTCCGACAGACCCTCATCTCCGCCGCCCTCACCGCCGCTGGACAGAGGCGTGGGCGCGCTCGCCACCGGGCTGACCGGCGCGCTGGCGGCGGAGCCGGAGGCGCCGACGGCCGTGCTGCCGCTGGGCGGGCCGCTGGTGCTGGCGGTGCCGCCGGTCCGGCCCATGGCGGTCGTGGTGGTGGTCGTGCGTGCGCCGCCCCGCCCCCGTTGCTGGTCCGCCGGGATCTGCTGTTCGTTCCCGCCCGACCGGCCGACCAGGCGGTTGAGCGCGTTGGCCAGTTCCACGGCTGACCCGTTCTGCACCTCATAGAAATGCACGACCTTACCCCCGTCCGGCCCGGGCCGATCCAGCCGTTCGATCCAGGTGCCGACGGTGGGCAGCAGCTCCGGCCGCTTGGCCACCACCAGCAGGGCGTTCAGGCGGCTGATGGGCACGAAATCGACCATGCCCTGCAAGGGGCCGGTGTCCAGCTGCAGCACCCGGCGCAACTCCGCCTCCAGGCGGGCAGGCTCCACCGACTGCAGAGTGTGCAGGGAGAAGGACAGGCCGGCCAGCCAGTCGACATCGAAGCTGGCCACCAGTTGGGTGAAGGATTCGATTTCATGCGCCGTGCCGTTGACGATGAAGATGTTACGGCCGGCATCCGCGCTCTGGATGAAGCCCTGGCGGGTCAGGGGGTGGACGATCTTGTCCAGCTCGGCGGCGGAGACATGGCGCACCGGCACGATGGCGGTGCTGAACCCCGCCGCCCGCTCCGCCGCTGCCGTGGTCTGCAGGGGCGCCTGGCCGGCGGCCTCCGTCGCCGGCACCACCTGGTAAAAGCCGTCGCCGCCGATGATGGCGAAGCCCTGGGTGCGCAAGGCCGCGTCCACCGCCGCCAGGGCCTGGGCGCGGGGAAGCGGCCGGGTGGTGCGGATGGTGACCTGGCCCTGCACCTTGGGATCGATGGTGTAATTCAGGCCCAACATGCCGCCCAGCACCGCGTCCAGGACGGAACGGACGTCGGCGTTGACGAAGTTCATCTCCACCGGCCCCCCGTCCCCCGCCGCCGGCGTCATGCCCGTCACCGATCGGGCGGGGCGCACCAGTTGCCCCGTTCCGGGCAGGGTCTGCGCCGCCGCGCGCGGGGGCGGTGCGGCGGGGCCGATGACGGTGCTGGCGGGGGCCGGCGCCGCCGGCGCGGTGGGCAGCGGCGTGCCCGGCCCATGCGTCACCGCCGTTTCCGAGCAGCCGGACAGGATCAGGCAGGCGGTGACCAGCAGGCGAAGGGGAACGCTGGGGCGGGGTTTGTTCATGGAAGCTGCCTGGGCGGTCGGGAGGGCGGATGGTTCGGTTGCGTGTCCAGTTGCTGAGGATCCGGCGGCGGCTGGGGATTGGGACTGGGCGTGGGCGGCTGGGCCGCCGCCGGGGGCTTAGTCGCCGGCGCCAGAGGGTTGGGAACCTTTCCGGAAGGCACCTCCCCCGGTAAAGGCCCAGGAGACGGCGGCGGCGCTGTGCTGGCGGGCGGGATGACGGGGGCGCCGGCTGTGGGCGGCGGCGGCAGGGACAGGGGATAGTCGCGCACGGCCGCCCCCCGGCGCAGGCGGATGCCAATGCGGCCGATGCTTTCCACCGTCCAGCCCTGCACGTCGTCACCCAGGCGCACGCTGAACGGCTTCTGCGCCTTGCGATCCAGACCGGTCGCGGCCCCGCCGCCGGGACCGGTGACGACGCCGGTCACCTGCACATCCGGCCCATCCGACGCCCCCGCCCCGCCGGTCGTCGTCGGGGGGCGCCGGTCAGGGGTGAACAGGGGACGCCGCATCGCCTCCCCCGGTTCGGCGGACAAGCCCATGGGGGTCGGACCAGCCAGGGGCGGTACCGCCGGCAGGGGCGCCAAAACGCGCACCGGGCGGTCGGACGCGTCCAGCGCCACGGCCAGCGCGATGCCGGCGCCGACCGCCAGCCCGGCCGCCGCCAACACCAGGGCGGTACGGTCAAGGGGGGCGGCACGGTCAAGGGGCGGCCAGGTCGGCATAGACGTCGATCTCCAGCTCCAGGGTTGCGGGGGCGGACGCGGCGTCGGCGGGCAGGCCGCCATGTTGCGCACGACCGAAGGACGGGCCGCTTGGCCCGGCCGCCGCCGGTGGGGCATCGGCATGGATGCGCACCCCGCGCAGCAAAAGCCGGGGACGGACCGCGTCCAGCGCCGCCACGGCGTTGGTCACGCTGACGGCGTCCCCCTCGGCCCGGACGGTCAGGTGGATGCGCCGGTATGGACCCCGGCCGGCGGCGACGGCCGCCGCCAGGTCGCGGACGGTGACCCCGGCCTGGCGCAGGGCCTGGCGCACGTCGTCCTCCGCCGCCGCCTGCACCGCCGCCATATCGGGCCCTGTCCGCAAAAGGGTATGGACGCCCAGCGCCCGGTCGAACAAGGCGGCGCGGCGGTCAAGGTCGTCGTGCTGCGCCAGCAAGGTGCGCGCGGCCTCCAGCTGGGTCAGGCGGGCGACGCGGCGGGCGGCCGCCGCCTCCACCGCGTCCACCAGGGATGGCAGGTAGAAGCAGGGCGGCAGGGCCAGCAGGCACAGGGCGATGGCCAGGATGAAGCCGGGGCGCGGCGCCGTCATCATGGCCGGCCCACGGCCAGCGACACCGCCAGGGTGAAGTCGCGCACGGGGCCGGGCGGTGGTAGCACGGCCGGCAGGATGCCGGCAGGATCGGTATAGCGGACATCGGTGAAGGGGCCGGCGGCGCGGACGCGGGCCAGCACGTCGGCCAGGTCGGGTGCGCGGCCCTGCAGCACGACGGCGTCGGGCCGCAGCGTCACATCGGTCAGCCAGACGGTGTCGGGCAGGGTCAGCGCCAGTTCATCCAGCACCTGCGCCCGGCCCGGCTGGGCCAGCAGCAGGGCGGTCGACGCCGCGTCGGGACTAAGGAACAGGATGCGGTCACGCATGTCCTGCACGGCCCGCGCCTCCTTGGCCACGGCCCCCAGCTTCTGTTCGACGTTGGCGGTCTGCTGGTCCAGGATCCAGACGGCAATGGCGAAGGGGACGGGCAGGGCCAGCCAGAACAAGCCGGCGACGGCCGCCATGGCCGTCGCCCGCCGCCGCACCCGCCCCGCATCGAAGCGCAGGAATTCCGGGGTCGTGCCGGCACCCACCACCGGCGCCGTGACCCCGGCCAGGGTCAGCCCGGCCCGCGCCGCCGTGGCCAGGGCCGCCGACAGGACCGTGCGGCGCACCATGTAGACACGGGCGATGCCCGAAGGCAGCGTCACCACGTCCCAGTCCAGCAAATCGGGGCGCAACGGCATGAAGCGATGGGCCTGCATGGCGACGAAGCCACGGGCATCCACGAAACCGCCCATGAGGCCGCCCAAGGGACCGCCCGTCAGCCCCCCCTTGGGCAAAGGCACGTCCACGGTGTGGACGTCGGCGGGGTCCAGCATCAAACGGACGGGACCACGCTCCGCCGGCACCGCCGGGCCGCCCCCTCCCGGCGGCAGGGCCAGGACAGGCACCACCAGCCCCAGCGGGCGGCGCCAGCGGCGCGGCAGGGCGGCGATGACGCCATCGGCCAGGCCGTCCATGGCCAGCACGGCCAGTCGTCGCAGGCGGCGGAAGGGTGTCATCCCGCCCCCCCCGACCGGCAGCCGCCCTGCACCGGGTCGAAGGCGCACAGCACCCCTCCGCGCACCAGCGGGCCGGCGATCATCGGCGGCCAGGGCGCCTGTCCCGCCAGCGCCACGTCCAGGCGCACCAGGGCCGGGCTGGCGGCGCCATCCGTCCAGCGGTCGGTCCAGGCGTGGGCCTTGGCGTCGAAATAGGACCAGGCGATGCGCGTCGCCCCGCCGATCAGCACGCCATCGGCCGGCGCCGGCCCGTCGGGACGCAGGGGTTGCACGTGCAGGCGCAGCGCCAATTGGCCAGGCGTCCCTTCCACCGTCAGCGCCATGCGGTAGAGCCCGCCCTTGCCCAGACCGGCGGGAAGGGGCGCCACCACGTCGAAATGGCCGGCGTCGCGCCGCAGGGGCGCCATATCGGCGCCCGCTGTTCCCAGGTCGCCCGGGGTCAGGGCGCTGGCCACGATGACACGGGTGAAGTCATGGACGCGGCCCAGGTCGGCGGCGGCGCGCTGCAAGGCGCCGCTGCGGTCGGCCATGCGGTTCATCAGAGGAAGAAGGCCCACGGCCGCCACCGCCAGCATACCCAGCAAGGCCAGGGCCACCAGGGCCTCCACCAGGGTCATCCCCCGGCGGGCCGCTGTCGCCGCCACGAACCGGGCGGGTACCGTCATCGCGTATCGTCCGTCACGGAGCGGTTGGTCACGACCGCCAGCACGGGACCCTCCGTCCCCCGCGCCGTCCCGGGCGCGCCGGTCTCGGCCGCCTCGGGGGCCACGCCCCGGACTTCTATCCGATAGTCCCGATCACCGGTTGGTGAAACGGCCAGAGGCACAATTTTGACACGGAAGGGTAGTTCCGCCCCACCCACCGGCACTTCCGCCGGCTGATCGCCCAGAGGCAAGGCCACCCCGACCTCCGCCGCCACCGACTGGGCCAGGCGGAGAGCCGCCGTTTCGCCCCAGGCCTGCCGCGCCGCCCAGGCGCCGGACCAGGCGGACTGCATCAGCAAGGCCGTGCCCAGGCCGAAGATGGCCAGCGCGATCAGCATTTCCAGCAGGGTGAATCCGGCCAGGCGGCGCATGGATGCCTTTCCTACTCCCGATGGACCGTGCCCAGCGGCCAGTCCACGGCGACCGTTGCGGCGCGATCGCCCTCGCTGAGGCGGATCCGGGCACCGGGTGACCAACCGCCGGGCAGGAAGACCACGGCATCGGGATGGCTGGCATCGGCGCCGACGATGGCCAGGCCCACGGCCGCGATGCGTCGCAGCCGCCGCCCGGCGGCACCGCCCGAAGGATGGGCGAGATCGTCCGGTGAAAAGACCACCGGCCGACCGGAGACCATGGCCTCCACCTGGCGGCTGCGCAGTTCCTCCTCCAGGGCCGAAACGGCGGCGCTGAAGCGCAGACCGGGCAGGCGATCCTGGATGCCCAGGGCCAGGGCACTCCCGAGGGTACCGAGGATGACCAGCACCACCAGAACCTCGACCAGGGTGAACCCGGCCGTCATCAACCGTGGACGGATGCTGGCGACGACCATGGGCGCGCCCTACCAGCTGTTGACGTCCCGGGCGTCGCCGTCGCCGCCCGGGGCGTTGTCACTGCCGAGGGAAAAGATGTCGTAAGCGCCGTGGTCCCCCGGCACCTTGTAGTGATAGGCGTTGCCCCAGGGATCGACCAGGGCCTGGCGCTTGCGCAGGTAGGGGCCGCGCCAGTTGGCGTCGCCGGCCGGCGCGGTCAGCAGCGCCTCCAGCCCCTCGTTCGCCGTGGGATAACGGCCGACATCGACGTAGAACAGGTCGACCGCAGACACCAGGGTATTGATCTGGGCCTGCGCCGCCTCGCCCTTCGCCTTGCCCAGCCGGGCCACCAGGTTGGGGGCGACCAGTAGGCCCAGAAGGCCGATGATCACCAGCACCACCAACACCTCGACCAGGGTGAACCCTTCCCGCCCGCCGCGTCGCGGTCGAAAAGAGGATGCCGGGTCCAGGGTGTCAGATGGCGATGTCATTCAGGCTGAGGATCCCCGCGATAAGGGCGGCGAAGATGCCGCCGACCATGCCGCCGAGAACAAGGGTTAGGACGGGCGTCACCAAAGACAAGGCCCTATCCAGCGCTACGCCCCTTTCGCGCTCCAACACTTTCGACAGATCCAGCAGTCCCTGGGGCAGGCTGGCGGTCTGTTCCGCCATGGCCAGCATGCGCGACAGACGGCGGGGAAACAGGGGCTCCGCCTGCACGGCGCGGCTGAGATCGGAACCGCCGCGCACGGCGACGCGCACCCGGTCGGCGGCCCCCGCCAGCGCCCGGTTGGCGATGCAGCCGCCAGCCGTGGCCAGGGCGGAAGCCAACGGCACACCGCCGCTGAGCAGGCTGGCCAGGGTGCGGGTGTAGAGCGCCAATTGGGCGTCGCCGAGCAACCGGCCCAGGGGGCCAGTCGCCACCAGCAGCACGCGATCCATACGCAGCCGCACGTCAGGCTGGCGATAAGCCCGCACCGTCACCAGGGCGGCCAGGCCAAGCCCCGCCAGCAGACCAGGGCCGAAGCGGCCCAACAGGTCACCGATCATCAATACCGCCGCGGTGGCGGCGGGCAGCCTGGCCTTGCTGCCGGCGAACAGGTCCTGGAACTGCGGCAGAACGTAGCCGGCCATCAACGCCAGCGCCGCCAGGGTCAGCAGCCCGATCAGCGCGGGATAGGTCAGGGCGCTGACCAGGCGCTGGCGGAACTGGGCGCGATCCTCTTCAAGGGCGGCCAAATGGCCCAGCGCGGCAGCCAGGGAACCGCCCTGCTCCCCCGCCGCGACCAGGCCGACGAATTCCGGCGGGAACAGGGAGCCCTGCGCCGACAGCGCCGCCGCCAGGCTGTCGCCAGCGCGCACCCGAGCACGGATCCGGCCCACCAGCGCGCCGGCCGCCGGGCGCTGCATCTGGTCGCCCACCAGGCCCAAGGCGGGTTCCAGTGCGAAGCCGGCGGAAACCAGGTTGGCAAGGTCACGGACGAAGGACAGGCGTTCCGCCCGCCTCAGGCCGCCGGCGCGGCCACCGGAGAGGGCACGCTTGGCACCCGCCGCCTTCACCGACAGCGGGGTCAGGCCACGCTGCATCAACTGGTCGACGGCGGCGTGGCGGTCCGCCGCCTCGATGGTGCCGCGGCTGGCGCGACCGTCGGCATCGACGGATCGGTAGGAAAAGCTGGTCATGCCCATCGTCGTCATCGTCATAATCCGTCACCCCCGGTGTGGCCGGAATCCCCCGCCGGCCGCACGAATATCGAAAAGATCAGTCCGCCTTGGTCACGCGCAGGATTTCCTCAGGCGTGGTGACGCCGTCCAGGACCCGCTGCAAACCGTCCTGGTAGAGGGGCACCATGCCGCCGCCCTCCACCGCCGCCGCCTCGATCTCCGCCGACGACGCCCCCTGGCGGATCAGCGTCCGCACCGCGTCGGTGACCGGCAGCCATTCGGCGATGGCCAGGCGGCCGCGATAGCCCGTGCCGGAGCAGGCCGGGCAGCCCACGGCCCGATAGACGGTGGTCACGCGCGCGGGCAGGCCCAGGGCCGCCGCCGCGTCCGCCGACAGGGGGTAGGGCTGCCGGCAGTGCGGGCACAGCGTGCGCACCAGGCGCTGGGCCAGCACCCCGTTCAGGGTGGAGGCCAGCAGATAGGGGTCCACCCCCATGTCCATCAGGCGCGGCACCGCCCCGGCGGCATCGTTGGTGTGTAGGGTCGACAGCACCAGGTGGCCGGTCAGCGCCGCCTGCACCGCCACCTTGGTCGTCTCCCCATCGCGCATCTCACCCACCAGGATCACGTCGGGGTCCTGGCGCAGGAAGCTGCGCAGGGCATGGGCGAAGGTCAGGCCGATGGCCGGCTTCACCTGGGTCTGGTTGATGCCGTCCAGCATGTATTCCACCGGATCCTCGACGGTCAGGATCTTGCGGCGGGCGGAATCCATGCCGCGCAGGCCGGCGTAGAGGGTGGTGGTCTTGCCGCTGCCCGTCGGGCCGGTCACCAGCACGATGCCGTGCGGCCGGTCCAGCTCCGCCGCCAGCGGGCCGGACACCCAGGCGGGCAGGCCCAGGTTGTCCAGCGTCCCGCCCGCCGTCTGCTGGTCCAGGATGCGCATCACCACGTCCTCGCCATGCACGGTGGGGGTGGTGGAAACGCGGAAATCGATCTCGCGGCCCTGCAGGGTCTGGCGGATGCGGCCGTCCTGGGGCAGCCGGCGCTCGCCGATGTCCAGGCCGGCCATGACCTTGATGCGGGTGATCAGGCCGGCGGCCATGCGGCGGGGCAGCACCTCGGCCTCGCGCAGGATGCCGTCGATGCGGTGGCGGATAACCAGGCGGTCGGCCATGGGCTCGACATGGATGTCGGTGGCGCCGGCGGCCAGCGCCGCCTGGATGGCGTTGCCCACCAGGCGCACCACCGGCCCTTCGCTGGCCAGATCCCGCAGACGCTCGGCATCGCCCTCCAGCAGGTCGGGCATCTCATCCTGGTTGGCGGCGGGCGACGCCGTCTCGTACAGCCGGTCCAGCGCGGCGGCGATGGCGGTGCCGGTCATGACCACCGGGCGCACCGGCCGGCCGGCCAGGAAGGCGGCGGCCTTCAGCGCCTGGTCGTCCAGCGGGTCGGCCACGGCGAACACCGCCTGCGCCCCATCGCTGGCGGCGCCGCCAGCGGTCAGCGGCAGCATCAGCTTGGTCTTCAGGAAGGCCAGGTTGGCCGTCTCCATCATCACCGGCGCCTCGGGCAGGTGGTCGGCCGGCCACAGCGCCAGGCCCAGGGCCCGGGCGTAGGCCGCCGCCATGTGTTCCTCCGACACCAGGCCCAGGTCCACCAGCCGCCGGTCCACCCGGCCACCGGCCGCCTGCGCCCGCCCCAGGGCGCCGGCGGCCAACTGCCCCGCCGCCGCCAGCGCGGTCAGTACACTTTCCAGCTCTGCCTCAACAGCCTGGACGGTGGGAATCACTGCAGAATGAGCGTGGTTGGAATGAAGCATGAGTTATATCGAATGGGGAGGCTCTTCTCCTAAAGAGGGCGCAACTCTACCCTACTTCGTCCGAACGGCACTAGCCAGTTGGTGAAGCGGACACTCACGACGGAAATAATTTCCCCTGCTATGGAGTGCGCCCCTTGGGGTGGACAGCTTCAAGCCGCGGAATTGATCGGTGATCGGGCGTGTTGTTCTTCGAATGCAATAGGGCTGAGATAGCCCAGCGCTGGCTGCGCGCCCATTGACAGCGGCGCTTCGTCGCCACGACCGACAGCGACCATGACGAGCCGATTTTCCCGAACCGGGCGGCGGACATGACCCTTACCGGGCCCGACCAGCTCTGGGTCGGCGACATCACTTATGTGGCCGTGACGGCCGGCTTCGTCTACGTGGCCGTGATCCTGGACGCTTGGTCCCGCCCTGTCGTGGGCTAAGCGATCAGCCGCTCCATCGACACCCGGCTTACGATCGCAGCCCTGAAGGCCGCCATCGCCGCACGAAGCCCACCCGCCGGCTGTGTCCATCACACCGACCGTGGCAGTCAGTATGCCAACGCCGCCTATCGCCGGATCTTGGCAGACAACGGCTTGGTCGGCTCCATGAGCCGGCGTCGCAATCCCTACGACAACGCCAAGGCCGAAAGCTTCATGAAAACCCTGAAGGTCGAGGCCGTTTATCCCATGGCGTACGAGACCTTCGACGACGTCGTGGCCGATCTGCCGCGTTTCATCGATCTGGTTTACAATGCCCGGCGTCTTCATTCAGCGCTGGGCTATTTCAGCCCTATTGCATTCGAAGAACAACACGCCCGATCATTGGTCAATTCCGCAGCTTGAAGCTGTCCACCCCAAGGGGCGCACTCCAAACCCTATCTTATTCGCCCAATCCGCCCAGGCAGACGTATTTCATATCTAGGTAGTCATCAATCCCCTGGCGCCCCCCCTCCTTGCCAATTCCGGACTCCTTAACACCGCCAAAAGGCCCCTCAACGGTGGTGATCAGTCCTTCATTGACGCCAACCATGCCGTATTTGAGCCGCTCCATGATACGGAAAGCTCGGGCAAGGTCGGCCGTGTAGAAATAGGCGGCCAAGCCGAACTCGGTATCATTGGCGCGCGCGATCGCCTCTTCTTCGGTTTCAAAGCGCGACACGGGCGCAATGGGCCCAAAAATCTCCTCCTTCATGCACAGCATGTCGGAGGTGGCGCCGGCGATGACGGTGGGCTCGAAGAAGCTGCCGCCCAGCGTATGACGCTTGCCGCCGGTGGCGATACGCGCCCCATTGCTAACGGCGTCCGTGATCAAGGCCTCAACCCGGCTCACCGCCTTGGCGTCGATGAGGGGGCCCTGCTGCGTCTGCGGGTCCAGGCCGGAACCGACCTTCAGCTTCCCTGTTGCCACCGCCAGCTTATCAACGAACCGGTCGTAGACGCCCGACTGCACCAGGAAGCGATTGGTGCAAACGCACGTCTGCCCCGAGTTCCGGTATTTCGACGTGATGGCTCCTTCCACGGCACGATCAATATCGGCATCGTCAAAGACGATGAAGGGCGCGTTGCCGCCCAATTCCATGGACACCTTCTTCACGGTGGCGGCGCATTTCGCCAGAAGGACCTTCCCTATTTCCGTTGAACCGGTGAATGTCAGTTTGCGCACGGTGGGGTTGAGGCAAAGCTCGTCGCCGATTTCGCCGGCATTGCCCGTCAGAATGTTTACAACGCCCTTGGGAAAGCCGGCCTCCTCGCACAGTGCCCCCCAGGCCAGTCCTGAATAGGGCGTCTGCGTCGCCGGCTTCGCAACGACCGTGCACCCCGCCGCAAGGGCGGGAGCGAGCTTGCGGGCAAGCATCGACGAAGGGAAATTCCAGGGCGTGATCGCCGCGACCACCCCGACCGGTTCCCGGGTGACAAGAATGCGCCGGTCAGCCCAGGGGGATGGAACCATTTCTCCATATGTCCGCCGCGCTTCCTCGGCGAACCAAAGGACATAGCCGGCGGATGCACGGATTTCGCCCACCGCCTCGGCCAAAGGCTTTCCCTGTTCCAAGGTCAGCAGTTCAGCCAATGCCTGCTGGTTTCGCACGATCAGATCATGCAGCGTGCGCAGCAGTTGAGACCGCTCTAGCGCGGTCGTCCGGCGCCAGGTCTGAAACGCGGCATCAGCCGCCACTATGGCCCGCCGCGTCTCCGCCTGGCCGGACCGTGGAACGACGCCGATGCGTGCCGAAGTCGCGGGATCGGTGACGTCTATCGTGGCTCCCGAATCCGCGTGCACCCACATACCGCCGATATAGTTCTGCTCACGCAGATAGCGATTCACCACGGCACATCTCCAGCCATTTTCAATGCAGAACCCAATGCCATCAGATCATCCGCGACAGCGGATCGTTCTTTTTGTCTTTGTCGAACAGTCGGTGCTTCAGCGCGCCCAACACATGGATAGCGATCACGGCCAACAGGGTGTACGCCAGCACCGCATGAATGGAACTCAGCCTCTCGGAAAGGGCGTCGTTCTTCCCCAGAAGCTCAGGAATCTTGAGCCCAAACAACGTGACACCATCACTTTCCGAGAAGGTGCTGGACCGGGAATATCCAATCACAGGCACCAGGATCATCAGTCCATAAAGCGCCACATGGGCGATTTTGGCGGCAACGGCTTCGATCCGGGAAAGGCCGGTGCTCAGCACCGGGGTTGGCATGACTGTCCGTAGTGTCAATTGAAGGACGACAAGGATGATCACCACAAGGCCAAACGACTTGTGAAGGGGGTAGAATCCCTCAAATTTCTGGGGAATATTGTCACCGAGAGACACCATCTTCCAGCCCAGCCAAATCATTCCCAAGATGATGGCGGCGCGGGCCCAATGAATGATCCGCATAGCCAAGGGATATTTTCTCACTGAACTCAAGGTATCCTCCGGAAGATGATGAAAACCGGGCATGCGGCCCAGGCCGGCACCCCAGCCGTCCCGGGCCGCCGCAGCGAACGCTCAGAATTCCGTCTCCGCCGTGACCCCGATGGTCCGAGGCCGGTTTATGAACACGCGGGCATAATAAGGGTTGTTCTGGGCGACGTTACGATTGATGCCGGTGACCGCGCGGCGGTCGAACAGGTTGTCGACATAAAGCGACGTCGTCCAACTGCCGCCGGCCAACCCGATGCGCATATCGACCAGATCATACGCCGGCTTTTGTGTATAGCTGGCCGGCACGGCGTTATAGTCGTACTCGGAATCGACGAAGCGGTTCGTCACCAGCGCGTTGAAGGTCAGATCGCCCGTTATGTCACGCGAATACTCCAGGGAGGTCGTCGCCGTCCAACGCGGCACATCGGGAAGCTGCTGACCGATCGGGGAGTTCCCGGGCAAGGCCGCATCCGTCAGCGCCGACCGCGTCGTCCCCAGCGACTGGTTGAGGCGGAAGCCACCCCCCAGTTTCACGCTGGCCTCGACCTCAGCGCCCTCTGAATAAGCCTTGCCCGAGTTGGCGGTGAAGAAATACCCGCATGCGAGCGTGGTCTGGAGTTGGATGCGCTGCCAGTCGATATAATAGAAGGACGAATTGAGAGTCATCCGGCCATCCAGGAGTTTCGCCTTCTCGCCGATCTCATAGTTCCAGACCGCATCCGGGCCGAAGGTCGACGGCTCCGACTTGATACCCAGCTGCTGGTATGAGGAGGAGCAATCGACGACCCCGCTGGTCGGGATGGGCAGGTTGGGACCGCCAGGGCGATAGCCTTTTGAGGCCGTGGCATAAAAAGAAAGTTCTTGTCCGGCGTATAGGTCAGGGTGAATTTTGGCGTCAGGCCATAGGCGCCGGCGGCGCCGCTGAACGTCCCCGTCTGGGCGGCCAGACAATCGGCGTCTGCTGATATTCGAACCGGTAGTGGAAGTAACGCAAGCCAACCGTCGCCTTCCAGTCCGGCAGGAACTGATAGTTGACCTCGCCGAAAAGCGCCTGTTGCGTCAGGCTGTCGGGCTCGACGTCGGTGAACGCATTGGCGGTGCCATAGATCGGAACCAGGTCGTTCACCGTGTTGCGCACCAGGAGGTGGTCGGAGAAGCGGCTGTAAAAGCCGCCCGCCACCCATTGCAGGATGGAGTCATCGTTCGAGGATACGCGCAGCTCCTGATTGAACTGGTGTGAGGAATGCCGTTCGGTCGTGCTGTTGTCCGTGGGCAATCCCGTCGGCCCCATGGGACCGAACGCGAAATACTGGCTTTCGGCATCATCCTCTTTGACGTAGGAACTTCCCCGGAGCAAAGACGTGATCGACTGCAACGATATATTGCTCAAATCATACTTGATCCGCAGGCTGTAGTCGTCGAACGCCTGCAAGGAGGACTCCGGCACGTCATAAGGCTGGTAATGCGCCATGGTGCCGGGCGGCATGTCGATGGCCGACAATGCGCCGGTGGTGAGCCGCTGATGGAATATCGCCGGCTCGATGCTCAGATCCTCGGTGGGCTTGAAAAGCAAGGTCGCGCGGAAGCCGGTTGTCCTATCGTCATTATCATTGGAATGGACCTTCGCCACCGGCGCGCCGGCGACGTCGCCGCGCATCGTGCCGTTCGGCAGCGGGAAATCGTTGGTCACGATACGGTCGATGAAGCCTGAATTGTACTTTTCCGTTCCAACCAGGCGTAGCGCCAGCTTGTCACTGACGATCGGGACGTTCAGCATGAAATTCCCGCTGTAATTGACGCCGCCGCCGTCGGTGCCGGATACACCCGCCTGGACGCGCCCGGAGAAATGTTCGAGATCGGGATCGTTGGTGATCAGACGAATGGTGCCGCCCATCGAACTGGCACCGTACAAGGTGCCTTGGGGTCCCCTGAGTATTTCCACGCGCGCCAGATCATACAAATCTGGATCGATCATGACCTTCCCGGCCGACGCCAGTTGCGATGTCGGCGGCGTGACCGGCACGTCATCCAAGTAAAAGCCCACCGTCGGCGATGACCCGCCGGAACTGGACAGTCCGCGAATGTTGAACTGCGTCCGCCCCGGGCCCTCGGATGCCATGGCGATACCTGGAACCTGGGACGCTAGGCGCCCCACGTCAGTGATCCCTTCCTTCGATAACTGGTCGCCACTGACAGCGGTGATGCTGATCGGCGTCTGTTGAACCGTGGACACACGCTTTTCAGCTGTGATCACGATTTCCGTCAGTTGATCCCCGTCGGTCGATGGTCCTTGCTGTTGCGCCCACGCCCCGCCAGGCAACCCAGCCAAGATGACCGGCAGCATGATGGGAAGGAGTCGTGACGGCTTGCCCGAGCCGCCCCTGCTGGATAATTCCATAAGACAACCCTCTCTGTTCACGGCCATCGAGTTTTTTCGACGGCATGTTATTTTCGTCTGGATTGCATTGTTTTTTCTTATGGGGGCCTTTGATTGGACCCATCACTTGGTGGCGGGCAAAAGGACATACCCGGACGTTTTTTTTCTTAAAACTGAGACTCCGCCGCTTTCCATCTCCCAGCATCAGGCGGAGTCAATAACGTGATCGGCATTTGGCCGCGAAGGTCAGGGCAGATCGACCTGGATCAGGAAGGGCCCCTCCTCATCAAAGCCCTGCTCCAACGCCTGCTGAAGGTCGCGGCGGCTGGCCACACGGATGGCGGGAACGCCATATCCCTGCGCCAACGCCGTCCAATCCACCCGGGGATTGTCCAGCCGGGTCAAGCGGCCCGTCACATCGCCATCGATGGAAGCGTCCGCCCGCTTCAACTCGGTCTGCAATATTCCATACCGGTGATTGGCCGCGATGATAACGGTGACCGGCAGCTTCTCGCGGGCGATCGTCCAGAGGGACTGCACGGTGTATTGGGCGCTGCCATCGGATTGCAGCGACACGACGCGCACACCCGGCGCCGCCAGGGCAGCCCCGGTGGCACAGGGCAAGCCCTGGCCGATCGCGCCACCCGTATTCGTCATCACGCGGTGCTTGCGGGCACGGTAGGCGCGTTGCAGAAAGGGGCCACCGAGGGTGGAGCCCTCCAGGGAAATGATCGCCCCCTCCGGTAGGCGGTCGATGAGATCATCGACGACATCCACCGGGGAGAGAGGCCCGGCGCCGCCCGCGTCGGATGGCACCGCTGGCGTGGCAGCGGTTTCCGCAGCCAGCGCCGGCGCCTCCATCCGGGCCGCCAGGGCTTCCAGCGCCGCAACGCTATCCTCATCCGGCCGCGACAGTTCGATGATGCGGTCCGATTGAACCAGCGCGCTGGGTTGCCCTTCGTATCCGAAGTAGCTCACCGGCGCTTTCGCCCCCACCAGAACCACCGTGGCCTCCCCCACCTGCTTCAGGACATCCTGCGGGAAGTAGGCCAAGCGTTCGAGACGCGGGAGATCGCCGCCCAGACTGACGATCGCCGGATAGGATTCCATGAGCAGCCGTGCGGACACGGCACCGGCGACGCGCGCCGCCGCGCGCTGCCCCCGCTCGGTCAGCGCATCGGCGCCAAGCAGCAGGATAAGAGGCCGCTTGCGCGACAGCGCCGCCGCGACGGCGGCGATATCGCCATCCGGGACAGCGTCCTTCCCCGGCGCCTGCGCCGGCAGGGCCGGCGCGGCGTCCGCCACCTTGGCGTCCATCACGTCCGTCGGGGCGATCACGGTGACCACCGCGCCATTCGGCCCCGACGCGATGTCGAACGCCTCCTGCAACTGGGCCGGCAGGCTGGCCGCGTCCCGCAAATAGATGACGGCCTTTGACACCGGCTTGGCGAAGGAGTCGATATCGGACGTCAGCGGCGCATCGAACGGCAGATGCCAGGTGGCATGGTCGCCCACGATGTTCACTACCGGCGACCGGGCGCGGCGCGCGTTATGCAAATTGGCGAGGCCATTCGCCAAACCCGGGCCAAGGTGCAGCAGGGTGAGCGCTGGCTTGCCTGAGACACGGGCATAGCCATCGGCCGCGCCCGTGCACACCCCCTCGAACAACCCCAGGACGGGCCTGATGCCGGGCACGTCGTCAAGGGCGCTGACCAAGGTCAGTTCCGTCGTTCCCGGATTGGCGAAGCAGATGTCTATCCCCCGCGCCCGGGCCGCCTGCAACAGACGATGGGCCCCGTTCCAAGTGGTGGTCGTCATGAAACCTCCTTGGCGACGGCGTCCAGCCCCGCCTTGAAGAGGGTGATGATCTCATCGAGATCCGCCTTGGTCGCCACCAGCGGCGGCGCGAACACCATGGTGTCGCCGAGGGCCCGGGAGATCAGGCCACGACCGAAGAGATCCTTCAGCAGCTTCCGTCCTACCCGCAATTCGGGAGCGAAGGGCGTCTTCGCCGCCCGGTCACGCACCAATTCGATGCCCATCATGAACCCGAGGCCGCGGACTTCTCCAACCAGCGGATGATCCCCGATGGCCTCGCGCATGGCCGCATGGAAATAGGGGCCCAACCGCGCCACGTTTTCCACCACCCCCTCCTGGTCGATGGCCTTGAGGGTGGCCAATGCCGCCGCCGCCGCGACCGGATGGGCTGAATAGGTGTAGCCATGGCCGAACAGGCCGGCCTTCTCGGACCCCGCTTCGATCACGTCCCAGACCTTCGACGACACGAAGCAGACGGACATGGGGAAGTAGCCGCTGGTCACGCCCTTGGCCGCCGTGATGAGATCCGGTTCCAGGCCGAAACGCTGGCTGCCCCAGTAGGTGCCCAGGCGGCCGAAGCCCGACACCACCTCGTCCAGCACCAGCAGGATGTCGTGCTTGCGCAGTATGGGAACGATTTCTTCGAAATACCCTTCGGGGGGAGGAATGAGGCCGCCGGCGCCCATGACGGGTTCGGCGAAGAAGGCGGCGATGGTCTCCGCCCCCTCACGTGCGATCAAAGCCTCAAGTTCGGCGGCAAGCTGGCGCGAGAACTCCCGCTCCGACACGCCCTCCGGCGCCTTGCGATAATGATGGGGATTGGAAATGTGCAGGATGGGACCTTGCGGCAGATCGAACAGCCCATGCATGCCCGGCAGTCCCGTCAGGCTGGCGGTGGCCACACCCGACCCGTGATAACTGTTCCAGCGCGCGATGACCTTCTTCTTCTTCGGCAGGCCACGCAGATTGTTGTAGTACCAAATCAGCTTGAGTTGGGTCTCATTGGCATCACTGCCCGACGCCCCGAAGAAGACGCGGGCCATGGAAACCGGCGCCCGCTTCAACAGGGCTTCGGCGCATTCGATCGCCACGTCCGTCGATAGGCCATTGAAGGTGTGGAAGAAGGACAGCTTGGTGCTCTGCGCGGCGATGGCGCCGCTGATGTCCTCGCGCCCATATCCCAGGTTGACACACCAGAGGCCCGCCATGCCGTCGAGGTAGCTTCGCCCCTCGATATCCTTCAGGCGCACCCCCTTCCCTTCCGCCATGATCAGGGGCCCGTCGCGCATCAGGTCGGCCACGGAGGTGAAGGGATGGAAAAGAGAGGCGCGATCGATTTGGCCGGCGCGTTGGATGTCGAACGTCATCATTGTTTCCTGTCAGCTTGAACCGAGCGGATGTCCGGCCAGGAACCGGCCGACATGCTGGGCGTAAGGGATCGGGGCGTCGTCGTGCACGTAGTGGCTGGCGCCGGCGACCGTGACCGAAGAAATGTTGGAATTGCGCCGGGTCATCTCGCGAACGGTATCGGCGGCGCAAAAGTCGGAACGCTCCCCCCGGATGACGAGGGTTGGAACACGCAGCGCCTCCACGGCCGGCCACAGATCGACAATCCGCTGCGGGTTGGGGACGATCCGTGTGTGGCTGATCCCCTCAGCGTCGTAACGCCAGGTGATGCGGCCTTTGGCGTCCTCTCTCAGGCTCTCGGCCATGCGCTGCTCAATGGCGGCCCCGCTCAGCGTCGGCCGGCTTTTATGCCAATAGGCCCGCGCCTCCCCCCAAGTGGCGAACTCCCGGGGGAGCGATGCCATCTCCGCGACGATGCGCTCGGCACCCGCCCCGCGCACCGAAGAACCGGGGGCGATATCCTCGATGATCAGCGCCGCCAAGCGCGAGGGATGCTTGGCGGCATAGACGTACGAGGTCGTGCCGCCCATGGAATGGCCGATCAGGTGGAACCGCGTCAGCCCAAGACCGTCGACGAAGCCCTCAAGGTCGGCCAGGTAGCTGTCTGTGTAATAGTTGCGGCCCGGGTCCCAATCGCTGTCGCCGCGACCACGCTGATCAAGGGCGATGAGCCGGTGGGACGGGGCAAGCGTTCGCGCCAAGGTCCGCCACGTGCTTGAATATCCACGGAGCCCGTGGAGAAGCACGACCGGCGGCGCGTCCGGCGGACCCCACTCACGAAACGCCAGCCGCAAGCCGTTGATTTCCCGGACGCCCAGACGCTCATCGGGAAGCAACTCCTCCGCGACGGGGCGGCCGTTATCCAGGGCCGGGGGGGTGGGGTCCGTCATCGCCGCCCGCCCTCAGCGCAGCCCGTCTTCGCCGACGATCTCGTCCACCGAGATGCCGCCCAGACGGGCATGCAGGCGCCCACGTGTCGCAACCGCCATGGCGATGACGACCTCGTCCGGGCCGGGGGAGTCGGTGAAGGTCACGGAGAAAGTGTCGTAATGGGAACGAACGTAAAGGGCGTCCTTGTGCGCCAGCGGAATATCGATCTCCGTCCCCGGCCCGCCGCGCTTGCCGGTAGACGGGACCCAGGCCTTGCCTCCGCCGACAGCTTCGCGAATGGGCTCGGCGAAGGCCGTGGTCAGGAAGGCGTTGCCATGCTCGTACTCGCCGTTGGCGCCGACCAGGGCCGCCTTGCCGTAGCTCTGCACCGCGCGGCCGGCAAGCCGGGTGGTCAAGCGCCGCGCGAACTCGATACCGAGATGTTCGGACGCGGCGATGACCTCGTCAAACGAGGCGACGAAGCGCCCGGCGTTGGGATTGGCGATGGCGGCCGCCACCACCAGTTTCACGACCGGTTCGCCATCGGCCAGCGGCCCGGTCTCAATGGCAAGGGTCTCCTCCTGGAACTCATACCACTTGCGGATATGCAGGCCGTGGAAGTTGGCGGGGCGGCTGGACATGGGAACTCCCGTTCGGTGGGTTGTCAGTTTCTTGAAGGAACTTTTTCACAACAATATGGCTATATCAAGTCAATAGTTCCTTTTTCGGAACAATCACTCTGGACGCGGGCGGCATCAGAGGAACACCGCCCGGGATAGCCCCCCGTCCACCGCGATGGACTCGCCCGTAAGGCCGCTGGCAAGCGAGGACGCCAGGAACACAATGGCGTTCGCCACCTCATCGGCTTCCAGCATCCGCCGGATCGCCGCCGGGTCCGCCGCTTCACGCTTGACGATGGCGTCGACGCTGGTGCCTTCCGCCCGTGCCATGTCGGCAAACCAGGCCTCGATGTGCTCGGTCCGCGTCACACCGGGATGGACGATGTTGACCGTGATGCCATCGACACCCAGTTGATCGGACAAGGTCTTGGTCAGGTGGACCAAGGCCGCGTTACGCATGCCGCTAAGGGCTTCGGTGGAACGCGCGGTAAGGCCGCCCACATTGACGATGCGTCCCCAGCCCGCCTGGCGCATATGGGGAACGCACGCCTTGCACATTCTGAAATAGCCGACCAGCTTGGTGTTCAGGTCCGCGATCAGGCCGTCTTCGTCCGCCTTTTCAATCTCGTTGCGGACCAGCCCACCGGGCGCCGCCGCGCAATTGACCAGGATGTGGACGCCGCCGAACCGCCGGGCCGTTTCCGACACCAAATTCTCGACCGACGTCCGCTGGGTCGTGTCCACCGGAACGGCGACGACCTCCCCCCCGGTTTCAAGGCGCAGCGCCTCGGCCGCGGTTTCCAGGGCTTCGCGCGTGCGGGCGGCGATGACCACCTTGGCGCCTTGCCGGGCCAACTGCCGTGCGGTCTCCTTGCCGATACCGACGCTTCCCCCGGTTACGATCGCCACCTTGCCGGCAAGGCCGTAATCCACACTCATACCCTCTCCTCCTTCATCCCGAATGCCTGAACAAATCTCATCGACACGCTCCCGAGAGAGCCGAAGGTCGCGGTCACCTCTTCATCAGGCCCGAGCACCGTCATTCCAGTGCAGCTGCCGCTGGCGACAAGCTGGCCTGATCGTATCCCTTCCCCCCTCGCCGCCAGCCAATTGGCCAGCCAGGTCGCCGCCTCCAGCGGGTGGCCAAGAACTTTCGCGGTGGAGCCGCGTACATCGGGCTGCGCCTTTCTCATCAGCGTGACCGAAAGCCCCCGCAGCGCGTCTTCCGACCAATCACGCAAAGGCTCTCCCACGACCAGAAGATCGGCATTGCCGTTATCCGCCACGATACGCGGAAGGGTGTCGTCATCGCCCATGAACCGCGTGTCGCACACCTCGATGCCCGCGAAGGCGCAACCGATGCCGCGCATGATATCGGCTTTCGAGAATGGCGCCGCCTCGGGCCGGAGATCCTCCTCGATGCGGAAGATGACCTCCGCCTCGACGATGCGCAGATGGGTGCTCACCTCTATCCGCGCCGGGGAGAACCGGATGTCCTGCCGCGTCAGCCGCCCTGCGATCGGCTCTGTCGCACCCAGCCCTTCCTGCGCCGCCGTGCTGGTGAGGCCTATCTTGTATGCCGCCACCTCGGCGCCCCGGAGCGCTGTGGTCGCCGCCTGCACGTCATAGGCCTCCACCAAATTTGCCGGCATGTAAGCCGCCGTAGCGGGATCGATGGGCCGCCCCGCGCGGCGGGCCGCCAGCAGTTCCCTGGCGAGTTCGATGAGGGGGGACGGAACCATGAGATCACCTTGCCTGGGGTGCACGTCTGGTTCTATGCCCGAATTGTCCCGATTACGCAACAGTTCATCGATATAGCGCTTATTGTTTATTTTTATGGACCATGCTATCAACGCTCCATCACAAGCCATTCAGGGCATCGCCCAACGTCGGGACCGGGAGCGAATACGTGACGACAACGACCTCTATCGAAAGAGCTGAACACCTGAAGGCGGCCTTGAAGGCCCAGCCGCAGCGCCTGTTGATCGGGGGCGCATGGGTCGAGGCCGTATCAGGCCGCACGTTTGAAACCATCAACCCCGCCACGGGGGAGGTGCTGGCCCACATCGCGCACGGCGCGACGGCGGACGTGGATCTGGCGGTGCGCGCCGCCCGGAAGGCCCTCAGCGATCCCGCCTGGTCCCGCATGAGCGCTGTGGATCGGTCGCGCGTGCTGTTGCGTCTGGCGGATCTTGTGGAGCGCGACGCCGAGAACCTTGCCGTTCTGGAATGTCTCGACAACGGCAAACCGGCGACGCTGACGCGCGCCGTCGAGGTTGAGGGAACCATCAGGACATTCCGCTACTTCGCGGGATGGCCAACGAAGTTCGGTGGCGAGACGCTGCCGGTCTCGCCGCGCAGCGGCGCGCAGATCCTGAACTACACGACGCGCGAGCCCGTTGGCGTGGCGGGTCTCATCGTTCCTTGGAATTATCCCCTGTCGATGGCGGCCTGGAAGGTGGCGCCGGCCCTTGCGGCTGGATGCACGGTTATTCTTAAGCCCGCCGAACAGACGCCCCTGACAGCCCTGCGCCTGGGTGAGCTGGCGCTTGAGGCCGGCGTTCCGCCAGGAGTGTTCAACATCATCACGGGCTTCGGCGATGCCGGCGCGGCCTTGGTGGAACACGACGGCGTCGACAAGGTGGCCTTCACCGGTTCCACCGCGGTCGGCAAGGCCATCGTGCGGGCCTCTTCCGGCAACTTGAAAAAGGTGTCCTTGGAGCTGGGCGGCAAGTCGCCGCAAATCGTGTTCCCGGACGCGGACGTCAAGGTGGCGGCCGCCTCGATCGCCCAGGGCATCTTCTTCAACCAGGGGCAGACCTGCACCGCCGGATCACGCCTTTACGTCCACAAGAGCCGCGCCGATGAACTGCTGGACGCCATTGCCGGCGCCGCGGCCCGGCTGAAAATCGGCGATGGCTTGCAGCCCGATGTCGATTTCGGCCCGCTGATCTCCCAAGAGCAGTGGGACAGGGTCAATCATTATGTCGAGGTGGGATCGGCGGAAGGCGCCACGCTGGCCGCCGGCGGGCAACGCCCCGCCAACCTCGCAAATGGATTCTTTTTTGAGCCCACCATCTTCGTCAACGCGGCACCGACGATGCGTATCGTCCGGGAGGAGATCTTCGGGCCCGTCCTGGCGGCGTTGACCTGGTCCGATCAGGACGAGCTGGTGGCTCAGGCCAACGATTCCGAATACGGCCTGTCCGCCGGAATCTGGACCAACGACATCAAGGCGGCCCACCGCACCGCCGCCGCCATCAAGGCCGGCACGGTTTGGGTGAACTGCTTCAACATGATCGACCCCGCCAGCCCGTTCGGTGGCTTCAGGCAATCGGGATGGGGGCGGGAGCATGGCCGGCAGGCCATGGAACTCTACAGCGAGACCAAGAGCGTCTGGGTGAACCTCTCCTGACGCCACGCCAATGATTTGCACTCCGCGACAACGAGGCAACCGACATGAACAAGACATTGATCGTTTCGACCGACGGCCAGGCGGTCCTGCGCAGCCATGACAATGGCGCGACGTGGCGCCGGCTGACCATCAATCAGGAACTGGAATATGACGACTGCGTCCGCTGCCTGCTGGCCGATCCACGGCATCCGGAAGCGCTGTTCGCCGGCACCGAGAAGGGCCTGTTTTACAGCGGCGACTGCGGCGCCAACTGGACCCGTATCGACAGCGTCCTGAACGACTTCACCATCTGGAAGCTGGCGGTGCATCCGGACCATCCCGACATCATGTACGCCGGGACCGGTTCCCCGTCGCTCGCCATCCTGTTCCGCTCCCGCGATGGCGGTAAGACCTGGAGCCGCACGGGGCTGGAGATGCCGCCGAAATGCGCCGGCGTGAGCCGCCCCCGCATGCTGGCCCTGGCCGTCGACCCCGATGACCCGTTGGGCGTGTGGGCCGGGGTGGAAGAGGGCGGGCTCTACCGATCCCGGGATGGCGGCGATTCCTGGCAGCGCGTCGACACCGACTGGGCGCCCAGTCGCGGCAACTCGGACCTGCATGATATCGTCGTGTTCCCGGGCGCGCCCAAGACGATCCTGGCGCTTGTCGTGAATGGCATTTACAAGTCGACTGACGATGGCGTTACCTGGAACCGGTTGGATGCAAAAGAAACCTGGGGCCTTTATTATACCCGTGTTTTACGCCGGCGCCCCCGGAACGGCGAGTTGATCCTGGGAATTGGTGACGGCACCCCGGGGTCGACAGGGGTCATCCTGCGGTCGGAAGACCGGGGCGGCACATGGAAGGAAATGCCCCTGCCCAATCAGCCGAACTCCTGCTTCTGGGCGGTCGGCACGAACTCGGCCGATCCGGACTTCATCCTGGCCGGCACCAAGTTCGGCCATCTTTACCGGAGCGAGGACGGCGGCCTGACGTGGCGCAAGGAATGGCGTGAGTTCAGCGAGATCACCGACATCGTGTGGCTGCCGGCCGTGCCCGGCAAGGAGGCGGACGATCATGCCCATCACCCCTAAGGTCAAGCGTATTGGACATGTCGTCCTTTATGTCCGCGACCCGGAAAGATCCGCCGAGTGGTATGGCAAAATCCTGGGCATGCAAATCAGCGCCCGCGTCGCTGAGGGCCCCTATGCCGGGGGGATTTTCCTGAGCTTCGGCCATTACGATCACGACATCGCCTTGTTCCCGGGCGGCACCGATGCCCCCAAGGGGCGGGAGTTCGAGCATATCGGCCTGGAGATCGACGTCGGCGGCGACATCAGCAAGCTCAAGGACATATACGCCACCTTCCTCGAGAACGGCGTCGAGATCCATGAGGTCCTGGATCACGGCGTATCCAACGGGATCTATTTCTATGATCCCGATGGGCACCAGCTGGAGGTATTCGCCCAGATCATCCCCCCCGACAATGGGGCCGCCATCGCGGAATTGGGCGCGAACCAGGGCCAGGCTGACCTGATCACGTTCGACAGCTGACGTGGTCCATTACCCACGGTCCGAGCATGCGCAACCACGCCCGCCTCACCGGCGGGCGTGAGTGCCATTGGCTCCCCTCCCCGCGCCTCATGGCCAATCCGGCGTATCCATCACAAGAAAATCATCATCAACGGGTAAAATCGAATTGTTGACCTTCGGGTCAGGTTTGGCGCTATTGTTCACTTAATGCAAAAATAACGATACATACGTGCCATGGATGAAAAGATTGAAGTCGGGAACGCTGTCGCCCTGATGTCGTTCGCGGCGGTGGTCAGCACGGGAAGTTTTTCGGCCGCCGCGAAGTGGTTGAACTGCTCAAAGGCGGCGGTCAGCCGTCAGATCGCCCAGTTGGAGACGGATGCCGGAACCAAACTTCTGGACCGGACGACGCGCAGCATCTCGGTCACGCCGGCTGGCCAGCAAATCTATGATCGCTGCGCCCGCATCATTGACGAGGTCAACGAAGCCAACCAGGTCATGGCGGGCATGCTGACGACGCCCCGCGGCGACCTGAAGATCAACGCCCCCGTCGTGGCGTCCCTGTTCCGAGTGACCGAGTTCATTCCCCAGTTCCTGACACAGCATCCGGACGTCCGGATCCACCTGAACCTTTCCGACAGTCAGGTCGATCTGCTGCGCGGCCATTTCGATGCGGCGTTCTGGGTTGGCGAGCCCTACGATTCCGCCCTCGACGCCGTCAAGTTGTGCGAATACGACATGGTGCTGGCGGGATCGCCAGACTATTTCGCCAAACACGGCACGCCCTCCTCCCCGGCGGAGTTGAAGGAACACGACTGCGTTGTGGAAACCCATCTCTCGCGTCCCGGGGAATGGCAACTTTCCAAGGATCTGGTCGTCCCGGTGGTGCGCGGGCAGTTGACCTCAAACAGCGTGCGCATGACCCGCCAGGCCATCCTCGCCGGCATGGGCATCGCCTTCCTGCCCCGTTTCCTGCTGGAACAGGACATCGCCGGCAACCGGCTGGAGGTGATCCTTTCAAACCACGTCTCGGCCAAGGTGCCTTTGTACCTGATCTTCCCCCGGGGCAATTACCTGCTGGCGAAGGTCAAAGCCTTTGTCGACTTCCTGTCCGTGAACCTTCCCTCCGCCAAGGCCCGCAGCGAAGAGGCCTTCGGATATGCCGACGCCTCCTGAAGCCGGTGGAGGCGGGCGTCACGCGGACGCCCGCCCACACGCTCAAATGTCCAGGGAGTCGTTTTCAAATCCAAAACGCACGGCGCCTAGGTTACGGGCGTAGGGATAAGGGTTGTTGGCCACGTGGGCCCGCGCCGTGTGGATGTCCAGGAATGCCTGCTGGACGGGGTTGCCCCGGAATACGGCCTTGGCGCCACTGAACGTCATCAAGGTGTCGATGGCATCGACACATCGCTCCACCATGCCCGTGGTCGATGCCCCCAGGGCCGCCCGCCGCGCGATCGGCCAGTCGCCGCCGATGGCCCTTTCCATCAATTCGCGGCAATCCCGGTCAAGCACGAGGGAGAGTTCGTCCAGCGTCCTCTCTACCTGGACCACCGCATGCTGGATGGTCGTGTCCCGGGCCAGGCGGTCACCCGTGTAGGTGGCGCGCTTCTCCCTCGTGGTCTCGATGAAGACATCCAGGGCGGATTTCAGCGCCCCCAGGGAAGTGGTTGACACCGTCCTGTTGAAGATCTGGGCGAACGGCATCTTGTAGAGGGCTGACGTGTTGTTGGCGTGCCCCGGACAATCCATGGCGAACATGTCCAATTCCCGGATGGTCCGATGCTCTGGCACGAAGGCGTCGTTGACGACGATGTCGTTGCTGCCGGTCGCGCGCAGTCCCATGACGTCCCAGTTGTCGACGATCCGATAGTCGGCGCGGGGGATGAGAAAGTTGCGTGGATCGGGCTTGGCGTTCGCTTCCGTGGTGGGAACCATCGCACCGAGGATGACCCAGTCGCAATGCGCGGACCCGCTGGAGAACGCCCATCGCCCCGACAGGCGGTAGCCGCCGGGCACCACCGTCACCTTTCCCACCGGCATGTAAGAGGAGCTGATGCGCACGGCGGGGTCCTCGCCCCACACCTCCTGCGCGGCGCGATCGTCGAACAGTGCCAATTGCCAGTTATGGACGGCAATCACGGCATAGACCCACGCGCTGCTCATGCAGCCTTCGGCCAGGGTGCGGGCGATGGCGCAGTACACCTGCGGCGGCAGTTCGTATCCACCGTAGCGCGCGGGCTGCAGAACTTTGAAAAAGCCGGCATCCGTGAATTCCTGGATGGTTTCCGCGGGGATTTGCCCCGCCTCGATGGCCGCCCGGGACCGGGACTTCAGTACCGGGATCATCGCCTCAGCCTGCCGAAGCAACTGATCGGCCAAATCCGACGCGTCGTTGGCGGCCTGGCCGGCCCCGGATATGGGTGTATATGAGGGCTGTGCCCACGCCTCCTCTGCCTGCATGATTCTTCTCCTTACAAGTAAATACCCCGCGTGATGCCGCCATCGACCGCCAGGGATTCCCCCGTTATGGCCGCGGCCAGCGGCGACGCGAGAAAGGCGACGGCGTACCCCACCTCCTCCGCCAGGATGACCCGACGAATGGGGGTCGCCGCCGAGAACTCCGCCTCGATCTCAGCGGGGGTCACCCCGCGCTTGGCCGCCTCGGTCTCAAAAAGCTCAACGATGTGTTCGGTCTGGGTGACGCCGGGATGCAGGGCGTTCACCGTCACGCCCTCAGGGCCCAATTGATCCGACAGGGTCTTGGTCAAGTGGCAGACGGCAACGTTGCGCATGCCGCTAAGCAGGTTGGACGATCGGCCCGTCAATCCGCCGATGTTGATGATCCTACCCCAGCGGCGTCTCACCATGTGCGGGGCCACGGCTTTCGCGCAGCGGGCATAGCCCACCACCTTCGTGTCCAGATCGCCCAGCAGCGCGCCATCGTCCAGATGCCGAATCTCGCCATGCGCCGGGCTGGACGGGTTGGCTGCACAGTTGACGAGGATGTCGATGCGGCCGAAGGCGTCGATGGCGGCCGTCACCATGCTGTCGACCCGGGCTTGGTCGGTCGTGTCCGAAGGAATGGGCAGGACTGTCCCTTCCGTCTCCGCCTCCAGTTCCGCCGCCGCCCTGCTCAACTTGTCGCCGCGCCGGGCGGTGATGACCACCCGGGCGCCCTCTTGCGCCAGCACCTTGGCCACGGCCCGGCCAATGCCGGAACTGCCGCCCGTGACGATGGCGACGCGCTCATTCAATTCCAGCTTCATTTTCTTCTCAACATGTGCGGCCGCGTTCACGGCACAGCGGAATTGCGGGGCATGGATTGCAGGCCGCGAGCCCGCAAACCGCCAAGGACGATGGCAAGGCTGCAGATCAGGACCGCCGTGCTCATCCACGCCGCCGGGACGAAGTTGTGACCCGTCAGCAAGGCCGCCGCCAGGGCGGGCCCGACACCGAAGCCCACGGTCTGGATGCATCCCATGGCGACGACAACGCGCCCCCTCGCATCCGCCTCGGCGCAGACGCCGGAAAGCAGGGGTTGGGCCAGGTTCCATCCGAAATTGAAGAGTATGCCGGCGACGAACAGTTGCGCGGCCGATACGGTCCCCATCAACAGCCAAAAACTCAGCAAGGAGATCGCGCCGCTGCCAGCCAGCAACCAGGCGCGGCTGACCCGGCTCGTCAGAAGAACGGCGACCAGCGCCCCACCCGTGCCGGAAAAGGACGAGACCCCCATGGCTTGGCCGATAACGTCCGGATCAATGCCGTTGCTCGCACCAATCCGCTCAAAATAGCTCCACATGGCCCCTTGAGCGATGAAATACAGGAACACGCCTGTGAGCCCGGCGACCGTCATGACCTTCTGAATGGAAACACCGTCCAGGGCGTTCACGGCGGACATGGAACTGTGGGTCGGCAGCCATTTTACGATGGCGGCGGCAGACACGGCAATCAACGCCAGCCCGATGAACATCGCTGACGGACCGATCAACACCTGGAGGGCCGGCAGGACCACCAGGATCCCTGCGCTGACGGTCAAACCGACCACCAGATAAATGCCGAAAGCACGATCGGGATTGGACGCGCTTCCCAAGGCGGCGAACGACACCGCGATCGCCAGCCCCTCGCCGCATCCCGCGAGCACGCGCGCGGCAACAACGGCGGGGTAGGTCACGCACGTGGCGGTCCAGAGATTGCCGATACCGATGATCGCCAGGGCGAGAAGCGCCAGATGACGCCAGTTGAACCGCGAGATCAGGAACGTGCCGGCGCCGATTGCGACAGCCATGGCGTTGATGTCCCAGGATGCCACGTACCCAAGTGATTGATCGTCCAGTCCGGTGAGGCTGCCGACCAAGCCGACAAAGCCCGGCACGATCATGATCGTCAAACCGCCCAGGGTCCCAAGCACCACGGCGGCGAGCAGCCCCGGCGTATCGAGCCGGGTGGGGTGCGCCATCACCATGTCCACACGACGACGGCCGGGCCCTCAGGCCAGGACACGGGCATGCTCTCTGCAATCATTCTGGATAGCCCCCCAACAGATTATATGGCCCTGTGAGCATGCCCCAATTGTCTCTCTTTAGCAACGTTTGTCTTGTTAACTGATGATTGTTCCAATTATGATCCAAAGACAGCCGGCGCGGCATGGGGCCGCAGCCCGGGCATATGCATCGGGGGAAACGCCATGTCGGTGGAAAAAGACCAATTCCGTGCGGCCATGGCGCGGATGGGTGCCGCTGTCTGCATCGTCACGTCCGATGGCCCCGCCGGGCGTCATGGCATGACGGTCTCGGCCGTCTGCAGCGTCACCGATCAACCGGCGACCTTGCTAGCCTGCATCAATCGGTCATCCCGGGGCTACCAAACCCTGAAAACAAACGGCGTCGTCTGCGTCAATGTCCTGGCCGCACAGCATGAAGGCCTCTGCAGGCTGTTCGCGACACCGGGATCCCCAGCCGCCGAGCGATTTGCCAACGAATTGGAGTGGGACACCCTCCACACTGGGGCACCGGTTTTGCGCGACGCCGCGGTCGCCCTGGATTGCACGGTAGATGCCATAAACGACGTGGGTACCCACGGCGTTCTGTTCGCCCGGGTGCAGGCCATCCGCATCAATGAACGCGCCGACGGCCTCATTTACTTCGCCCGGGCGTTTCACCACCTGTCTCCGCCCGCGGCCTTGCGCGCGCCAGCCGCGGACTGAGCCAACCTTGAATCACCGGGGTTTCGCTGACCCCGGATACCAGAAGGTCACGTGACAGGACTCACAGGCCTGATCAAGATTACCGCCGGCGACAACCAGCGCCTTGACGTCCCGCTTGTCGATGGCCGCCAGCGCCTCCAGCGTCCTGTTTCTGACGTCGTCGGCGAAGGCGGCGAAAGCGGGCCGGTTCGCCTGGATCATGGCGTCGATCTGTTTGGGGGCGAGTTCGCCCAGCTTCGGCTGAGCGCCAGGCGGCGCGGCGTGGCGCCCCTCCATCACCACGAGGTTCATGGCTTCCAGGAGGGTGAGCGCATGGCGCCGGACCTCCTGCCATTCCTCGGGGGTCCGCGGTTCCCGCTTTTCGACACCGGCCTGGGTGCTGATGACCGCGACGGAATCCCAAACACCGTCCGCCGCCGGGTCAACCGTGCTGTCCATCAGTTCCTGGATGGTCGCATACACCCGAAATGGCGATCCGGACTTCGCCGCCTGCGTTGACACGACCGGGGCCGTTTCCGCGCGTGCGACGTACCAACGCCCTGCCCCGGCCACGGCACCGCAGATTAAGACGATGGCCACGGCGGCGCTGGGCAGGCGCCGGTGGGCTTTCCGCAGGCCGCCCGCCCCAGGTCCCTGGGCGTGGCCTGCCGTTTCAGCATCAGGCCCGATCATACGCGGCCCCTCGAAGCATGACACGTCTCCCCTTTTTCATAATTGAACCTCCGTATCTGGCCCGCGCCCGGTCGCGCCGGGGAGCGCTGGCACACATCGCGAAGTGCCGGCCACTCTGGCAGGGCGCGCCGCCCGAAGCATCGCCCGCCGGGCGCGTGATCATGATGGGTTAACGGTTCTGAAACCGTTGGCCCCCGGTTACGCGCCCGGGCTAGGCCGTGGCCGGCGCCCCGGCGACATGCCAGGAACGCCGGCCACGCCGCCGATTTCAGAAATCGACCCTGTATTGGATACCGAGTTGGCGCGGCCGGCTAACCGCGGCCATGGGCAGGGCCTGGGACGTTCCGTTCGGCAGAATCTCCTGACGAACGAAACCGGACGGATAAAGATTGCCATAGTTCAAACGTTCGTTGAGCAGGTTCTTGCCATAGATCGACAGCGTTGACCCGCCGAACCGCACACCGATATTGCCGTTGACGATGTTGAAGGGCTCGCGCCTCAGGAAGCCGCTGGCGCCGATATTCGGGACCAGAACCGCGCCCGTGTAACTGTAGTCGGCGGCGACAAACAGATCAGTGGAGGCGCTAATCGCTGTCTCATAATATCCGGATACCGTCCCTGTCCATCTCGGAACCTGGGTCAGACGGGTATCCGGCGCCTGGGGAATGAGGCCCGGATCCTGGAGCACAGCGTCGGTATACCCCAACCCGAATTGCAGGGTCAGCGGAACGTCCGCGAAGGGGCGCCCCGATACCTCCATCTCCCCGCCACGAATTTGTGCGCGACCCGCATTGGTCAGGAAACTGTATGAACAGCGGGGAAGCTGGACCTGCTGTTGTACCTGCGACCAGTCGATTTGGAATCCGGCGACAGAGACATTCAACCGCCCGCCGGCCAGCCGGTCTTTGGCTCCGATCTCGTAACTCCACAGAGAGTCGGGCTGGAAGCGCTGCGCCTTCTCCGCGCTTACGCCGATCGCGGCCAAATCGGCCGCGCAAAAGTCGGGCAAGGGCGCCTGGGCGCCACCGACGCGGAACCCTTTGGCCGCCGAGGCGTACACCATCGCGTCGTCATCGATCTTGTAGGATACTACCCCTTTGGGCACCAGGCCCGATTGGAAATTGTTCAGTTCGGGAGCGTAGGCGCCATCGGGGGGATTGACCACGCCCGTAGCCACGTGCGCGTCGCCATGCTGCGTTATCCAATACTGGCGCAAGCCTACGGTAAGGGTCAGCTTGGGCACGACCTCATAATACAGCTCACCGAATGCGGCGACATTCTCCTCCTGCGTCGGAATGGTATCGGAGTTTTGATAATCCTGTGGCAGTCCGGCAGTAATAAAGTCCGGCACATGGATTGGCGGCTGATGGAACGTCACATCTTTTTCTTGATAGAAGACACCTGCCACACCGGACAGATGCGGAAGTAGAGTGCCCTCATCAAAGGAAATTCGACTTTCTTGCGTGACCCTTTTGTCCTGCACGACATCAACGACATAAAGTGCGGGATCACTCGGCAGGTTGATACCCAGGCCGGATTGGAAATATTGGTTCGTACCCTCGGTATCATCCTCCAGTTCCCGGACCTTACGATCGAAATAGCTGGTGGAAGATACGACCGAGTAGCCATTGCCATTGTAGGTCAGCACCAGGGAGCCAAGCCCCCAGTGATCCTTGGAATATTCCTGAACGTCCCGGTCGCGATGAACGGTGTAGGAAACCGGCTTGAAGTCAGGCAGCGGAACGTAGGCAGCGGGGAAGCCATGGAGTTCCGAGACCTCTCCCATGGCCGTGAGGGATGCCTCCAGATCTTCGGTCAATTGGACACGCAGGGTGGTCATTCCCGAGAAGTCGTCTTGGCGCCCTTGCCCATCCCTGGTGACGGGGTTGCCGTTGGCATCCGGGAAAACCCGTTTGATGTAACCGGAGTCCCGTTGTGCCCCGGCGGCGAAATTCATCGCCACCTTGCCCGGCGTAATAACCACATTCGTCAGCGCATTGGCCCCAACGTCCATGCTGCCGCCATCCGTCCCGCCCGCCTGGAGTTGGACCGAGGACTCGTTGTTTATCAGGGATGGCTTCTTGGTGATGAAGCGTACGTTGCCGCCCATCGAACTGGCGCCGAACAGCGTCCCTTGCGGCCCCTTCAGAACCTCGATGCGCTCAAGACCAAGGGTCTGCGGACTCACCGTTGAAGGGATCGGCGTGTCATTGAGATAATAGGCCGTGGTGTTCGTCCCGGTAACGCCGCGTATCGTCGTTTGACGGCCGCCGCTGAAGCCCACCGCGGTCCCATCCGATCCTTGGCCGTACTGGAACGTCAGATTGGGGATTTTCGTCGCGTAGTCGGCAAAGCTCTGAATGTTCTGTTTTTCCAGAAAGTCCGAGGACAGCGCCGTAACGGAAACAGGAACATCGGTAAGCCGCTCGTCCTTCCGACGTGCCGAGATGACGATTTCCTGCAAGGTCTGCTGATCATCCCCAGCGGACGTGGATGCCGGATTACTTTGCTGGGCCACGGCCGCACCGGCATGGAGGGCCGCCAAGGCGAAGCCCGCCAACAAGGCGCAGGAGGACGCCCGCCGCATGAACCGGCGCTTATCAAATGCAAACCGCTTGCCGACCGCCACCTGGGCCACCATCGCCAGCGGCCTTGGCTCACTGTTGAAAACCATGTCTCGTAACTCCCTGCTTTATCATTTTTCCCTGTCCCACGGCCGCGCCTGCGGTCCTAATCCGCGGGGAGCGCGAACGCTCGGAACCGTCTCGCCGGCCCGTCACCGAAGCGGGTTCATGACGGACGCGGCAAATATCCAAGGCGGAATGACCAAGTCGGTCAGGCTTGCCCGAGCCACCGGTTGATCAACGGGAATGGGCGTCCCTAAAGCACCATCACGGGTGCGGCCACGCCCATCCCAGCGCCTATACTTTTTTCCTTCGTCCTCTCTTGCGGACCAGCGCCGTAACAAGGTGCCCATCGGGTCAAATAAAGACAGGCGACCGCCCTGTTACGGTTAAGTTAACGGTTGCGAAACCGTTTGATGGGTGAACAAGGCCGCCGTTTTCCCTAGCGTCCCGGATCAAGGACACAGCCCCGCCCGCAAGGCGGCCGCTTCGAGTGTCGAACCAGGAATGGAGGACGTCATCATTTCCGCTGACGCCGGTCGCGGTGATGTTTCATGCCTGCCCCGCGCGCCTCACCGCGCATTGGGCCGCGACATTGACGGTGAGGGTGAAGATGTCGGGCCGCGCGTAGTGACCCGCGACATCAAAATCGTATTTGCCACGCACCACGTCGGCCGGATCGATATCGGCATAAAGGATGATTTCGCCGCCAAAGTGCGGCCCGGCCAATACGGTCCCAAGGGGTGCCACGATCATCGAACCGCCGCGCAACAGGACGGTGTCGGGATCGTCCCCCAGCGCGCAGTCGAAATCGGCGGGGTAAGCCCCCCGCGTAATGTGCTGGCACGCCGACAGGACGAAGCAGCGCCCCTCCAGGGCGATATGCCGCATGGTGGCGGCCCAGCTGTCGCGGTCATCGGCGGTGGGCGCGCAATAGAGTGTGACGCCTTGATCGTACATCGCCATGCGCATCATCGGCATATAGTTCTCCCAACAGATGACGGCGCCGATCCGCCCCAGCGGTGTCTCGATGACCGGCATCGTCGATCCATCGCCGAAGCCCCAGATCAGCCGTTCCGCCCCCGTAGGCATCAGCTTGCGATGCTTAGCGACCAAGCCTTTTTCCCCGTCGAGGAACAGGGCGGTGCAATAGACCGTTCCGCCATCGCGCTCGATCACCCCGATAACGACAAATGCCCCTGTCGCCGCCGTCGCTTCGGCCAACAACCCGACCTCGGGCCCGTCCAACGCGATGGCCGCCTCATGATACCGGCGATACTCTTCGCGCCCTTCGGGCTTGCGCATGCCGACGGGTGTGCCGAACGAGGCCCCCTTGGGGTATCCACCCAGGAAGGCTTCCGGAAAAACCACCAGGCGCGCGCCGTTTGCCGCCGCCTCACGAATGAGGTCCGCCGCCTTGCGCGCCGATGCCGGCGCATCGTGCGGCAGGGACGCCGCCTGCACGACGGCGGCACGAAACTGCGAGGACATTTCGATCCCTTCCACGCTGAAAGCGCCCTGCGGCGCTGGTATGCCCGCCAAGATACTTGCATCCGGCCGTTAGGCAAGATATTTTAAGCCTATAATAAATGCCATCGAACAGGGGCGCCCGTCTGCCCCGCCACGAAGGTCGGCACAAGGGTCCCGCAACGGCGCCGTCTCACATCATTATATTGATTATAAATGGGAATTGCCGGCCACCGCCGTTATGACCGCCCGCTGGAAATAGCGCATATGAGGCCACCGCCGCAAGCTGGCAGGCCGCATAATCAGAGGCCTGAGCACGCCGCGAAAACAACCTCATGCCTAAAATAAAATGGCGCGCCCACACGTCCCCTTTCCTTCCCTGGCCCTCCCACCTTGGACCGCATCCTCGTCATGACCCGTTCCGAATCCAATCCCGCCCCTCGAACCGGCCTCCTTCCCGGCATGCTGGGAACCGGCGACATCATTTTCATGATCCTCGCCTGCGCGGCCCCGATGGGCGTGCTGGCGGGGATCATCCCGTTGGCCTTCGCTTTCGGGAACGGCGCCGGCATGCCGGGAACCCAGCTCGGAATTTGTGCCGTCATGCTGCTCTTCGCGGTGGGATATGTCCGCATGATCCCGCATGTGAGAAACGCGGGCGCGTTCTATGCCTACATCGCAGCCAGCCTGAACAAAGAGGCGGGGATTGCCGCGGCCTATACCGCCGTCCTGGCCTACATCTGCGCCGGCACCTCCACCCTGGGCGCCATGGCCTTCTTCGCCGCGGATTTCCTGCGCGGCACCTTCGGCATTGAAAGCCGGTGGGAACTGTGGGCTGCGGCCGGCATCGCCATCATCGCCTGGCTGGGCTACCGCAAGATTACGATGGCGGCAAAAGTCCTGACGGTGGCGTTGCTGCTGGAAGTGGGCCTCATTCTCCTGATTGACGGCCTGATCCTGTATGAGAAGGGCCTCTCGGGACTGGATTTCAACAGCTTCACGCCATCTACCGTATTCGCGCCTGGGCTGGGCATCTCGGTGATTTACGCCATCAACGGCTGTATCGGCTTCGAGGCCACCGCGATCTATCAGGAGGAGGCCAAGGACCGGCAGGTCACCATTCCGCGTGCCACCTACGGCGCGGTGCTGATACTCGGCACCTTCTACGTGCTTTCCACCTGGTGCCTGGTTCTGGCCGCCGCGCCCGACGATATCAAGGTGGTCGCGCAGGCCGATCCAGGCCGCCTCGTCAGCGGCATCGCCGCCCGCTATCTTGGGGAGGTAGGACGGGATGCCCTCAACCTTCTCACCGTGACCAGCCTGTTCGCGGCGGCGCTCGGCTTCTTCAACAACATCACCCGCTACATGTTCGCGCTGTCGCGCGACGGGCTCTTGCCATCCCCCTTGGGCAAGGCGCATTCCGTCCACGGGTCGCCCTACGTGGCGTGCGGGTTACTGACCGGCATCTTTTCCGCCATTGTCGCCCTCTTCGCCCTGGCCGGCCTTGACCCGCTGCTGAACCTGGCCGCCAGCCTATCCTCCATGGGCGCGGTGGGGCTTGAGATATTGCTGACGGCGACGTCGCTTTCCATACCCTTGTATTTCGCCCGCCGGAATGAGTTCTCGCCAGGCAAGACCGTCGCGCCCTTGGCGGGTGGAATCCTGATCGCCGTCGCCACCTACCTATCCCTGCGGAACTATTCCGCTCTGACCGGCACGACCCTTCTGGCCATCAACTGCCTGCCCGTTCTTTTCCTGGCGGTAGCAGCGCTTGGCCTCATCCATGGCGTCTACCTCCGTAAATGCCGTCCCGGCATTTACGCGAAGGTCGGGGCGACCCAGGTCGAAGAGGGACTGTCCACCGGGAATGTCCACGCGGCGGTGGCCAAGGCAACCGCATAAAGCCCGTCCCCATCGGAACGGCCATAGAACCGGGTCGTGGGTGAACCTTCTGGAGTGCACCATGATGTCGAGCGAAACCGAACGCGCGCCCTGCGGCAAGGCGGCGTCCCCCCCTTCTCCACAGCTGCCGCGAGGCTTGCCGCTGATCGATGGGCAATTGGCGGAGCCCCTAAGTCCGGGGCGGCTGATCGACGCCATCGATCCATCCACCGGCCGCACGATCACCCAGGTCCACACCTGCGGGCGCGCGGATGTGGACCGGGCCGTGATGGCGGCGCAGCGCTGTTTTGAAAGCCGCGCCTGGCGCGCAATGCGCCCCCTGGACCGCGGCAGGCTGCTGGAACGGCTGGCCCTGCTGGTGGAAGAGCATAGGGAGGAACTGGCAGTCCTGGAATCGCTGGACAGCGGCAAGCTGCTGGGCATCACCCGGGCGATCGATCTTCAGTTCATCATCGATGGCTTACGGCATTACGCCGGCTGGGCATCAAAGATCGCGGGTGAATATATCCAACACTCGCCGTTGGTGCCGGAGGATGCGGTCTATCGCGCCTATACCCAGCGCCGCCCCCTGGGCGTCGTCGGTGGCATCACGCCCTGGAACTTTCCCTTGGGCCAGGCCATCCAAAAGATCGCGCCGGCCATCGCCTTCGGGTGCACCGTCGTCCTCAAGCCGTCACCGGAAACGTCCCTGACCACGTTGCGGCTGGGCGAATTGATCCTGGAGGCCGGCTTTCCCGCTGGCGCGGTGAACATCGTGACCGGCGACGGCGCGGAGGTTGGCGCCACCCTGGTCAACCATCCGGCCGTGCGCAAGATCGCCTTCACCGGCTCCACCGCCACCGGCCAGAGCATCCTGGCCGCCTCGGTTGGAACCATGAAACGGGTAACTCTGGAATTGGGGGGCAAGTCGCCGACCATCATCCTCGCTGATGCCGACCTGGATCGAGCCATCCCCGGGGCGGCGGCGGCCATCTTCGCCAACTCGGGTCAGATTTGCACCGCTGGCTCGCGGCTGCTGGTCGAGGCACCGATCTATGACACGGTGATCGAGGGGATCTGCGATATCGCGCGCGGCCTGAAGGTCGGCCCGGCATTCGATCCCGCCACCCAGATGGGTCCCCTCATTTCAGCGCAGCACCGCCGACGGGTTGACTCCATGGTGGGGAATGGCCTGGCCGAGGGCGCCGTGGCATTGGCCGGCGGCGGCGCGGCCGAGGGCGACGGCTGGTTCTACAAGCCCACGGTGCTCGGCGCTGTCTCGGCGCAGATGTCGGTCATGCGGGAGGAGATCTTCGGGCCGGTGGTTTGTGCGGTGCGCGTCGACGACCCTGGCGACATCGTCCGCATCGCCAACGACACGCCCTTCGGCCTGGCCGCCAGCATTTGGACACGCGACCTTGACCGGGCGCACCTGCTGGCGGACCGGATCGACGCCGGCACGGTGTGGCTGAACACGCACAATGTGCTGGACCTCGCCATGCCCTTCGGCGGCCACAAGCTGTCCGGCCTCGGCCATGAGTTCGGCAATGACGCGATGCAGGCATATACGGAACCCAAGGCCGTGTGCATGCGGCTTGATCCCGGTTCGATGCGCTACTGAGAACGTGTCGCTGGCGGCTGCCCCTCTCGGGCCGTCCGGCGACACCATCAAGGCCCGCCGCGTTTTGCCCGAAGCGCGGCGGGCCTTATTTTTGTCCCCCGGAACCGATCACCCTTTAAAATCGGTCCAATCGGTAAGGGGTCGGATCGACAAGGGGGGCCGATCCCATGACCAGGTCGGCCGCGAGTTGGCCGGCGGCCGGGCCCGTTCCAAAGCCGTGGCCGGAGAAGCCGGAGGCCAGGATCAGGCCCGGAATCCGGTCCACCGGGCCAATGACCGGCAGCGAGTCCGGCGTCACGTCGATCATCCCCCCCCAGGCTTGCGCCACCAAGGCCTTATGAAACGTGGGCCAGGCCGCCGCGAGGTTGATCATGGCCTCCTTGTTAAGGTGCGCGTTGACCGGCGGATCCATCGTGCGGATCCGTTCAAACGGGGAGACCGAACCCGGCCCCCAGCGCCGCGGTAGTGCCAGATCGCTCAAGAAGTCCTTGCCGAGGGTGACGCGCAGGTTCCGCCACTGCGCTATCAGCGTCGAAAGATACCGGGGGCCGATCAGCAGATGATCAAGCAGCAGCGGCGCGAACAGGGCGCCCCTTTGCGTGATGGTGTAGCCGCCATCGTGGCGCTTGCGGAAAGAAAAGTCGGGGCCGCCCACGGCGATATCGGTTGGCCCCGCCATGGGAGCGGTGCGCAACACGGACGCGACCAGGGGCAAGGTCAGCAGTTGGACCCCAAGATTGCCCAGGAAGCGCCGCGACCAGACGCCGCCAGCAAGAATGACCTGCCCGCAACGTATTTCCCCGCGCTCCGTCACGACGCCGCCGACCTTCCCCGCAACCATCGACAGTGTGCGGACGGCGCAATTCTCGACGATGACCGCGCCCTTCGCCATCGCCGCCCGGGCGATCACGCTGGACGCGATCGTGGGCTCGGCACGAGCGTCCGACGGGGTGTAAATTCCGCCGACGAACGGCTCCGCCCCGCCCGGCACCATCTCCGTGATCTCGCGCGGCGTCAGCAGCCGGCTGTCGAGAGAGACCCCTTTGACGGAGTCCAACCAGCGTTCATGGGCGGCCATCTCCGCCGGCGTGCGGGCGACGTACATGATGCCGGCTTGGCGATAGCCACAGTCGCTACCGACACGCCCCGGCATCTCCGCCCAAAGGTTTTCGGCGGCCAGCGCCATCGGCAGATCCGGCACCGACCGCAGCATCTTGCGCACCCAGCCGAGATTCCGGGACGATTGTTCGCCGGCAATGCGGCCCTTTTCCAGCACCACCACCGGAACACCCCGTTCCGCCAGCGTAAGCGCCGCCACCAACCCGACGATGCCTCCGCCAATGACGACGACCGTGGTTACCGATGGAAAATCTGATGAGGTTTCTACCGGAATTATATCAGGAGCCATGGTCCATTTCTTCGAACTGGATGGTGGCGTCACGGTCAGAGGGTGATCCGCATTTCCTTGACGGTCGCCTTCGACGCGCCGCGCCAGGCCGTCACCTCGATCTCCACCTTGTATTGAAGCGAGCCCAGCGGCGGGCACGTCATGGTCAATGTCGGGTTGATCCCCCGCATCCGGTTGCCGTACGCGGTCATGACGGTTTCCACGTCCTCGGGGAACTGCACGAAAACCCGCGCGGCGACCACGTCTTCCAGCGTCGCATCGACGGCGGCCAATGCGCCCTCGATGTTGCTCAGGGCCTGCAGGGCCTGCTCGGCCGGATCATCGGGCAGTACCTTGGTGCGCGGGTTGCGGCCGGCGGTGTTGGACACGAAGATCAGATCATCGACGGCGACCAGGCGCGAATAACTGCCATGGTCCTCGAATTTGTTTCCTGTCTTGATCTTGATGATATCGGGCATCTCATTCTCCCAGGCGGTAAGGGATGTATTGGTGGGCCGGGCCGGAGCCCTCATCGCAACGCGGGTTCGTCCCACAGGGGGAGGCGCATGCCGATCCCTTTGGCCAGGGCATTGCGATAAACCTGCGTGCCCCACGCGACGTCCTCCACCGCCATGCCGCCAACCGACAGGATGATGATCTCGTCATCGTTGCGGCGGCCGGGCGCGTCGCCAGCGGCAATCCGGCCAAGGTCTTCCAATTGCCCGCGCGCGACGCGGCCTTCGTCCACCAGATCGAAAAAGCGCACGCCGACCGCCGGGATGAGCTTATGGACAGGCTTGGGGTTTTCCGCCTGATAGGTTTCATAGAGGCCGGTAAAATCCAGCACCTTGCGGATTTCCGGCGCTTCCATGCCTTCATCGATATTGCAGGGCGCCGGCATCGACAGGAAGGTGCCGGGGCTGACCCAGTCGCGCCGCACCGTCGGGTACTTCGACGGGTCACCCGTCGCAACCGATGCGCAGAAGGTGGCGATGTCGGAACCGCGCACCACCTCCTCATCGGTATCAACCACCTTCACGGTGGTGATCTGCGGATAGGTCTGCTTCAGCCAGGCGAGGAAAGCGTCAACGTTCTTCCGGCCCCGCCCCTTCACCTTGATGGTGTCGATATGGGGACAGGTCGCCATGAACGCCGCAAGCGAGGTCCTGGCCATCACCCCCGGGCCCAAGATGCCAACCACGCGTGACTCCTTACGCGCCAGATGACGGGCCCCCACCCCGGGAACCGCGCCGGTGCGATAGGCCGAGAGCAGGTTGGCCGACATCACGGCCAAAGGCGCGCCCGTATCGGCATCATTGAGGATGAACATCAGGATTGATCGGGGCAGCCCCTTGTCCCGATTCTCAATGTTGGAGCCGTACCATTTCATACCGGCGGTGCGGAATTCCCCCCCCAGATACGCGGGCATGGCCATGAACCGGCGATCCGCCGTCGGCTTCGGCATGTCCGGAAAGGGGGAGTCTTCCGGAAAGACCACGATGGCGCCGTGCGAATTGCTGTCCGGTCCCGCCATGCGATAGTCGCCAGCGTGGAGCAAACGGAACATCTCCTCCATTGTGTCGACGCAGGCCGCCATATCGGTCACGCCGGCCCGGATCATGTCCGGTTCGGAAAGGTAGATGAAATCTATCTTAGGCAAGGTATTCATGGGTCCAGCTCGGCAAAGAGGCGATTACTGTTGACACGGGCACCCCCAAACGCCGCGCGCGGTTGCAACGGCGGGACTGGATGCCAGTTGATGGAACCGCTCAGGACAAAATGACCGTGGCGAACGTCTCCCTCTATCCTTGCGGCCATTGGGCGTTATCGCCGGGAAGGGGTCTTAGTCCTGTGCGGACGAAGAACAATTTCAATGAAGGGGGAGACTGTGTAAATTGCAGGGGTGGACCGCTGCTTTGCAGAATCGGTCAGGGGAGGTTTCCGCTGAATGTCGAAAAGCGCTGAGCCGCCGGATGAGGCCGTCGTCACAATGACCGATCAGCCAACGATCCGCGTGCTGTTCCTCCCCGCGTTGCTCAATGTCCTGTCCGACATGGACGACCGCATCGACCCCTTGTTGCGGGAGCACGGCTTCTTTCGGGCACAATTGGATAAACCCTACGAGCGCGTGCCCTTGCATCGCTATGTCGCGCTGCTGGAACAGGCGGCTGCGAAGCTCCAACGGCCGAACCTTGGCCTGGAGATGGGACGATCGTTCGGGCTTGCGGACCTGGGACCGTTCCATGCCCTGCTGCGCGCTTCCGGGACGCTGCGCGTCGCGCTGGACTATCTGGCGCTGTTCCAATCGCGCCTGCAGAGCAAGACCTCGTTCGACAGCCAAGTCGGCCCCGATTGCACCACCTACAGTTATCGCATCGAAGACGTGCGAATTTGGCCCCGGCAACAGGACGCGGAATTTGCGATATCGGGATATGCCAACCTGATACGGCAGCTCACCTCCGCCAAATGGTTCCCGGCCGAGGTCCATTTCGAACATCCGATCACCGGCCGCGAAGAGTTCCTTCCGCGCTTTTTCCGGGCCCCGGTGAGCGGCAACCAGGCGGCCAACGCCCTGGTCATACGCAACGAGGATCTGGACAGGCCGTTCATCAGCGCCCTGACTTCCGAGGACAAGAAGCTGAGGACGGTTCTGGAATCGCATCTGCTTGACCTGATGGGACCGGCGGCGACGTCAAGCGGCGGGTTGGCCGCCCAGACCAAGGACATCATCGCCCGCGGGCTGGGCCGCACACGGGTCGACTGCGCCCTGGCGGCGGCGGAATTGAATCTTTCCGAACGCTCCCTGCGCCGGCGGCTGATGGAGGAAGGCACCTCCTTCCGGACCCTGCTGCAGGAGGCGCGGCAGGAGCGGGCGAGGTCGATGCTGAAGACCGCCGACCTTCCACTCTCCGTCGCGGCGGAACAACTGGGGTATTCGGATACGGCAACGTTCTCGCGCGCCTTCAAGGATTGGACGGGCGTTTCACCTGGGCGCTATTCAAAGAACACGCGATAGCGCCTGAGCGGACATCGCATTCCCCTTTGTTCCCCTGATAATCCGACGTGTCATTAACAAAACCTTTTTGAAGGGCTGCGATCCTTACTGTTAGGCTAGGATATTGCAGCGTCCAACCGCCGATGCGGCGCAGCACTGGACAGCTTTCCGCGACACCAAGGGCATATGCGCGGTCTGGGCGGCCGATGACAGGCCGCGATTGAATCGGAACTTGACCGTTTCAGAATGGAGCAAGGCGTGAAGGTCCCACGGTCAGGTGATACCCCTGTTTCTGCATCCGCATTTGAAGAGGAGGTGGCGAAATTCAGGGTGGCGCTGACCGCCGCCCGTTCAGCGGCCTTGCTGCAGCTGTTCGATTTCCTGGTCGAACGATCCAATGACGATCGCGCACCGAAGGAAATTGAAATCGCCTTCGCGGTGTTCGGTCGCAACGGTGACCCCGGCGCCATGTCGCAGTCGCTGGATTCCGGCGTTCGCGTGTACGTTCACAGGCTGAGAAAGCGGCTCCATGACTTCTACGCGGATCAGCCGGGTCCGAAGCTGGAAATTCCCAAAGGGGAATACCGCATCGTCCTGGCCCTGCCCCCCGACGTGCCCGCTGGTCACCCGCCCCGTCTCACACCGGAAAACTGGACTTGGCCGAAACTAGGCACACGGCCGCTTATGGTCATGTTCGGTATGTTGCTGATCTCGATCGTCGCCGGTTTCGCGATCTGGTTCCTGGGTCAGGGGCATTGGGCCGCGCGCGAGACGCAAGAGCAATTGCGGGCAACGGCCTTCTGGCGGCCGCTCGCGGCCGACAAGGAAGCGGCCCGGCTGGTGGTGGGCGACGCTTTCCTGGTCGCCGAAACCGAAGACCAGCGGGATATACAGCGCATGATCCAAGAGCCTGGCATCCGCTCACGCGAGGACCTCGGGACTTATCTCAAGACGCATCCCGACGCCTTTTACCGGCTCTATGATCTGGATTTGAACCTCGCGCCTGCCGGCACGGTGATCGCCGCGTGGACGGTACAGAACGCCGTCACCCGGTTCTATCCCGGCAGCCCCGATCTGGTGCGGTTGGTGCCCGCCTCGAAGCTTGATGCCGATATGCTTGAAACCGGAAACCTGATCTATGTCGGGCGCTTTTCCGACCTGGGGCGCGTTGCGGCGCCATTATTCCAGGTGGCCCATCTGCGGCCCGGCACTTCTTATAAGGAACTGGTGGATTCAACGTCCGGCAACCGATTTGTCGCCGATCTGGACGCCAGCCAGGAAAACAAGCCGCTGGTAGACTATGGCTACATCGCCAGCCTGTCTGGTCCCATGGGTCAGCATATTTTCGTGGCGGCTGGTATTGGCGACACGGCAGTTCAGAACATGGCGAATCTCATTTCGAATCCGAAACAATTGCAGGCCCTCGAATCCCACGCCGACATTCATGGGGATTATGAAGCCCTTTTCGAGATTCGCGCCATCAATGGCGTCGCCCTGGACCAGCGCCCGGTATTCGTCCGACCGCTCCATTGAACCATCGGCGCCCGCTTGCCCCATCCTGGCGGGGTGATTGTCGGCCCGTGGAACCGCGGCCCCGGGTAATCCACTTGGACAAGCCGCCGTTTTGCTTTAAACCTAAAATAACCCGGGCGAGAGTCCGGGGCCCACACGCTTGCCGGCAAGCTGGCGCAAACGGGCCCGTTCCTTCCCTTCAGACGCTAGAGTTCACATGACCGCTGACAGCGACACGAGCGACGAGCGCTCCCCCATCGGGGCTGGTTCCACGGAACTGCGCATGTGGATCCGATTGCTCAGTTGCGCCAAGATTGGCGAAAAGCGCCTGAGGCGCAATTTCGAAGAACAATTCGACACCACACTGCCGCGTTTCGATGTCATGGCCGCGCTTTATCGCGTGCCGGAAGGTCTCAGCATGAGTGCCCTGTCCCGGGCGCTTCTGGTTTCAAACGGGAATGTGACCGCGATCGTGCGCCAGCTGCAGGCGCAGGGCTTGGTGCAGTCGGCGGTTGACCCGCAGGACGCGCGCTCCGCGATCGTGTCCCTGACCAAGGCCGGACGCACGCGGTTCCTCACCCTTGCCGAAGCGCATCACCAATGGATCGCGGATGCCTTCAGCAATTTCCCTGCGGAGCGAATGACGGCCCTGCTTGAGCTGCTGACAGACCTGCGGGCGCTTCTTTCCAAAGAGAACTGACATGCCTTTCGAAACCACCACCCAGGTCCGCTTCTCGCACATCGACGCGGCCGGCATTGTCTTTTATCCGCGCTATTTCGAGATGTTGAACGCGGCGGTCGAGGATTGGTGCGCGCAGGCACTGGGCCAGGACTTCAGGACCCTGCACCTTCATCGCGGCATCGGAGTGCCGACCGTCAAACTCGATGTCGAGTTCGTCTCCCCTAGCGAACTGGGCGACGTGCTGACGATCACCCTGTCGCCGCGCGAAGTCGGCCGCAGCAGTTGCCAACTGCATGTCGTGTTTGCCGGGGAGGAACGAGTTAGATTGCGGGCCAATGTCGTCCTGGTCTGCATGGACCTGGAAGCCCGGCGGGCGACGCCATGGCCGGAGGAGATGCGGACCCACATTCTGGAGGGGATTGCCCGCGCGATGTAAGCGGGCCGATGCCCGGCTTACCCATGCCCAACCGCCGCCCCCACAGCGTCAGGGGCGGCGGCGATAAGGATGAAACGAAGGTGCGGTCAGAACAGGATGTCCAGCGTGAACCCGATCCAACGCCCGATGTAAATCACTGCGACCCATAACAGGAGTGACGTCACACCGGCCACGCGTGCGGCGGTCGGCGGCGGCATCACGGTGTCCCAGGCGGCGATGCGGCGATGGGTGGTCACATGGAAAACCGCCATGTTGATGCCTGCCGCCAGAATCACCAACAGCTTGAGACGGAACTGGGTGTTATTCGCATACGCCGGGGCGTTGGCGGTGAACAGCAGGCATCCTGTCGCCACGGCCAGGATGAAGGCCCCCCAGGTAAAGGGCAGCAGTTCAGCGATAAGCTTGTTGGCGCCACGCCGATGCGACGCGAAGCCGAGCAAGCGCAGATCCACGATCATGATTGTGCCGAAAACCAAGGTGATCGCCACGACATGCAGCGATTCAATGATGGGGAAAATCGCGGGGTTCTGGCGAATCCATAGGGAAAGTCCGGAATTCTGGATACTCTGAAGGACGGTCTGCAAGGACATGATGGGCCCCCTGGCTTACTTCGATTATGGTCGCGCGCGACGGAATGGCATCAGGTGTAGGCGATGAAGCGGCCGCAAAAGATCACGACCGTCCACAACACCAGCGACAGCCAGGCGACCGGCTTGGTCATGGCCGACTTGTCGGAACCATTGCCCGCCGGTGGGGACTGAAGCAGCGGCTTTTGGAAGACCAGCGTCAGCACAAAGGCGATCAGGACCAGCGCCATCTTGGTCCAGAAGACCGCGTTGTTAAGGGTACGGCCCGGTTCGGCCACGATCAGCACAAGGCCCGTCAGCAGCAAAATGCCCAAAGCGGACCACATCCGGGGCAGATACCGGCGGATGATCGCCGGGGATGCTTCATCTGCGGCGAACACCCCCGCCAGCCGCAGATTGGAAACCAGCGCCGAGCCGACCAGAACCGCGATGGAAAGGATATGGACCGCCTGCACCGTAGGAATGATCCAAACGGTCTCGCGGATGGTGGCGGCAACGGGCGTGGTATAAAGCCACTGGCCGAATGTTTGTATGGACATCCCTCAAACTCCCCCTGATGGGTGATGGGCAGCGCGGCGGCCGATGGGCCGGGCCCCGCCCAATGTTTCTCTGTTGACGGCGGTCGTTCGGTGCCCGACGCGTAACGACCATCCCGCCACCAGGAATACCGGCATCGCCCCCCATCCCCGCACGGTGAAACGGTTTGATACGGGAACAACGCGCCGTGAAACGGTGGCGATGTCGGTGCCGTCGCCCAACCATGCGCGAGTGGATGGAGGCCGACCGCAGCCTCAAACGGTCAAGGCGATTACGCGCAGTGGGCTGCCCGAACCACCCTTGATCTTGAGCGGCATCGCCATCACCAGCGCACCGAAGGCGGGCAACTGGTCAAGGTTGGTGAGGCATTGCAGGCCAAAGCGCCCGTTGCCATGCAGGATGGAATGCGCCGGCAGGGGCTCATCGAAATGCGCGGCCTGCCCGGCGTCTGTGCCGACGGTTTCAACACCCAGGCCGACACAGTCGCGGTCGTGCACCAGGAAGCGCATGGCGGTCGCGTCCGGTCCGGGTGAATGGGCGCCATCCTCCCTGAGGTTGAGGTAGGACACGGTGCCTACCCGCTTAGACCAATCACTGCGCAGCAGAATCCAGTGCCGGGGCGGGATCGGGCCATTGCGCGCCTCCCAATCGTCAAGAAAGGCGCGGGTCAGGATGAAATCCTCGTCGGCGGCGGCCTCCCGGCTGATATCAATGACCACGGCGGGATGGATGAAGTCTTCGGGCCGCACCTCGTCCACCGTCCCGTTCGGCACATCGCGGCCCGTGATCCAATGCGCCGGCGCGTCGAAATGCGTGCCGGTGTGCTCATTCATCGAAATATTGTTCCAGTACCAGGCGGGGCCGTTCCCGTCATAACGCGACACCGTTTCCATCCGGAATGGCTCGCACTGGCCGAACTCCGATGGCAGGACGATGACCGGAAAGTCCGGCGAAAGCGTGTTGGTCAGATCGACGGCACGGAGCCGCTGCGACGCGATGCCGGCGACCAGACCGGCAAGTATGGGGTCCATCGCGGTCATAGGTTCCTCTCCCTGATGTAAAGCGCGGGATCAGCCAGCCAGCGGTCCATGGCATCGACGGCGACGTCACCGACGCATGAGACCTCCCGCCCCGTTTCAAGCGCCGTGATGATTTCCCGGGCAAGCCGGGCCGGGGCGACCTTGGGGGGCGGGACGGACTGGTGATCCTCGTCATCGCTGGGTCCGGTGAAGACCGACAGCACCCGAACCCCGGTAGCGCGCATTTCGTGACGGAAGCTCTGCAAGAGCGCATGGCGGGCCGCCTCACCGGCGGCATAGCCGGCGAAGGCGGCATCACCGGCCAGCGCCTGCGCCGAGAGGATATCGACGAAGGCAGCGGACGGCCGCCCCTGCAACAGGGGCGCGCTGGCCTGCACCAGGCGCATCAACCCCAGAACGGCGACGTCCAGCATCCGCCTCTGCTCCACAAGGTTGCCGTCCGCACTGACGCCGCCGCCCCGCACCAGACGTGCGGTGTTGATGACGATGTCCAAGGGACCGGGGATCTTGCTGATGCACTCCGCAACCATGACCGGGTCGGTGAGGTCGAGGGGGATAGGCTGAACCCGCTCCATCCCCAATAGGCTATCCGACAGGTCCGCGATCCGTGCGGGCGGGGCCAGTCCGGCGACGATGTGGCCAGCGCCGGCCGCGTGAAGCGCCTGAACAAGGGCGCGGCCGATCGCCCCGCGGGCGTCGCTGACCAGGATCGTGCAGTCCTTCACCGGAACGACGAATTCGCGCCATTGCCGATCGCTCATGTCAGGTTCCTTTCCGGCGGGCAAGGCGAAGAGCGCCGCGTTACCGCCCCTGTCCAGCATCAGCCGCATTTCCGCCTGGTCGCCCGCCGTCAACCCCGCATGCAGGTGGGCGAGCGCGACGGGGCCGGCATCCAGCGCCACCGTGCCCATGCGCCAGGGCAATTGACCGCGGAAGTAAAGGTCCGTTGAAACGCGGATGGTGGTGACCGACAGGACACGGGCACCGCGCCCATGGTCGGCCCAGCGCAATTCACCCCAGCAACGCGGGCAGACGTCACGAGGCGGATAGGTGACCGCGCCGCAATCCACGCAGCCCTGCAACACGAAGCGCCCCATGGCCGCCCTGGCGGCCATGGCATGCATCGCGCGGCTGCGCGCGCCGGGCTGGACATGCCGTTCCTTGCGCCGGGCAAGCGGGTCACGCTTCTCACGGCTCATCGGCAGGCCTCAATGATGGCGGCGGCGGTACACACGCCGCGGTCGTAGTTCACCAGGCCAAATCCCGATATCGCCGCGATATCGGCATCCGGCACCTGGGCCCCCAACGGCTGTCGCAGCACTTGGCGCAACCCTTCGGTCACGTTCTGAAAACCGCCCGCCGCCCCCGCCTGGCCCAGCGACAACTGGCCCCCGTTGGTGTTCAGCGGCAGGTCACCGTCTATCTCGAAGCGGGTCGCGCGGATGAATTCCGCAGCCCGGCCCTTGGCACAAAAGCCCAGATCCTCAAGCTGCATCGCCACGATCACCGGATAGTCGTCATAGGCCTGAAGCGTATCGACATCGGCCGGGGCAACGCCGGCCATCGCCCAAAGGGACTCCGCGTCCATCGCCCACCCCCCCCGCAGTTGAACGGCATCATCCAGATAGGCGTTGTGCCGCTCGATCGTCGCCAGGACGCGGGCCGCCCCCAGGCCGTACCGCGCGGCGATTTCCGGTGTCGTCACGATGAATGCCTCCGCCCCGGCGCAGGGCATCACGCAGTCGAAGAGATGGACCGGATCGGAAATGGGCCGGGCGCGCAGATAGTCGTCCAGGGTCAGTTCCCCCCGCTGCAGGGCGAGCGGATTGGAACGCGCGTTGCGGCGCTGGGCGACACACAGTTTGCCGAAGTCGTCACGGGTGACACCGTAGGCGCGCATGTAGACGTCGGTGATGAGAGCGAAGGTCGCGTTCGGACCGCCGAAGCCATAGGGATAAACGGCATCCTGGGAAAAGCGGGAGAACGCCGCCAGGGTATGGCGGAAACTATCGAGGTGATTGGTGTCCGCGGCCACGCAGGCGATAATGTCGGCATCGCCGCATTGCACCGCGCGGGCGGCACGGCGAAGCGCCATGATCCCGCTCGCACCGCCGGTCGGAATATGGTCCAGCCAGCGTGGGGAAAGGCCCAGATGTTGGACCAGGCCAACCGCCGTGTCCGGCATCGCCGAAAAGCTGGCGAAGCAGAAGCCGTCGATATCGGCAGGGCCTAGGCCGGTGCTTTCGGCCAAACAGCGCATGGCCCGCCCGGCCCACCAGTGGGCGGTCTGATCGGAATACCGCTGGTAGGGCACCGTCACCGGCGCGCAAAGCACGACACCATCGTAGGGAGTCCGGGCGCGCGTCATGTCTGCCGCCGCTTCAGCGCGCGCGTGTCGATGAACGTACCCTGGCTCATTTTCTCGGCGACCAGCGCCTTGAGCGCCGCCCGCAGGATTTTCTCCGTCGGCGTCCGTGGCAGTTCCGTCACGAAGGCGACCCAGCCCGGCACCTTGTAATAGGCCAATTGCCCCAGGGTCCACCGCACGATTTCCTCCGCCACCTCTTGGCCGGCATTGGCGGCGGGCGTCACGATCAGCGCCGCGACCTCATCGCCGCGCACAGCGTCGGGTGTGGCGGCGACGGCGGCCTGCTTCACCAGCGGATGCTTCATCAGGACGGCCTCGACCTCGACCGCGGCGATGTTTTCGCCAGAGCGGCGGATGACGTTCTTCTTGCGATCCACAAAGTGAAGGTCGCCGTCCTCGTCACGCGCGACGATATCGCCGGTATGGAACCAGCCGCCCTGCCAGGCTTCCCCCGTCGCCCCGGGGTTCTTGAGGTACTCCTTGAAAAAGCCGTAACGGGGATCATCACCGACGCGCCGCACGAGCAACTCGCCGGGCGCGTTGGTAGCGACCTCGCACCCCGCATCATCGACAATGCGGATCTCGACATCCCCGGTCGGCCGGCCGAAGCAGTTGGTGCCGGTCTTGCGCGGCTCACGGCTGGCGCAAATGACACCGCCGCTGCCCGTCTCGGTCATCGCCCAGGCCTCGATCAAGGGAAAGCCGAAGCGTTCCTCAAAGGGGGCGTGAAGCTCGCGGGGCGTGCCGGCCCCAAAGCCGAAGCGCACCGCGTGGTTCCGGTCTTGGCTGCTCGCCGGCGCCGTCATCAGCATGGACGGCATGACCCCAAGGTAGTGCAGGCAGGTGGCACCACTTCGCCGCACGGAATCCCACCAGGTGGTGGGATGGAAGCGGTCCAGGACGGTCAGGCACCCACCAACGGTGACCATGGCCATCACCGATACCGCCATCGCGTTCATATGGAACAGCGGCAGGGGGGTGAGCATGCGCTCCTCCCCAAATCTCAATGAAATCAGTCCCCCGACATCACGATACCAGTCGCCGGAATGGAGGAAATATTCATTGGTCAGCACGCAACCCTTGGGATCCCCCGTGGTGCCGGAGGTGTAAAGCAGGGCCGCCTCCGTGGTCTGGTCCGGTGCCTCCGGATCAGGTGTCGGCCCCGGGATTGGCGGAAGCGGTTCCCCCGGCGGCAACGTGACCATGGCGCTGCCGATGGCCTGGGCCGCCGCGGCGACCTCCGCCCGCCGGTCATCCAGAACAATGGCCACGTCCATTTCCGAGTGGCCGATCAGATATTCGAGTTCACTGCGCCGCAGATCAGGATTGATCGGCACCACCGAGACGCCAAGCCCGTTCGCCGCGAACCAGAACTCGATGAAGTCCGGCCTGTTTCGCAGCAGCAGACCGATCCTGGCGCCCTTACCGAGCCCCGCAGCGCGCAGCGCCTCCTGCCGCGCCAGCACCCGCGCCAGCATGGTGGCATAGGTGATCTCGCCCGCGTCGATGCCGTATATGCCGGCCGTTTCGGGCAGCACGTTCAGGAACGGATTGCCGGAATATTTCACGGCAGCCACCGCGAACCTTGAAAAGACAGTTTCGCTGCTCACAACATCCTCACTCAAACAGGCGCGTCGCCTGATGGTCGATACGTACCGTCAAAAGTCGTCCGGCTTGGCGATCGGCACCAACCGAGCGGCATCCGCAGGCAGCAGATAGCCCTCGCTCACGGACCGTGATTTCGCCGCCTCGAACTTGCGGGCGTACGTGGCGAAATCGCCGTAGAGCGATCTCAACCTGTCCCGCGCGTAGGGCACCTTGGTGTCGTAGACCATGCCGCAACCGGTTTCCTGGTCGGTGAGGTAGGCCGCCGCCGGCACCTCGATCCACGCTGGGCGCACGCCCCCGATCATGTTCCCGGCTTCCGGATCCCGCGCGATGCCGCGACCCTCCCGCTTGAAACGGGGCGCTTTGGGCATCGGCTTGCCATCCCGGACCCAACGGTCCATCGCGTCGAGAAGGGCGGATACGACCATCTGCGCGGGCTCGTCATAAAGATGGCGGCAGCGCGGGTCCGTTTCCTTGCCTACATCCGCCGGCAAATCCTCAACTTCCTCGGTTCCGAGGTCGGCAAGACGCAGGTGGGAAACACCGGCCACCTCGTAATAGCGCAGGCGCGGGCGATCGCTGTCCGCCGGGACGGCGATCTGTTCGATCGCGTCGTGCATGGCCTCTGACTCGCTGTAGACGACCACGAACGGCGCATCGTCCGGCATATGACGGGGCACGCGGATGACGTCACCGCCCACCTCTCCGAAAGACATCTTGCCCGTCATGTAGGCGTCGATAAGGGGCCGTCCGTCCGGCATGCGCCATTGCTGATGGCGCCCTTGATCCAGGTAGTCCATCCAGACCTGCGCCGTCACCGCCCAGCTGTCGACATAGACGCGGCTGACCTCCAGCCCGCGCATCGGCCCATCCGGCAGGTTGGACTTGAGCGCCAAAGCGAGTTGCGCGCCGATGCCTTGGGACTGCGGAACGAAGGGGTCGGCATGGCCGCCCCGTTGGAACCGCACGGGATCGTAATACGTCCCCAGCGGAGCATAGCGCGCGTAGTCGAACCGGCGCATGAAGTCGAGGTTGAGATCCTGCGGTTCCGGATCGGGCCGCCAATCGGGATCGGTCGTGGTCTTGGGATCCTGCGCGGGCTTGTTGATGTTGAGGCTGTATCCCACCCATGCGTAGCCCTGCCGGATCAGATAGTCCTTGGTCAGAATCCAGCCGGCCCCGCGTTCACCGATCCAGGTGAAGGGTTCCATCACCACGGTGCCGTTGAACTTGCGCGGGTCCTTGGGCCTCCGCACCAGAATGCGGGTGATGTAAGGAAGCTGGAAAAGTATCGCCCCCTGCGCCGTGATCGCGGGCGCGACGCCCGACATGTAGTACTCGTCCTCGACATAGCCGCTCCCGCCGAGATCGGCATATTCGGTCCCGGGGTGGGTGGCCCGCAGCGCCGAGGACAGGGGCGGCTGGCCACTCGGCGGCACGGGAAGGATCACCGGCATGGCGGGCACCTCCCCCCATGCGACGCCCACCCAGCCGCCAAACAGGAGGAAGGCCAGGAAGGCCGCCGGAAAGCCCCGGCCGGTCATCAGCAGAAGGAGCGGATCGTGCGGATCAAGCCGTCCAGATCGCCCCCCTCCCCGTCCTTGATCGCTGTTTCGCGCAGGCGCCGGGCCCAGTCCGCCGCATCGTCGCGGTGGGCGAGACGGCGGATTTCCGCGACCACCGTGTCGAATTTCGACAGTCCCCGCGCGTGTGTGTCCGAATAGCCCTTGACCAGGCGGCGGCATTTCAGCACCTCCACGCCCAGGGCGTAGTCTTCGCGGACAAGATCGCCGGCGCAGCCGAGCCAGGCGTCGCGGTGGGCCACCTCCTCGGCATGCCGCAGCGAACGCCGCCGCAGCCAGCGCATCCCGCCCAGCGTATGGAGCACCAGGAACCAGACGGGCGAATAGGTCCGCACCCGGCGTCCCTTGTTCACCCGGCGGTCCAGCCAGGCATAGAGGGCATTCCGCCGCTTCAGCCAGCGCCCGAGCCCCGCTGGCAACAGACCGGCCATCTCCTCCATGCGGGGGTGCATGAATTCGGTGGTGGTCAGCACCTGGTGCGACCCCACCCCGACTTCCCGCACGATGCGGCTGCGCCGGCCGGGGCGGGTCTTGAGGTCGGCGACACGGATGACATCGTCATAGGCCATCGCGTTCGCAACATGCTTGGCCGCCGTCACGGTGAAGTCATGGCCCCGGGAGCCCCCGCCCACCTGCCGGTCGATGTCATACAGGCGGGTGAGAATTTCGAGATACTCGCGCCCGTAACGCTCATCCTGATAATCGACGACCTTGCGCAGGCCCGCCCACGCCATCGCCCAGGCGTCCTGAGGCAGCGACGTCCGCAGCAGATCGAGCAAGCCGGCCACGCGCGGATCGGCGGCAGACGACGGGACGACACCCAGCCCCGGTGCCGACGGAACGGGGACCGGATCAGCGGAGGGAGCCGGCTGTGCCGCCCGCTCAAAGGCCGCGTCGAAGGCCTTCAGGCTGGCGGCCACGCCCTTGCCGTCCTGCTTGATGACGGCATGATAGGCGTCGCGGTCGAAAGGAAGGGCCCTGGATCCGGCCAGCGCGCCGAACATGGCCGAAGAGATGACGCTGCCGTTGCGCGTCGCTAGTTCGTCCATGTTAAAGACGATCTGCTGGCGCGCCGTGACCCCGATGGCGTCAACCACGGCGCCACTGTCGGCGATGCCCTTGCCCGGCGCGCTTTTTTCCGAAATCGCGAAGGAGCGGTGGCTGGAGGCAATCAGGGTGGTCCGCTCGGGGGTGACGATGCCCCTGAGGATCGACCGCCCGGCCTCCATGAATTCCGACGCCAGCACGACGTCGACATCGCCCGGCGTCGGCATCTGCGCCAGAATGGGTGGGCGGCCCCCGGCGGGCGGCATCATTTCAATGTAATAAATGGTGGCGCCCGTGCGCTGCGCCACGCCGGGCACCGAGGTCGACTGCGCCACCCAGCCGGCATTTTCCGCCAACTGGACAATCCAGCCGGACAAGACGCCACCGCCCTGTCCCCCCATGGCGACGATGGCGATGGAAATGGGCCGCTCGGTCATGGCTCCGGCGGTGGCCAGCGGCAATTTGAGGATATTGTCCCCCATCACGCCACCTCGAACGCGATGCGATGGCGGGCACGCCGCTGCTGCAGAAAGCCGATCAAGGCCATCGCAAGGCGGGCTTTAGCCCTGTCCCACCAGGTTGGATTGTGGATCACCTCGGCCCGATAGAAGGAGGGGCAGAGGGCGGCCGCCTCTGAGACCTCGCCACAATTGCCGCAGCCGACACAGGAATTGTCGATCGCGGCCACGGGATCATCCCGCAAGGGGTCGTCAAGGTGTTTGACCGAGAGCGACGGGCAGCCGGACAACCGGATGCAGGCATGGTCGCCGGTGCATATATCCTCATCGACGCCGAAGCGCTCCTTGACCACGCGCTTGCCGGCCTTGATCGACTTCGCCGTGAGGGGCTTCTCCCGCCGCTGCCGGTTGAGCATGCATTCGGAAGAGGCGATGATGATCTTCGGCCCTTCCTCCTTCGTCGTCAGCGCCTCTTTCAGCACCGATCGCATCCTGCCCACATCGTAGGTGCGGTCGATCTCGCGCACCCAGGTGGCGCCCACGCCCCTGACCGCGTTCGATATCGGGTTGTTCGTCTGGCGATTTTTATTCCACGCGCGGGAGGAAAGGATGTCCTGGCCACCGGTCGCCGACGAATAGAAGTTGTCGACAATGACAAAGACGCCGTCGTGCTTGTTGAAAACGGCGTTCCCGATCCCGCTGGTCAGGCCGTTGTGCCAGAAGCCGCCATCGCCCATGACCGCGATCGAACGCTTGCCGCTGCCCTTGCTGAAGGCGGCGGCCGAGGCGGCCCCCAAGCCGAAGCCCATGGTCGTCGTGCCAATATTGAAGGGCGGCAGGATGGAGAACAGGTGGCAACCGATGTCCGCGGACACATGGTGCTCGCCCAGCTCCTGCTGCACCAGCTTCATGGCGGCGAAGATCGGCCGTTCGGGGCAGCCGGTGCACAGACCCGGCGGACGGGGCGGCACGACCGACCTCAACCGTTCGACCCTGGGATCCGCCAACACCGGGGCCGCATCGGGGACCGGTGGGCGATTACCCAGCAGGGCCGGAGAATGATCGTCAAGGAACGCCTGGATGCCCCGCGCCAGCGCCTGTATCGTGTAATCGCCGGCCATCGGCAGGACGTCCTTGCCGCGCACGCGCGTGGAGATGTCGCGGCGGCGCAGCACGGTGTTGAGGGCCTGCTCCAGATATTCCGGCTGCCCTTCCTCCACCATGAGGATGGCGTCCTTGCCCACCGAAAAATCGGCGATCTCGCTGTCGATCACCGGATAGGTGACGTTCATGACATACAGCGGCACCTGGGTATCGCCATAGGCGTCGGACAGGCCGAGATACTGCAAGGCGCGGATCACGTTGTTGTACATGCCGCCCTGCAAGGCGATACCGACCTTGCCCGCGGCCGGGCCGAACAGCTCGTTCAGCCGGTGCGTACGGATGAAATCGACCGCCGCCGGCAGGCGCCGCGCGATTTTTTCCCGCTCATGCTCATACGCCGCCGGGGGCAGCACGATGCGGCTGAGATCCCGCTTCGGCGCGTTCAGCGCGTCATCGATGGTGAAGGGCGGGCGGACATTGTCCTTGCACACGAAACTGCCATGCATGTGGCAGGTGCGGACCCGCACTTCCAGCATGACCGGCGTGTTCGAGGCTTCCGACAATTCGAAGCCGCGGGCGATCAAATTCACGATGCACGCATGGTCCGGTCGGGGGTCCAGCAGCCACATCTGCGACTTCATCGCAAATGCGTGCGTGCGCTCCTGCATGATGGAGGAGCCCTCGCCATAATCCTCGCCAATGATGACCAGGGCGCCGCCGGTGACCCCGCCGGATGCGAGATTGGCCAGCGCGTCGGAGGCCACGTTGGTCCCGACCGTGGACTTCCAGGCCACGGCGCCGCGCAGCGGATACATGACGGAGGCCGAAAGCATGGCCGCCGCCGTGGCCTCGTTCGCGGAACTTTGAAAATTCACGCCCAGTTCGTCGAGGATGTCCTTCGCATCGGCCAGGACATCCATGAGGTGGGAAATGGGGGAACCCTGGTATCCGCCCACATAAGAGACACCGGCCTGCAGCAGACCCTTGGTGATCGCCAGGATCGCCTCGCCCCGGAAAACGTCGCCGTCCCCCAGTCGCAGGTGCTCAACCTCCTTGGCGAAAGAACGCTCAGCCATGTCCGTCATCCATGAATATGCAGCCGCATATGTTTAAGTTTAAAGTATTCCGGTGGCCGTCACCCTACCGGCAGGGCCCTGGCCCTCAGGTGAGGATCAGGTCGACGCGTTGCGCGTTGAAGGAAAAGCCCGGCATGTACCGGTGCAGGAAATTCGCCTCGATCCCGGCCCGCGCCCGGGGGCCATCCGCCTTTTCCAGGGCGGCGGCCAGGCGATCTTCGTCCTTGGCGAACTCCCGGATGCCGTTGAGATCGGCCCAGACCAGCCAGAACGACATGCCGTCGGGCGCGACCCACTTGGGCGCGATCTGCGGACCATAAGCGCGCGCCGCAGCATCGCCGCCGGGCATCCAGGCCGTTTCCTCATAGACCTGCCGCCAGGGGCCCCACGGGGCCGAGGACACCCATAAGCCCAGGTAGCTGGGCTTGCCGAACTCGGTCCCGTCAGGCGCACAGCCAATGCCGGCGCTGGCCATCATGTACAGATCCAGCGCCGCGTTGTAGACGACACTGGGCAGCCAGGATTCCAGGACAAGGTCCCCCGGGAACAGGTTGGTGTGGTTGACCCATCCCTCCGGAAAGACATGCACCGGCACCCGATCCGCAATGTCCTTGACCCAGCGCGCGCCACCACCGGCCAGATGGCCGCCAAAGAACTCATAGGCGCGCCGATCCAGGATGTGCTCCACGCGCACCCGGGCCATGACGAGCTGGTTCATCAGGCCGTCACGGTTTCCATTCGGACTGTAGACATAGACATGGCCATCGCGGTTGGCGCTGTAATCCTGTCCCATCTGCAAGACCGACAGGAGGGAAAAGCAGCCATCCGGCTCACCAAAGAAGACGAACCGGTCACGGTTCTGTTCCCCCCAATCCTCCCACACCACCGGCAGGGAACCATCCTGGTTACGCCAGGTCCGCCCACCATCTTCCGAATGGATGAGCTTCGCCCCGGTCCAATGCCGCGGCCTGTCCTTGGCATCGTCAAGCGTGCTCAAAAACTGGTACAGACGGCCGCGCACCGATAATAGGCCAAAGCCATAGTAGGATGGCGCGCCCTCCGACCGCGCGGCGCGGTCGAGTTCCGGATAGCCCCGCATGTCGCCGAACGACGTGCCTGGGGCGGGCCCCTCCACGGTCCACAGCCGCGTATTATAAAAGGCCGCGGGGGGATCGGCCCAGCCGGTGCCGTCATTGACGGCCACGGCTTGGCGGTCGGCGGCGGTCCAGGTCATATGATAGCCATCACCCAGGCTGTCCGACAGCCGAATCGTGTCGTCGCGCCGGATGGCCGAACCAATGCCATGGGCGCGGCCGGCCGAGGCCCGTTCGCCGGCAAGGGTCGCGGGCGCGTACAGGGTGTGCGCCGCGCCGACCCCGGCCGCCAGGGCCTGCTTAAGAAAATTCCGTCTATGCGACATGCTGTCGTGCTCCCGGGAAAGGCGATTGGCTTGCCTCGGGGAAACGTACGCCTGCCGCGAAGGCGGCGGACGGCGCGGAAATGGCCGAAGGTCGGGCCCCGCCGAACGGCGGGCACGCCCCTGGCCCGTTACTTGATTTCGTTGGTCGATTTCATTTCAACGGTGCCATCCGACTTCACGTTGAACAGCGGATCTTCGCGGTCGCAGTAGTATTCCATGATCTGGTACTTGTCGTTCCGCTTGTAGCCGTAGGTAAAGCGGTAGGGCTCGACCAGCATCTTGGGGTCGTCGATGGTGATCTGATCTTCCATCTTGTCCGGAGCCGTCAGGCGGATACGCTCGGTGATCGCCATATCGCCGCTGTGAGGGATTTCGAAAAAGCGAACATCCTCCTTCACGCCGCGCGTCGTGACGACCAGGGTATCGCCCTCCCAATGGCCGACTGACATTCCATAGTAGGACGGCACCAGCTTGTTGAGGGGCGGCATCGGCCGGTCGAGATAAATCCGCCGCGTCTGGCTGAGGAACTCGGCCAGCACGGTCAGCCGCCCCTTGGTCTGGAGGAATTCCAACGGGAATATGGCCCCCATGATCGTCGGCATGCCTTCGGGCAAACACAGCGTGCTGGGATCGACCAGCGGCGTGCCCGCCTTGAGCTTGGCGTCGCGTTCCGCCCGGAGCTTTTTCCACTGGGTCGCGTACGGCTCCTTCAGGTTCGGTCCGTCGCCGGGCACCGGAAGTTCCTTGAAGGTGTTTTCATCACCAGCGAAGGGGTCGGGATATATTTCCCATACACCAGTCATATAGGGCTCCGCCGCATGGCGCGCGGGCGCCGCAGCGACATGCGCCACCGGCCCGGCGCAGAGCGCCGCCACGGCCACGGCGAGCATCAGGGGCTTCCCAAGCCTCATCACAAACCTCCCAGTCCCTTCAAATCATTATCTATTAGTCGCCGCCCATCAGTCGGCGGCGCAGTACCGGCCAGGAGTTAACCGCCAGGCGGCGTCACTCCCCCACAGCCCCCCGGCATCACCAGCCGCTCAAGGTCCTGCCGTCGGGAACCGTGATGGTCTTCAACATCCCGCCGGGGCGTCCGTCGCGCAGCGGATAGAAGGCGATATTGACGGTATCGCCCGCCTTGATCGTCGTCGGATCCCATCCCGCAGCACTCATCATGTTCACGCTGCTGCACTCCAAGGCGTAATTGGTCTTTCCATTCGCCCCATCAACACTGACAACGACGAACGAATGCGGGTTGGCGAAACGAAATTCGGTAACGGTGGCCTTGGTCAGCTGCTCGATCTTCGTCTGATCGAACATCGCAAAGGAATGGTGAGCCAAGGCCGGCGTGGCGATCACGGCCGCGACGAGGCCAGCGATCCTTGCCGCCGATACCGCTTTCTTGCCCAGTTTCATCAATCAACTCCTGTTCATAAGACCGATTGTCGCGCGTCGCGCGGCCACGCCGCCGCCTTTGTCCGGACGATGCGTGAAGCCACGGCGGGAATCATGAAGCGGATGCCTGAAGCAATCCCTAGCACGCAGCCCCATCCTCCCATTATCCGGCCCATTATCCGGCCGCCGCCGACCTTGCCGCGCCAATGCGGGGACGGTCCGGAAAGTCTTATCACTTGCCCCCCGCTCACGGCGGCGATTACAGTTGTGAAACCGTTACAGGGCGGGAACGCATAGACGTTTCAATAGGGTTTCCAGGGCTGGATCCTGAAAAGGTTATGGCGTGGCGGCGCTTCATGCCTGTTGTGAGCCAGCCACCATCAAGGGTGGCCCAAGCGTTACATGAATTGGCTGGCCCTTAATCAGGCACGCATCGCTGAAGGTTTGACACGGCATGAAGCTCTGGTCGCATCGGCCCCCTTCACCACATCAGCGTAGCGACGAAGGGACGGGCCCCACCGAAAGCCGCACGCCGCCATCCCGGCAAGACCAACTGCGTGACGCGGCGCAGGTGCTGCGTGACGAACTCGGTTCCAAGCGGTCGGATAAGCTTCTCCGTCTGTTCGACTTCCTGTTGGAACGAACCATCGAGATGCGGCCGCCGACCGAATTGGAGATCACCAACGAGATATTCTCCGCCGGTCGCACAGTCGACTCACCCCAGGACGCGACCGTCCGGGTCTACATCCATCGCCTGCGCAAACTGATGGAGGATGTTTATAAGGAGCGGCCTGGCCCCGGCCTGTCGATCCCCCTCGGGGAATACAGCGTCCAACTGACCGGCGTTGCTGAAATGGCTGTCGAGGACAAGGCTCCCGTCCCCCCTTCCCCTGCCGGCAAGGCACCGCCCCTGGCGCGCAAGTGGCTAGCCTTGGGCGCCGCCGGCCTCATGGCGCTTCTCGCCCTTCTTTTCTTTTTTCCGGCGGCGCCGAAGCCGCCGATATGGCCCGCCATCTGGCGCCCCCTCGCCAGCAGTGACCGGCCGATAACGATCGTTATGGGCGACTATTTCCTGTTCGGCCAGACGCCGGATCAGGGGAACGTATCCGCAGCGGCCCCCCGTCTTGTCTGGGACCATTCCATTCCCGCCCGCGAGGATCTGGACATCTACCTGATGCGCCACCCGGCGGAGGGTGAGCGCATCACAGCGTCCAGGGAGCAATATGTCTCGTCCAGCACCATCATGGCGCTGGAGAAAATCCACGCCCTCCTGCGCACCATCACGCGCGGGCAAACGCGGCCCATCAAGCTGATTTCCGCCTCGCAGCTGGTTCCAGACACGTTCAAATCATCCGACGTCATTTATGTCGGCCTGCTGGGTGGTCTGAGCGTCCTGCTGCGCGACCCCCTGTTCCAGGCTTCGGGCTTCAAGCTTGGCGACACGGCCAATGAGTTGACCGACACCGCGACTGGCATGACATACCAGTCCGATGGCGTCGTCCTTACCGAAGAACGCATTCCCCGCATGGACTACGGCTATATGGCCAGCCTGCCCGGTCCCGCTGGAAACACCGTCATGATCATCGCGGGAATCCGCGACCCTGGACTACTGGAAATGGCAGAGTTGGCGGGCGATCCCGCGCGGATCGCCGCGACCGGTTTCAACGGCAACGTATCCTTTCGCGGCTTCGAAATGCTGTACCGGGTTCGCACGATGGCGAGCCTCAATATTGGCGCGACGCTGGTCCTGCATAGGGAACTGCGCTCTCAGGGGATCTGGGACAAGTCCACAGCGGCGGCCGATTCACCGTCGCCTTCGGATACGCCGGTGGCGCCCCTGGCGCCACGCTGAACGGCCAGCCCCCCGGCGGGGCGGAGGTCGTTTTCGCCAAGGGGCCATTTTCGCCAAGGGATTGGCCGCTTCGGCAATTGTTCCCCCAAGCCTCGGCTGCCAGAAGTATTCGCCATGAACAGGATCGACTATCTTCTGGCCGCCGCCATTCTGCTGGGACTGTCGGCGACCGCAGCCGCCGAACCGGTCGATGATTACATCACCGCCGAAATGGCCCGCGATGGCATTCCCGGGCTCGCGGTCGCGGTTGTGCGCGATGGGCGGCTTCTGCGCGCCCAAGGGTACGGCTTCGCCAATCTGGAACATCAGGTGCCGGTCCATCCGGACACACTATTCAAGACCGGGGCGACCGGCATGCAACTGACCGCCGCGGGGGTGATGTTGTTGGTGCAGGATGGCAAAATCCGGCTGGATGAGTCCATCCGGGCATATCTTCCAGAAGTCCCGTCCAGTTGGCGGCCCATCACGATCCGGCACCTGCTCAATCACACGTCGGGCCTGCCGGCGACCCCGAATGGGGATTTCCGCGCCGACTACACCGACGCCCAATTGCTGGGAATCATCACGGGCGAGGCGCTGAATTTTCCCGCCGGCGCGCGCTGGCGCTTCAGTTATTCCGATTACATTGTCCTGGGCTTTCTGGTGAAGCGGGTCAGCGGACAATATTACGCCGATTTCCTGCAGCAGCGGTTATTCACGCCGCTGGGAATGCGCACGGCGCGGGCCATTGATGAGACGGCAGTGATTCCCAACCGGGCGGCTGGTTATGAGATGCGGGACGGCAAGCCACGCAACGCCGAATGGATTTCGCCAACCGCGAACTCGACAGCCGATGGGTCGCTGTATCTGTCCATTCTCGATTATGCGGCCTGGGCCGCCGGCATGGCGGACCATCGGATCCTGACAGATGAGTCCTGGGCCGAGATTGCCAAGCCGGCCCGCCTGAACAATGGATGCGGCTACCCCTATGGATTCGGCTGGTTCCAGCACGCCGCGGCTCAAAGCGGCGTCTGGTGGCACGCCGGCAGTTGGCAGGGCTTCCAGACCTATGCCGTCCGCTATCTGGAAGGGGACCTCGCGGTCACTGTCTTTGCCAACAGCGACAATGCCCACGTCGGAACCATCGCCCGCCACGTCGCGGAAATCGTGGAGCCCAACCTGGCCCGGCCGCCGGCCGCGCCAATAGAGGACAGGGAACCGGCCATGACCGTGCGCGTGAGGCGCCTGCTGGGTGACATGGCGGCAGGCCGCGTCGCGTATGGTGACTTCACGGATTTCGCCCAGTTGGACTTCACGGAATTGATGGCCGACGACACCAAGGTCCTATCCGCGCTGGGCCCACTGCAGGAGCTGGCACCGTTCGACCGCCGGGACATGTGCGGCGACACGCTATATCGGTATCGCGCCCGCTTTGAGCATGGGGTCATCGAGGTCAGCGTCACCGTCGCAGCCAACGGCAAAATCGGCAACCTGGTCATCTCCCCCCTTCCCGCCTGGGATGCGCCCCTGTAATCAGCCCGCCGCCCCCGGCCACTCCGCATAGGATGGCCGTGAAAGCTGGAACAGGTCGGTTGAGCGAGTATACCACCCCGCACCGTGCATCCGCGCGACCAGCGCCATGGCAAGGGTGTCCACATGCAGGCGCCGCGCATCGACCAGGTCGTCGCGGATGTGAAAATGCAATACCTCGCCCAAGACGACCGTCGACTGTCCGGCATCGACGTGGTGGAAAAGCCGGCATTCCATCGAAACCGGAGCAGAGGCGATCCGCGGAGGAGCGACCGTGACCGAGGGGGCGACGGCGACCCCCGCATGCTCCAGCTCATCAAAGTCCGGGGGCGCGTCTATGCAGGTGAAATTCATCGCCGGCGCGTCGGCTTCACTCACCAGGTTCACCACGAAGTCGCCGGTTTCCAGGATATTCCTGGCGCTGTCCTTCAAGGTGCCGTCGGGCCGGCGCATAAGCCCAATAGCCACCAGCGGAGGTTCCGCCCCCATCATGTTGAAGAAGCTGTAGGGCGCGGCGTTCCGCGCGCCCTCCACGGACCGGGTGGTCAGCCAGGCGATGGGCCGGGGGGTGATCACGGCACTCATCAGCTTGTAGCGGTCGGCAGCAGCCAGCTGCCTGAAGTCGAAGTCCATCTGAACGGGCACCCTTCGCGTGTCTATCCATGGGGGCGCCTTGGCGGCGCTGACATGCCAGCCAAGATACTTGCATCCGCCAACCAGGCAAGATATTTTAAGCCTATAATAAATTCCTCGGAGGGCGCGATGCCCCAAATCACCTACGACGCGTATCGGGAGGATGTCGTTGGCCGCGCCAATGTGTCCGATACACCTGAATTAATTGACTATTATCGGCGGCTCAGCACCTTGGGCACGGGTGCGCTGTGGACTGTCGCCAACAAGATCGAGCCATGGCAGCCCAGCTCATCGTCGGTTCCCATGATCTGGCGGTTCCAGGATCTGCGCGGGGATGTGCTAAGGGCGCTTGACCTCGTCACACCGGAGCAGGCCGGGCGCCGCGTGGTTTATCTGGAGAACAAGGGGCGTTCGGATGTCGTCGCCGCCGTGGGGTGGCTTTATTCCGGGCTTCAGGTGATGAAGCCGGGCGAGTGCGCCTCCAGCCACCGCCACAGCGCGTCGGCGCTTCGCTTCATCATGGAGGGCGCCGGCGCCTTCACCAATGTCGATGGTCACAAGATGACCTTGGGCGCCAACGACTTCGTGCTGACCCCCAACGGCACCTGGCACGAACACGGCGTGGCGGAGGATGGCACGATCTGCATTTGGCAGGATGGCCTCGACATTCCCTTGATGAACGCGCTCGACGCCAACTTCTATGAGGTTCATCCGGACCTTCGCCAGGCGATCTCCCACCCCGTCAATGACAGCCTTGCCCTGTGGGCCGGGTCAGGCCTGCGGCCGGCCGGCCAGGCCTGGGCCAAACGCTATTCGCCGCTGCTGAAGTACGAGTGGGCACCGACCTATGAGGCGCTATCGCGTTACGCGGGGGTCTCGGACGGCTCGCCCTTCGACGGCATCATCATGGATTACGTGAACCCGGCCACGGGGGGGCCGGTGATGCCGACCATCGGCGCGACGATGCAGATGTTGCGGCCGGGGGAACGAACCAAGGCCCACCGCCAGACCGGTAGCTTCGTCTATCAGTGCGCCAAAGGCCGGGGCTGGTCGGTGATCAACGGCCAGCGTTTCGATTGGCAGGAGCGGGACATCTTCGTTGTCCCATCCTGGATGTATCACGAACACGCCAATGCCTCCGTCACCGAGGACGCCTGCCTGTTCAGCTTCCACGACCTGCCCGTCATGCACGCGCTCGGCCTCTACCGGGAAGAAGCCCTGGGCGAGAACGGCGGACATCAGCCGGTTCTTTCCTGACCAACCCTGAAGGAATTTCCATGCGTCTCGTCACTTACCGCGTCGATGTGGAGTCGGCCGCGCGTCTCGGCGCCATCGCCGGCGATCTCGTGATCGACCTGGCCCGCTTCGGCGGCGCGAAACACGCGCCTTTCCCCTCCTCGATGCTGGAATTCATCGACCTGGGTCCGCAGGCGGTGGCGATCGCCACCCGGCTGATCGCGGAGTGCGAGGGGGTGTTCCCGCTCGGCACCACCGCGCCGCTGGCGAACGTGACGCTGCTGGCCCCTATACCCCGTCCCCGCAAGAACATCTTCGGCATCGGCCTCAATTACACCCAGCATGTCGCCGAAAGCGCCAAGTCGCTGGACACCTCACCGGATCTGCCGCGCCAGCCCGTGATCTTCTCCAAGCCGCCGACCAGCGTCATCGGGCCAGGCGAACCGATCCTGCATGATGGCACGATCACCCAGCAGCTGGATTGGGAGGTGGAACTGGCGGTCATTGTCGGCACGAAAGCCCGGAGCGTGCCCCGTGCCGACGCGCTGCGCCATGTCTTCGGCTACACCGTCTGCATCGACATGAGCGCCCGCGATTGCCGCCGCGCCGGCCAGTGGATTTATTCCAAGGGACAGGACAGCTATTGCCCCATGGGGCCTGTCGTCGTCACCGCCGACGAAATCCCCGATCCGCAGTCGCTCGACCTGTGGCTGACCGTCAACGGCGTGGAAAAGCAGCGCAGCAATACTGCCTATATGCTGTTCAAGGTTGATGAGTTGATCGCCGACATCAGCCGGGGCATCACGTTGGAACCGGGCGACATCATCGCAACCGGCACGCCCGCCGGTGTTGGCGCCGGCCGTAACCCGCAAGAATGGCTGTGGCCGGGCGACGTGATTGTGGCAACGGTCGATGGCATCGGCACGCTGCGGCATCCGGTGGTCGCGCGCTAGCCACGATGCGCCTCAGGGGACACACCTGCCATTTCACCACCAGGAAGAAGCCATGAGACAGATGCTTCGGCGCGCCGGGCGCGCCCTCACAATCGCAGTCACCGGTATGGTTCTATTGAATCAGCATGCCGTTGCCGCCGAGCGCGACGATGTGATGAAAACCGTCAACCAGTGGGTGGACAGCTTGAACCAGGGCGATGTTGCGACCGCCATCGCCGCCTGTGCCGAGGAAACGTCGATCGTCGACGAATTCGCGCCCTTTCAATGGCACGGCAAGGGCACATGCGCCCAATGGGCAGCCGCATTGGCGGCTTTCAACCAGTCGATCGGCCTGACCGACGGGGTCAACAAGCTGCGCAAGCCGTGGCGGGTGGACATTGAAGCGGACAGGGCTTACGTCGTCGTTCCGGCCGACTTCCACTACAAACTCAACGGAAAGCCGGGCGCGGAAATCGGGGCGATCTTCACCGTGGCCCTGCGCCGAGAGGCCGCCGGCTGGCGGATCAGCGGCTGGGCCTGGTCACGGCCGAAGGGAGCGTGATCCCCAGCCGCGCGGAGCATGCCCGCTTCACCGGATATCCGGGGCGGATCGCCGGTGGCGGTACGCCACCACGCGATCCGCCCCCAAGGCCGTCAGAATTGCCGCGCGATGGTGAACCGGACGGACCGGGGTTCCAGCGGATGGATGTGCATGTCGGAAACGCCCGCCGCCGGGTCGCCTTGCAGGCGGTCGGTATAGTAATAGTCGGCGGCATCGTCCTTGCTATTGAACATGTTGTAGACGCCGATACCCAGGCGCAAGCCGCTGTCCAACTTATAGTCCAGGCTCAGATTCCATTCGCTATACCCGTTGGACTGGATGCTGTTGTCCTCGATCAAGGGATGGGCGCCGAGATAACGGAATTCCAGCCCGCCCGACAGACGCCCTTCCGCCCAGGTGCCGGCGGCCCACGGCCCCGCCCCGCCCCATGATCCCAGGTCCTTCAGGTACAGGGCCAGGGAAGCGATGTATTTGGGGGCGTCAGGGATGAAATCGCCCGCAGGATCGCGGTCGGTATAGCGGGCGTGGCTGAAGGCGACGCTGCCATAGAGTTCCAGCCAGGACCAGGGCGCGTAGGTGGTGTTCAGTTCCAGCCCCCGGCGCCGGCTGGGACGTCCCGCCTTCGTCTGGCCCGCGTCGGCGTCGTATGTCAGTTCCGACACGAAATCCATCTGGAAGGCCGTCAGCGTGGCCGTGAGGTTGGGCAGGAGGGTGCTTCGCAAACCCACTTCCGTCCCATCCACCTTGGGCAGCAGCGGCGCCCTGCCCTGGGTTGCGCCGCGTACATCATTGCTATGGAAGCCGCGGCCCGCGCTGACATAAATCTCCGTGCTGTCCCAGGGGGTGAAAATAACACTGCCCTTGGGCTGGGCCAGACGGGCGGCCACCACGCCGGCGTTGGTGCCATGGTCGGTACCGGTCAGGTAATCCTCGCGCGCGCCGGCAACGGTGCGCAGCCAGGGTGTCCAATGGCTGATCGCCTGAAGGTAGGCGCCGCTGCCGGCCTCCCGGACGTTGTCGTCGCCCAGTGCCTCATAAGGCACGCGCTGGTGGGTGGCCAGCAGATCAACGTTCACGTCGTCGAAACGAACATCCAGGCCGGTCAGCAGTTCATGATCGACACCGAACAAGGACAATGTCTTGGCGTAGCTGACCGCCCCGCCCGCCACCATGCGGTTCTCGTTTTGCTCATGCTGGTCTCCCAGCATCGGATTATCCAGGAAATGGGTGAAGTTGTTCCACAGCGTCAGCTGGTTGTTGACGACATAGGCATTGGCCTTCACGGCGCCGCCGGCCAGCCAGCCCTTGTCCACCGACACGGCGAGGGTGCCGGACAGGCTCATGCGCTGAGCCTTGCCGCCATCTGACGGGTCCAAGGTACCGTAGCGGCCGATCAAGCCGTCATCAATTGCGCGCGCCGGCTGATCGGTCGTGGCGTTCCATAAGGCATGGTAATACATCGCGGTGACGGTGAAGCCATCGTAACGGTCGCCTTGGCCGTAACGCAGCACAGCGTTCCCCTTGCGCAGGTTGTCCGGATGGTCCCAGGGGCCATCGTAATGCACCAGTTCCCCGCCCGCGGTGAGGTGACCAGGCCCTAGATCGGTCGTGCCGGCGGCAAAGGCACGCTGATAGCCCAGCGTGCCGGCCGTCAACGCCATCTGGCTCGCAATCTGGTTGCCGTAGCCCATCTGGACCGATCCAACCGCCGAGAAGTCGCCCTGGGCCGCGAAATAGGGGCCCTTGGTATAACCCAAGCCGTCGGCCAGTTCCGGGATGACGAAGTTCAGGTCGGTATAGCCCTGGCCATGGGCATGGGTGCGCATGTTGACAGGCATGCCGTCGATACTGACGGCCAAGTCGGTGCCGTGGTCCAGATTGAACCCCCGCAGCAGGTATTGGTTGGCCTTGCCCTCACCGCTATGACTGGTCACCACCAGACCGGGCACCGTTTCCAGCATTTGGCCCACGCGATAGGCCGGCAGCAGATCCAACTCATCCTTGACCACCACTCCCTGACTGGAGGTCAGTGCGCTGCCGATCAAATCACGGCGCTCGGCGGTCACGATCACGTCTTCGGCGATATTGTTGTCGGTCTCCGCCAACGCGATGTGGCTGACAGCTGAAATCAGACAACCTGTCAGCATGGTCACCTTGAGGGTGCGTGTTCCTTTCCGACAGCTTCCAGCCTCACACACGCGGCGTCCGTCCTTCTGGACCGCCCTTAAATCCTGCACGGTTCACCTCCCTGTTGTGCTTTCCGCCTATATCCGGCAGGGGAAGGCTCAGCGCGCAAGTTACGTACGGTTACGATGCCAATGAAGCGGTGCGACGACAGGCGCACTCTTCTAGTCACGGTGCCAAGGACCGGTAGCTGATGGAGATGGAGATCCAGTAATTGACTGGTACCGGCCTGTCAATCTACACCAAACATTGACCCGGTACTGGACTTCCCCCTTGGGGTGAACAGTTCCAAGCCGCAGAATTGACCGGTGGCCAGGAAGCCGTTGGTATTCGTGATGACTGGGTGCGGCCAACCACCTGCAGCAGCATGTCCATGCTCACGCATCATCAACCGTAGCGCCAGGGCCGATGCCGGTCGCGCCTTGCCGTCCCAGTCACGCCTTCGGGGTCACGCCTTCGGGGTCACGCCTTCGGGCCCCCTGGTCGCCTTGACATGCTGTCCCTCCAGCCACGACCGGGGAACGTACACACGTACGGGCGCTCTCGGACGACGTTACGGCACACTCCGAAACGTTTCCGGACGGTTTCAAGCGGCCTTGCTGCGTTTATCTCAGGAAGCGTTTACATTAAGCAACAAATATACGTATTCAGCTTCATTGTTGCGATTCAAAAACAGCCGCCAAGGCTGGCCAAATGACGGTGTCGAGGCTTGAACCGCGACAAGCGCTGACTGGGAGCGAAGCGCAAGCTGGCCAACAAGCATATTTTCAAAATCGGGGAGAGCAAACCGTCATGAGGGATTTGAAGAATCGGCTGATCTTGGAATGCGGCGCCGCAATTCCAAATGAACGAAAAACATTCATATCTTTACGCGTACTACTGCTCGCCTGTTCCGTCCTGTCCACTCCAACAAGCGTGGTCTATGCACAGGAGCAAGCCTCGAAGCAGAATGACGGCAGCGATGGACTCAATATTGCCGAGATCGTCGTCTCGGCCAGGCGGAAGGATGAGAAGGCGTTGGATGTTCCAGCCTCCATCACCGCCTATTCGTCCGATTATCTGAAGACGCAGAACATTCAGAATTTTACCGATTATGCGACCCGCATTCCCAACCTGACCTTCCAATATGGTCAAGGAGCGGATCTGTTGTGGAGCGGTAGCCGCCAGACCACCATCCGCGGCGTGGCGGGCAGTGGGACGACATCCTACTATATCAATGACACGCCGGTGCCCTCATCGGTCAGTCCGTTGACACTGGACCTCGATCGCATCGAAGTGCTCAAGGGCCCCCAGGGAACCCTTTTCGGTGCCAGTTCCATGGGTGGCAACGTGCGCTTCATCACCCGCAAGCCCTCATTGACTGAGAATTCGAGCGAGGTGCAAGTGCAGGGCGGCGGTACCGAAGGCGGGGGGCTCGATTATGATGGCAACGTCATCGCAAATGTCGTGCTTGCTCCCGGTCGGCTCGGCCTCGATGTCGCCATTGCCGATACCCGGGATTCCGGATTCATCACGCGCCGGTTTCCCGACGCTTCCGGCAATCTCGTCTCCAGGGATGGACAGGGTCGCAACGACACCTACGCGGCGTCGGTCACGCTACGGGCCAAACTGACGGACGAGGTGGAGGCGACCATCAGCGCCATGGGCCAGTCAAGCGACCTGCACGGCTTTCCGGCCGCCTACGTACCCTATCCCGATTATAAACCCTTATCCTACACGGTGGATCGTGCCCAAGACGTGCAGGAATATTCCCGGGATCGCTGGGGTATTGGGTCGTTCGTCCTGAACTATACCGGAGACGATATCTCCGTGGCTTCTTCCACCAGCTATTTCGCGCGCCGGATCAACGAGCGGGAAGACGACACCGAGGGGAGCAACCTGTACCTTACCCAGGCTACAGGGATCGACTTCGGCAATACACCCATTTACCAGGATACCCACCATACCGAAACGCGGCTCACACACGAAAGTCGCGTTTCCTTCGACGATGGCACGCTATTGCCGCACCTCTCCGGCATTGCCGGGGTATTCTACCAGCATCAGAACCGCCGTGACACCGTGCCGGTCACTCCGATCCCGGCGCTGGCCGACGCGGGCTTCAATCCGTCCTATCTCGCCGCCAATGGCACGTTCATTCACAGCAACGATGCGGCGCTTTTCAGCGAACTATATTATGAGATCATCCCGAAGCTGACCGTCACGGCAGGCCTGCGGCAATATTGGACAAATCAGAAGACCGACGCAAACGAGGACCAGGGATTCGTCTTCCTACCCGCGGGGTCATCCTATGTGCCAGCTATCGGGAACAGCGAGTCGGGGCTCATTCCCAAAGCCGTGGTCTCCTATAAGCTGGACGAGCAGGGCAATATCTATGCCTCTGTGTCCAAGGGCTTCAGGGCCGGGGGCGCGCAGCAATCCCTTCCGGCGGATCTTTGTTCGGCCGACCTCGCGCATTTGGGCCTGAATGGCGATGCGTTGCGGCAGTATCGATCCGACACGCTGTGGAGCTATGAGGCCGGAATTAAGAGCCGCCTGGCAGAGGGCCGGCTCAGTGCGTCCGCGGCGGTCTTTCAAATTGACTGGTCCGACATCCAGCAGTCGGTTTATTTGCCCACCTGCACCCTGTCCGTCACGACGAATGCGGGTAAGGCGCGTATCCGGGGCGGTGAAATGGAGGTTTCCGGCCGTCCCTTCGCCGGGGTGCCTTTCACGATCGAGTTGGGGCTCGGCTATACCGATGGCGTCCTTCTGGATCCCGGCGTGCTGCCGCAACCCGCGAACAGTCCCCTTTCTCAGGTTCCGCAATGGAGTGGGACCATATCTGGATTCTACCAGGTGGACCTCAGTCAAGACTATCAGCTCTTTATTGCTGCCGACTACAGCTATACCGGCTCCGTCGATGTCCCGACCGGGCGCGGAGGCTTTGTGGTGCGCCAGGCGTTCAACATGGTCAACGGCAATATCGGCGTGAGTTTCGGGCAATCCCAGGTCTTATTTTACGTCAAGAATCTGCTGGATGAACGCCTGAACTTTGGTGATCAGCCTGCCGCGGGCTTCGAACGTCAGACGCTTCTTGCTGACGGAACCTATGAACGCTACCCCCGTGGCGTGGTCAGCCGCCCACGCCAATTCGGCGTGCAGTTCCAGCAGAGTTTCTGAGGATGGGGCTTCGCGGCGACTTGAATTCGAAGGTCGCCTGCTTGACCGGCCAGTAGCAGGCCGCCCGTCGAGGTGGTCTGCCCCTGGCCGGAAAAAATTCCAGTTCCTGCAGGGCGACCAACGCCCTGATCATGGAGTGATTTCGCATGCCCCAAAGACGCGATTTCCTGATACGGGCCCTGGCGATGGGCCTGGCCGCCCAGGCGCTGCCCACCGCCAGCACCAGGGCGCTGGCGGCACTCCGCCCTTCAGGGGGCGGCGCTGCTTCCGTCCGGTCCCTATGGCGGCGAGACGAAACGATATTGAGGCTGCCCAGCTTGGGGGACGGCTATAAGATGACTTGGGGCGCGGATGACCGTCAATTGGTTGTCGTCAATGACGGGCCCGGTTGGCTTGATCCCCCCACGAAATTCTTCAAGAGGTCCTTGTGGAGCATTGGCGGCGGCCCGACCGACGCCATCGTCACCCAACGAGATGGTTATCCGCATGTGGATGAAGCCGGCGAACCGGAAGACGCCCCTCATTATCACGGACATGGCCTGCTGGCTGTGGGTGGCCGGATATATCAATTCCTGAGCGCGCTGGACCAAGCGGCCGAGCGGCCCCGCCGCTGGACAGCCGCCAAGCTCATTCAATCCGATGACGGCGGGCGGTCATGGCGCAATCAGGATGGCACCTCTCCAGTCAGATGGGAGGGCTGGAAAGAGCAGTCGCGCGAGCGGCTCGCCTTCTTCAACGAACCGAATGGCTGCTTCTCACTGCTTTCCATTCTCCAGATGGGCCAGGATTACCGCGCGAATCGTGATGGCTATATTTATGTATATGGCCCGAATGGCAATATCGATGGCCTGATGAACGAGCTGATGATGTTCCGGGTGCCCATCGACAGGATACCCAACCGCGACGCCTATGAGTTCTTCGGAGGATGGGCAGGCCATGGCGTGGCACGATGGGTGGCCAACATCGCCGGACGAAAGCCGGTTCATGTATTTCCGCGTGGCTGGGTCAACCGCTCCAACCTTTTCCCCGGCGACATCGTCGTCGAAACATGGTTGCCGAGCGTGGTCTATAATGAACCCCTGGATTTGTACATGATGGTCAGCGCCGGGACGGGCTGCGCCCCTGACGGCACCGAATTCGCCAAGCCCGGCTATTTGGGCTTCTGGGTCTCTGCGACACCTTGGGGGCCCTGGCGTCAGGTACATGAGGAGGCCGCCTGGACGCCCGGTGGCGACCCCGCCGCGCGGGCGTATTCACCCCAGATCGCACCTAAATGGATCGCACCCGATGGCAAGTCCTTCTGGCTTGTCTGGGCCGATCTCAAAGGAATCCGCGAGTTCAGCGGAAATACAGACCGTACCGGCAACGCAGGCCCGGTAACCCCGGAGGAAACGGCCATTGCCGAATCCGACCTGATGCGGAGAGCTATGCCCGGCTACTCCTTCAACGCCCAGCGCGTCGATCTGGATATAGGTTGACACGACGATCCAGGCCGTAACCGGCCGTGCTTGACGATAGGCCCCGGTTTCGCCAGCCTCGTCGCTGCAATGCCGAACTGTTTGAACAAAGGGGGGCACATTGACACTCCGGATGGGGCAGGACGAGATACCTCCTGCTGGTAACCACTATGCGGTCGAACCTCACCTTGCCAACTGATCAGCCCGGCGATGAGAAAGAAGCGCTGATCGCCGCTGAGGCCTCGCAGTTCCGTGCGGTGCTGCTGGGTGAAAACCGCTCGGTGATCCTGACGCAGCTATTCGATTATCTTTTGGAGCGTTCGGCGGATCGCCGGGCTCCCAAGGAAATCGAAATAGCCATGGCCGTATTCGGAAAGAGTGCTGCGTTCGACACCTCGCAGGATTCGATGGTTCGAGGGCATATGTCCCGGCTCCGCCAGCGGCTGGATCATTTCAATACGGGAAAAAGCGGACCTCGCTTGCAGATCCCCAAAGGGGAATATCGCCTGATCTTGGCCCCCGGGCCTGAGGATACGGAGGAGGAAGAAGCCGTACCTCCTCCTGAACCGCCGCCCGCCCGAAGTGCGGCTTGGCGCCGGCTCGCGGTCATGGTCGCCGCGAGCGCGCTCGGATGGGCTGCCCTCTTCCTTTTCGAGCAGCTGAACGGCGGCCCGTCGCCCCTCCGGCAGACGGCTTTTTGGGGGCCGGTCGCGGTGCATAAACGGTTGCCTGTGGTCGCCGTTGGCGACTTCTATGTGGTTGTGGAAAGCGGCCCCGATGGCAAGCCCCGGCGCCTCGTCATGAATCCCCTAATCCAGTCGGGACGGGACCTCGATAATTATCTGACTCTGCACCCCGACGACTTCAGCAAGCTGCACGATCGCGACATTCACCGGGTGCCGGCGCGGGTGGCCACCGGAGCGGCGGCGATCTTGCCGTTGGTATCGGCCATGCGCGCCGACCACGGCATTCCGGACATGACCCCCGTGTCGCAACTGTCCCAGGACGCGATTGACTCGGGGAACGTCATATTTATCGACTATTTTGCGCAGCTGGGGACGCCGCGTTCCCCCATCCTTCAAATGTCCGGTTTCGTCCCCGGCGAAAATTTCGATGAGTTGAGGGATATACCCTCAGGCACGGTATTCACGGCGCGGCCCGCATCCGCGCAGAATTCGGACGTTACGCATCCAGCCGTGCCGGCCTACGGTTATGACTATGGCTATGTCGCCAGCTATCCCGGGCCATCGGGAAACCAGATCCTTGTCATCTCCGGCATCGAGGATGCCGGGCTTTCCCGGATGATCAAGCTTGTGTCTGACAAGCGTGACCTTGACCTCCTGGCCCGTCAGACGCATGGCGCTGCGGCGTTTGAAGCGCTCTATCAGGTCCGCACCGTTGGGGGACTGATATTCGACACCAGCCTTCTGATCGCGCGACCACTAAAAATGGCAGGACCAGGGACCGCCGGTCGTTAAGGCACGGGACCATTATTCACTGATGTTTCCCAAATCCGATCGGAATTGATTGGCCGGGCAATCAAAAGCAAATTTCCATAGCTCTCATTGAACATCGTGCGCACCTGGTACAGGGCCTCAAATGATCTGAGTTTCCCTCCGACCCGCTGGCGAAGCTCTTCCAGCTTGTTCGCGTCGGTGACGATGCCGGCCATCTGCGCAACTCCGGCGTCTCCCGTGCCGGAAACGATCAGGACCTGATTACCCGAAGGTCCAGGAAAGCCCGCTATATAGCCATAGTCGCGCCGAGGAATGATCCCGTCATCCAACAGGTAGGGGCTGTCGGAAAGGAACCGCCGGCCGGACGGCCTATCGACCAACTCGTAGCACGTGGTCGCGCAGTTGAATTGCGAAGCGCGGAAAAGCGGGTTCTTCAGCAATGGGTTAAGAGCGTCGAGCGCGCCGACATAGACGATATTCGACGTTTTCATGATATTGGGATCAAGCGCTGACGATGCCACGGCGGTGAGCCGGTAATCCTTAAGGTAGGACCACAGCCTGCTGATCGGACCCACAATATCCGAGCTCACCGCATAGAGATCCTCGTTTCTGAGGCTGCCCCTTTCGCTTGTCGTCTTGGTGACATATTCATAGAATGCATCGGCAGAGTCGATGGACGGGTCCTGGATGATTTCCTCAACCCCTTTTCCACTCGGCTTGCTGATGAACATGAAATAGTCGCCGATAGCGAAGACGGTGATTTTTTCCCCGAACGACCGCCAGAACGCCGGTTGGTCAACAGGGCCGCCGATGCCGATGGTGCCTCTGAAAAACAACCAGACCAGGGCGACATTCGCTAATAGCAGGATGGAGGCAGCCACTCGAACGGAGTGGCCATGGCGCGGTCGCACGCGTCCGTCTTCGGTTGGCGCTTTTTCATTGTGGTTGGAGGCATCCGGCGATTTGAGGATGAACCCGTACTCACCCTGCGGAATGATGAGGCGCTTCCCGGGCTTGTCCGCATAATAGAGATCAAGTTTTTTGCGGAGGCGATAAATGCCGACGCGTACCTGTGAGCCCTGGACGCCCGAAGCGGCGGGGCCCCCTGGAAACACCTCCACGGCGATCTCCGTCTCCTTGGGCCGCCGCCCCTCGATCGACTGTCGAAGAAGGAAATCGAAAAGACGTAGGAGGGTCTCGGATCGGTTGGAGGCGATGAAGCCCCGCACTTCGCGCGCTTCTTCGGCAAGGGCGCGTGCAGTTGCATCGGGCGCCGAGTTGCTGATGGTCTTCATTTGCCCTCTGGGGCTGGCGCCGGCAGCGTGCCAGCGGTCAATGGCGCGACGCTCCAGCGCAAAGGCAGGAGCGTCGCGAAACTATAAAACGCCCTGAGGTCGTTGCGGTTCATTTCACCCCGAGAGACACGGTCCCGTCCGAGTTGATCACGTCAAGGCGGTGATCGCAAACATATTCGGATATCCGGTATTTATCATTCCGCCTGTATTCATAAGTAAAGCTGTATGGCGTATTGAGATATTCTGGATCCTCGATGGAGATATCCACACGCAGCCTGTTGGGCTTGATCAGTCGGTAATGTTCCGCGATGGTCATAGCGTTGCCATGGGGAATTTCGAAGAACTGGACGTCCTTCCGAATCCCGCGTGTTTCTACAACAAGCGTAGTTCCATGCCAATGCGCAGACGAAAAGCCATAGTATGATGGCGCAAGGTCATCAGGCGCCGGAAACGGCTGATCGAGGTAGACGCGGCGGGTCTGCATGAAAAGCTCCGCCAGAACCGTGATCTGCCCTGGGGTCTGGAGGATCTGGATGGGGTAGATGGCTTGCATGATCGTTGGCATGCCTTCGGGCAGACAACGGGTACTCGCGTCAACAAGTGGTGTGCCGGCATCCAGCGCCGCTTTGCGTTTGGCCTCTTGCGCCCTCCACTGACTGGCATAGGGCTCCTTCAGGTCGGGCCCATTGCCGGGTGGTGGAATGTCGTCGAAGGCGGTGACCCCTTCCGGGAAGGGGCTAGGATAACGTTCCCAGACGCCGGTGATGTTCGGTTGCCCTTTGGTGCGGGCCGTGGCCGAATCCGCCAACGCTGTGTCGGCGATCCACATCAGACAAATAGCCAGCGCAAGAGCTGGTCTCGTTATATTCTTGAAGTCCATTTTAGGACCTCCCCTGCTCTTTTTATTCTGATTCCGGGTTGCGGGCGCTGACCATTACGCTTCCAACTTCTTGCCGTTGGACAGCGTCGCAGCTTTGAGTGCTCCGCCCGGCTTGCCATTGTGTAGCGGGTAAAACACGACGTCGATTTTGTCACCACCCTTTATGGTATTGAATTTCCACCCCATCTCACTCATGTTCGCAATACTTCCACATTCTAACGTATAGGCCGTATCTTCGCTCTTAATTATAATATATACATGTGGATTTCCCCATGTATACTGAACTACCGTCACGTTTTTGAGTTCGGATAGTTTGTTCTGGTCGAACATGGCGAAGGAATGATGCGCTATCGCGGGCTCCGCGATCACAGCGGTGCAGATGCCCAAAGCCAGGGTATACTTCCCTATTCTGTACATTCGAAAAATCTCTCCTCTCTTGCGGCGCAGGACGCAGTGCCTCACGGCACGGCGTCCTAACCGAGGCCTTGCGGCAGCGTCGGCCGAGCCGGCCATCCACCCCGGTACCGTTTTAGAATAGCGGTGACGATGGACTGGAGAATCGAGAAGCGGTCTTGAAACGGTTGTGCGCATGTTGCGTAACATCGCGCACGCCCCATTTTTCCTATACATCCGCCCCGAAAAAGGGGGTCGTCGCGGAACCCCGGGGAATGCGGCTCTGATTTTGAAGAAGAAGTAGGCGGATCGTCTCCCACCGCGTGGTGTAGGAGCGCTTCCGCCGTGTCATGCCTGGAGGCCGGCTATGCCGGCTGGAAGACATGACACGGCGGGCGGTCATCGCGGTTCTTCGGTAAAGTTTGGTCACCACAACAAAACCCCAACCGAGGGTGACCACGATGACCGACCCGATGATGGCGCTGCGCGTGATGCTTGAAAAGGCCGCAGACGCCGATGTCCTACGCGAGATGATCAGCTTTGCCGCCGAGCGGCTGATGGAACTGGAAGTCCAGGAATTGACCGGCGCCGGCCACGGCGAGCGGTCGACCGACCGGCTGGTCCAGCGCAACGGCTACCGTGAACGCGACTGGCATACCCGCGCCGGCACGGTGGAGCTGCGCATCCCCAAGTTGCGCAAGGGCAGCTACTTCCCAGGATTCCTGGAGCCCCGCCGCATGGCGGAGAAGGCGCTGACCGCCGTGATCCAGGAGGCCTATATCCAGGGCGTCTCCACCCGCGCGGTGGACGACCTGGTCCAAGCCATGGGCATGATCGGCATCTTACTGCTCCGCGCTGCCCTTCGGGTCCAAGAGCCAGGTCAGCCGGCTGTGCGAGGAGATCGACGGTCGGGTGAAGACCTTCCTGGAACGGCCGCTGGAAGGCGACTGGCCCTACCTGTGGATCGACGCCACCTACGTGAAGGTCCGTCAGAATGGCCGCATCGTCTCGGTGGCCGTCACCATCGCCGTGGCGGTCAACTCCAACGGCCGCCGAGAGATCCTGGGCATGGACATCGGGGTCTCCGAGGCCGAGACCTTCTGGGTAGAGTTCCTGCGCAAGCTCAAGCGCCGCGGCCTGGGTGGCGTCAAGCTGGTCATCTCCGACGCCCATGAAGGCATCAAGGCCGCCGTCGCCCGCGTGTTCCGTGCCACCTGGCAGCGCTGCCGCGTCCAATATGCTCCGCTTCGCTTCGCTGCACCTTCGGTGTCATGCGCAACGCCCTGGCCCATGCCGGCAAGCAGGGTCGGCGTGTCGTGGCCGCCTTTATCGGCACCGCCTTCGCCCAGGATGACGCCACCGCCGCCCGTGCCCAGTGGCGCCAGGTCGCCGATCAACTCCGTCCCAAGGTCGGCAAGCTAGCCGCCCTGATGGACGAGGCCGAGGACGACGTGCTGGCCTTCATGTCCTTCCCCGCCGCACACAGGGCAAAGCTCCACAGCACTAATCCCATCGAACGCCTCAACGGTGAGATCAAGCGCCGGACCGAGGTCGTCGGCATCTTCCCGAACGAGGACGCCATCACCCGCCTGATCGGCGCCATCCTCATGGAGACCAACGATGAATGGGCGGTCCAGCGTGGCCGCTACATGACCCTGGAAACCATCGCCGCCGTCAGCGATGATCCAACCATCATGCTGCAGACTGCCGCCGCATGACCGTCCGGCCAAACAAGCCGGAGACCAAAATGACCGGGCGCCTCTTACACCACGACCAGGGACACGATCCCTGCCGCCATCGACCTGCCCACGGACTTTCCGTATATTTTTTCTACTGTTCAGTAATCGCTCCTTGGAATGAATAAGTGATCCAAGGGCACCGGGAACTTCACGCGTTCCACAACCAGCTTGGCTTCCGCCGGCGCAAGGTCCCGCCCGTAGCCCGCGCCCACAGACTTGCCCTCGTGGCCGAAGACCTTGTCGGCCAGCTCTTCATGAAGACCTGCAGCGCGCAGCGCCTGGCGGAAACTATGGCGGAGCGAGTAGGTCACCAGCCCCGGCGCCTTCAAACCGATGTTGACCAGATAGCGGTTTGACCATTTGCTCCAATCATCAGAGGCTTCCGGCCCCTGGACCATGCCCCGCCCGCGACGTTGCTGGTCGGCCGCCCATTGCCGCAGTCCCATTCGCCAGAGGTCTGGCAGCACGGGAATGAGCCGCGGCCCGGCGGCGGTCTTTGATGCGTGCCGCAGGTCGAAGCACTCCACGTCCCCCAACTTCACGAATTGGGCGGGTAGTTCGGCAATCTCCTCCGTCCTGGCACCGGTCAACGCGGCGAGGGCGAAGAACCAGAAGGGCTCGTCGCGATAATGGAGGGTGCCGGGTTGAGCCCGCTTGCTGGTGGAAAGGAAGCCGGTGAACAGCGGACTGTCGAAAAGCTTTGTCAGTTCCGTGGCTGAGAAAGCCCGCCGCTTGTCGCGGTCCATACGTTCCTGCCGGTTCTCCGCTCGGGGTTGAACGCCATCCGCGGGGTTCCCTGTCGGCAGATGGCCCGCCGATACGGTCCACGCCAGGTAACCGCGCAGGTGGCCCAGCAGCTTGACGATGCTGTCCCGCGCCATCGTTTCCCGTCCCGCCCGTTTGATGGGCCGGTCGCGCAGGTGATCGCAGAACTGCTTGATGTCAGCCTTGGTGATCTCGCTCAGCAGCTTGTCCGGGAACAATCCTCCAAAGGCACGGAACGCCTGCCCGTAGCTGGCCCGCGTCGCGTCCCCCAAGTCCGGCTTATCCCGATAAAAAGCCTCGAGATAGGCATTCCAGGGGACATTGGCGGCAGCGGAAGCGACGCCCGGCTCGGGCTGAAGCACCGCTTGCTGCGCGGCGGACGTGCTGATGGATATCGCCGCCTTCAGCTCGCGCATCTCGGCCATCCCCACCCGGAACATGGCCATGAATTCAGCGCGCGTAGTGGCCTCCGCGTCAGCAACCGAGGCGGCATGGCTTCGGTCGGTGGCGACGTCCTGCATCTGACTCAGCATGGTGTGCTGCCGCCGTGCGAGTTGGGTAGCCCTCCGAACGGTCTCCAAGCCGCACATGGCATTGGCGAGCCGTTGGGTTTGCGCAGCCTGCTCTTGTGCCTCCACCTCCAGACGGCGGGCCTCCAGGACGGTCCGTTGGCCGGCGAGATCCAAAGCGTCGAGGAATCGGGCTTGGTCCTGCGTCGGCAGGCCCTGAATTTGCTCAGGCGTGACCTGGAAGATCTCTTCGTCGGTCAGTTCGCTGATCGGTTTGCCCAGCACCGTCGCCGCGATCATTCGTCGTGCCTCGCCCCATTGACGATGTACGACCGCCAGAAGCTGGGCCGCCTCCGCCCTGGCCTTCCGGGGGGCCGCCGTCCGCAACGTCCGCGTGATGTGCGTCCGGCCGCTCAAGGCAGCGATATCGGCAGGCGCGCGGACCCGCAAGTAGAGTCTGCGGCGACGTTGGACGATGTATGGGATGAGGGTCACAGCCCGCGCCTCCGCGTGTATCACATACGTGTGTCACACGGCTTTTTGGCGAAAGGCGAAATCTAGAGCCAAATCAAGCCTTTAGGCTAAATTTGGCGTCCCCTACGGGATTCGAACCCGTGTCGCCGCCGTGAAAGGGCGAAATCGGATCTAGGCGCCACACGGAATCTCGGCATATTTCTTGGGCTTTTTGTGCTGTGGGGTGCTGTGAGCCGCTGGATTTTGCGGTGCCGTTTGTCCCGCATCTGTCCCGCACAAAGGACACCGCCGTCACAGCTGACAGCCCGTTTTCCACCGCACGGCACTGTCCCGGATTTGTCCCCAACCCGAATGGCCGACAAATGCCGCGAATCGGATGCTTGTGGTGCTCCGGCGCGCCTATCGGCTTCAAGGACACCTTATCGATGGCCCGATGGCGCCTCGCAACAGTACCTACCACCCAGTGCAACTTCTCGACCCATGGCTTTGCCAGGAACAGATGATGGATTGGCAGGCTAGTTGACCATCCTGTCTGAGCGCGCGAAAGCCGGTCAGCGACTTCAAAGGTGGCCATGCATGCCGCCACTTTGCTCAGGATTGGAATTATTGAGGAGCTTTAAAGTCTGAAAAAGTCTGAATTAATCCGAACTTTTCTGAATTTTTCCGAAAAAGTCCGAACTTTTCCGACAATGTCAGAGAAAATCCGAAAAAGTCCGAAAAATTCAGACTTATACCTGCGGGAAAATAAGGAAACCCGTCCTTCGGCCGACGCCATGAAACGTCAAGAGCTAACCCGGATTATGCATCGGGGCCGTAATTTTGGTTGGCGGGTGTAGCACAAGTCATTGATTGGGTTTAGGATTCAGTCGCCAAACACAAATCCGCCCGAACCAAGGACGCTGCACCCGCCATGCGAGAGAATACGCCGCTGCTGCCCGGCCTGTCACCCGTTTCGGGCAAGTGCGTGGAGGCCTGTTTTGACGGGGGCAGCCTGTCGTCGGATGCCGGAGTGCTGGCGCTGCGGGAGATTGATATCCGGCTGAATATGGCGGCGCGGCTGGCGGCCTGCATCGCCGATACCCGTCAGCCCGAGCCACAGTCTGGCCGACATCATCCGTTTCCGCCTGCTGATGATCGCCTGCGACTATGAGGATGGCATCGACGCCGACAGTCTGCGCGGCGATCCAGCTTTCAAGATGGCGCTCGGCCGCTTGCCCTCGGCGGCGGATCTCTGTTTGCAATCCACCATCTCGCGTCTGGAGAACCGACCGGACGCCCGCGCCCTGCTGCGCATGGGCCGGGCCATGGTCGAGCTTTACTGCACCAGTTTCCGCCAGGTGCCGCAGCGCATCGTGCTGGATATCGACGATACGTTCGACGCCACCCATGGCCACCAGCAGTTGCGGCTGTTCAACGCCCATTACGACGAATATGGCTTCCAGCCCATCATCGTGTTCGATGGCGAGGGCCGGTTCGTCGCAGCCCTGCTGCGTCCCGCCCGCCGCCCCAGCGGTCGGGAGATAGCTTCCCACCTGTGCCGCCTGATCCGGACAATCCGTGCCCACTGGCCCCGGGTGGAGATCCTGGTTCGGGCCGACAGCCACTATGCAGCGCCGGAGGTGTTCAACCTGTGCCGGGCCTCGGGCGTGGATTTCATCCTCGGGCTGGCCACCAACGCCGCCCTGCGTGCCCACGTCATCCCGCTGGAAGCCAGCACCAGGGCACGGGCGACGGGACCGGACAAGGTCCGCCGCTTCAGCGAATTCCATGATGCCGCCCGCAGCTGGTGCCGGGTGGAGCGCATCATCGCCCGCGTCGAGGCGGGGCCCCAGGGCGTGGATACCCGCTTCATTGTCACCAGCCTGACCGGTGGGCGGGGTAAGTGGCTCTATGAACAGGTCTATTGCCGTCGGGGCATGGCCGAGAACCATATCAAAAGCTGGAAAACCCATCTGGCCGCCGACCGCACCAGTTGTACCCGCGCCACCGCCAACCAGATGCGCCTGATGCTGCATGCCAGCACCTATTGGCTGATATGGTGGATGTGATCCCTTATGCTGCGGCGATCCCCCTGGCGAACCGCCCAGTTCGACACGCTGCGCCTGCGTCTGCTGAAAATCGCCGCCCGCGTCGTGGAGATGAAGACCAAGCTGCGCGTCCATCTGCCAACGGCATGCACCGTCCAGCCCGTGCTCGCCATGATTCTGATAAGGACAACACGCCTCGTCACCTGAAACACAGGGCAGCCTGCCCACCCCAAACCCGTCCCGCCAACCCCAAAAACATCACCCGGAAACCCACCAAACGGCGGGACTGGGAGGACTGCGTCCATACAACCCTTCGCAGAACAATCGCTATGCTGTCGTTGCACCATTACCACCGCAGTGCATAGTCCGGGCTAAATCGGCGGTCTGCCCGCGACCGGCGCCGATCTCATCGGAACCATCCGTTTCGACGGAACCAACCTGCTGGCCCTGTCGGAGGCCGGCATACGCCTGTGGGAGGCGCCCATTGCGATAGTGTTCCAGGAACCGATGACCGCCTTCGATCCCCTGATGTCCATCGGGGGCACAGATTGTCGAGGCCATATGGCTGCACCAGCCGCTGGGGCGGCTGGCGGCTTATCGATCTGGCCCAGTTGCTGTGGGAGACCTACCTCATCCCGCTGTTCCAGAACATTGTCTACGATGACCTGTCCTGGCGCTGGCAGGATTTCGACTTCGATCGCGACGTCGCACTGACCGACGGCAAGGTCGGCGGCCTCATCACCTCGGTCACGCCCGACCTATCGGCCTTCAAGACACGGGCCGGCAAGCTGATCATGAGCCAGGGCTGGGCCGATCAGCTGAACGCCCAAACCTATCCCATTCAGTGCTACCATGCCGTGGCGCAAACGTCCGATCCGGCGAAAGCACAGAAACGGCTGTAGGGTTATTTCCGCCTGTTCATGGCGCCGGGCATGGGCCATTCCATTGCCTCGGCGGCCCCGGCCCCAACCGTTTCGATGCCGTCGCGGCGCTGCGCGCCTGGGTCGAGCATGGCAAGGCGCCCGACCGGCTGGTGGCCGCGAAGCCTGCCGACGACCGCCACCCAAAATCCGCCGTCCTGCGGACCCGGCCTCTATGCCCCTACCCCGCCGTCGCCCGGTGGACAGGCAAGGGCTCCAGCGACCAAGCCGCAAACTTCACCTGCGCTTCAGTCAACTAAGGCTCGAGGCCGTGATGAGCGGCCTTCATCACCCTCATTCATCGCGACCGGCAATATAAAATCAAAGGCGATTTCCGCGAAGGGCGCATTGAGGTCAGCGGCGTGAATGAGGCCGATATCTTCGACACGGCTGACCGGCGGAATCAGGTCGTCGCGCGTCGCGTAGGCGAAGTCGTCATGCAGATAGGCGTCACCTTCGATGTTGATCTGCGTCGTCAGGTGGCGATGGCCGGCGGCGGAGACGAAGAAGTGGATGTGCGCCGGCCGGTTGCCGTGACGGCCAATCGCCGACAGCGCCCGCTCGATACCACTTCCCGGCGGCACGGCATAGCCTGACGGCAGGATGGAGCGGAACCAATACCGGCCTTCCGCGTCGGTCTGGATGCGCCGGCGGTAATTGTAGGCGCTCTGGCTGGTGTCGAAGTGGGAGTAGTTGCCCAGCGTGTTGGCATGCCAGACGTCCACGATGGCGTCAGGGATGGGCTGGCCATCGGTCGACAGCACGCGGCCATGCATCACCAGCACCTCCCCAGCATCGCTGCCGTCGTCCAGGCGCGCTCTGCCCCGCTCCAGCGGAGCGCCGGCCACGTAGAGGGGACCTTCGATGGTGCGCGGCGTGCCACCCGCCGTACCGGCCTCCGCGTCGGCCCGGTCCGCCCGGACATCCAGGAAATGCTCGACCCCGAAGCCGGCGGCCCACAGGCCGAACTCCGGCGCCGACTGGCCAACGAAGTTCAGCGCCTGCCAGAACTCGTCATCCGTAACGTCGAAAGCTTCGATCGTGGCGAACAGGTCCCCGACTATGCGACGCACAATCTTCTTCAGGCGAGTGGGCTCTCCGTTCGCGATGCCGGCGACCTGGTCCAGGAAGGCCTGGATTTCCAGCGTTTTATCCAACGCGGTCATGGTTGTTTCCTCTGTCTTGTTGTTTTGGGTTTTGGAAAGGTCTGCGGACGGGACGGCACAAAACCCGTCAGCGGTCATCCTCGTGGATCGAAGATGGATGCCGGCACAGGGCGGTGACCTGGATTTCCATGAAGGGGAACAACGGCAGGGACATCAGGATGTCGTGCAGTTCCGCAGCACTCCCGACATCAAAGATGCTTGTGTTGCGATACTGGCCGACGACGCGCCAGAGGTGGCGCCACACCCCCGTCCTTTGCAGGTCCTGCGCCCGCACCCGTTCCCGGACCTTCAGATCATCCAGGACGGCGGCATCCATGCCGTGCGGGATTTTCACGTCCATTTCCACCTGGAACAGCATGCGTTCAATTCCCCTCGATGGCGGACACCAGGACGCCGGTACGACCGGCACCGTCGCGTCGGAAGTGGGCAAGCTTGTCGTCATCCAGGACAACCCCCAGGCCAGGACCCGTGGGCACCGCCAGGGTGAAGTCACCGTAAGACAGCGGTTCGGCAAGGATCTCTTCGGTCATCAGCAGGGGCCCGAACAGTTCTGTCCCGAAGGCAATGCCAGGAAAGGTCGCGAAGACATGGGCGGAGGCGGCCGTGCCAATGCCGGCCTCCAGCATGGTGCCACCGTAAAGGGCGATGCCGGCGGCATCCGCGATGGCCTGCACCTGCTTGGCGGCGAACAGGCCGCCGGACTGCTCGATCTTCACCGCGAACACGTCGGCCGCCGCCCGGCTGGCGTAGTCGTAAGCATCGCCAGGGCCGCGCAGCGCCTCATCCGCCATGATGGGAATGGCCGACCGGGCGGCCAGGCGGGCCATTCCATCCCGGTTGGCCCGGGGGATGGGTTGCTCGACCAGGTCCGCACCCGCCTCGGCCAGCAGGGCGACGCCCCGGCGGGCGCCCGTTTCGTCCCAGGCCTGGTTCACGTCCACACGGATGCTGGCCCGGTCGCCCAGCGCCCGCTTGATGGCCGCCACGTGGGCAACATCTTCCGCAATGGTCCGTTTGCCGATCTTCAGCTTAAAGGCGTTATGCCGCCGGCAGGACAGCATTTCTTCCGCCTCGGCGATGTCGCGGGCGGTATCGCCGCTGGCCAAGGTCCAGAGCACCGGCAGCCTGTCCCGCACCCGACCGCCCAGCAGTTCACTGACCGGCAGGCCGACACGCCACCCCTGGGCGTCCAGCAGGGCAGTCTCCACCGCACACTTGGCAAAGTGATTGCCCACCACATGGCGGCCGAGAAGGGCCATGGCCTGCGCCGGCCGGCCAGCGTCCTGCCCCAGCAGGAGGGGTGTGAAGTAGGTGTCGATGGCGAGCTTGATGCCCTCAGGGCTTTCGTCGCCATAGCTCAGGCCGCCGATGGTCGTGCCCTCGCCCACCCCGACAACGCCGTCCGAACAATAAATCCGGACGATGGCCAGGGTCTGGCGGTGCATGGTCGCCATGGACAGGACGTGCGGGCGGATGGTCGGCAGGTCGACCAGGATGGTCTCCACCCTTTCAACACGCGGGAACGCGGTCATCGGGCGGCCTCCATCGCCGCCCCCAGGTGGTGGTAGGCGCGATCGAAATAGATCAGGCCCTCGGCCGCATCGGCCAGGACCACGCGCCGGACGGCGCAAAAGAACACACCGTGGGTGCCGATCTCGCTGATGGAACTCACGGTACAGTCCAGGGCCACGGCGGCGTCCGCCAGGACGGGCGCGCCCGTGTCCAGGCGGGTCCACTCGCCCGCCGCGAAGCGGTCCCCCATGGCCGTTCCCCGCGTAGCGAACCGCCCGGACAGGGCCTCATGCCGGCCAGCCAGCACATTGACGCACAGCACGCCGTTGACCTTCAGCATCCCGAACGCGGTGGAGCCGCGATTGACGCAGGCCAGCACCGTGGGCGGCGTGTCGGTGACGCTGCACACCGCTGACGCCGTCAGGCCGTGGCGCCCGGCCGGGCCGTCGGTGGTGATGATGTTGACGGCGGCGCCCAGGCGGGCCATCGCCGCGCGAAACAAGGTCTGGTCAACCATGTCGCACCCTTTCTCAACGCATGTAGAGGCCGCCATTGACGTCCCAGGTGGCGCCGGTGGTGAAGCCGGCCTCGGGTGCCGCCAGACGCACCACCATGTCGGCAACGAAGGCAGGGTCGCCTAGCGTGCCCACCGGGATGGTCTTGACCATCTGTTCCAGCTTGTCGGCCGGGACGGTACGGCGTACGGATGGCAGGTCCAGCGGGCCCGGCGCCACGGCGTTGACGGTGATGCCGTAGGGGGCCAGGTCGCGGGCGAAGACCTTGGTCAGGGTCAGGATCCCGCCCTTGGACGCCGCGTAGTGCGCCCCGGTCGCCGTGCCGCCGTTCTGGCCGGCCAACGAGGCGATGTTGATGATGCGGCCGTAGTTCCGCGCCTTGAAATAGCGGCCCAGGACCTGGCTGCCGATGAAGGTGCCACTCAGGTTGACGGCGACGACGGCGTCGAATTCCTCGGGCGTGATGTCAAGCACCGGCCGGGCAACGGTCATCGCGGCGTTGTTGACCAGCACCCCGATACCGCCCCAGCGATTGACCATGGCGTCCCGCACGCGTTCGAAGTCCGCCTGCAGGCGCACGTCCAGGCCGAAGCCGGCGGCCGTATCGCCGGCGGGCGACAGCTCCGCCGCCAGAGCCTGGGCCGCCGCCTGATCGATGTCGGCAACCGCCACGCGGTAACCTGCGGCATGCAGGCCACGGGCGATGGCCGCCCCCAGCCCGGCGGCGGCGCCAGTCACCAATGCCACATGAGTCACCATGTCCGCCTCACAGCAGATAGCCGATGCCATGCTGCGCATCGTCGGAGTTGATGAGTTGGACAACCTTCTGGTCCAGCTTCAGCCCATCGCCCTGCCGCACCAGGCGATAGGTGACGTCGGCGGCCATGACACGGGTGCGCCCGTATTTGTATTCGGTCAGGTTTTGGGCGGCGCGCACCGTAACCGTATCCGTCCCGCTGTCGGTCACGACGAAGCGGGACACCGTGCGGATCGTGCGCGCGGCCGGCGCGGACGACATGGAAAAGCCGCTGATCAGCCGCTTGACCCGCGCAGCCCGCATGCCGGCGTCGTCATAAACCACGTTCAGCACGGCGGCATAGTCGGCCGCGTCGCGCTCGATGGGGATGACGTAGCGCCCGCCTTCCGTCCACAGCGCCAGCCAGGGGTAATAGTCGTGGCGGTCCAAAAGGTCGGCTTCCCGCCAGATGAATTCCGCCGCGTCCTGCAGGGTGATGCAGGGTGGCGCGGCCAGCGCGATCCCGTCGCTCATACCGCCATCATCCTTTTCCACATTTGATAGGCCGCGCGCATGCCGGCCTCGGCACTAACGTCGGTGACGTGATTGCCCGCCTGGTGTCCCACCAGGGTCTCGGTGCCACGGTTCAGCAGGATCCACAAATCCTTGCCGGCGGCGGAGCCGCGCTGCACCCGTTCCCAGCCCTCGGCGTCGTCGGGCGAGCCGAAGCCCATGGGGCCCTGGAAATGCTCATGCAGGCGCAGGCGCGCACGGTTGCCGGCCTCCGGCCCGCCATCCATGCCGATGGCGATGTGGGTGATCTCCGTCTCATCCACTGCGACCGGGCGCAGCACCCGGAAAAAGGCCATGGAGCAGGCGAGATTGGGGAAGAGGTTCAGGTTGAAGCCGCTGCCGCCCACGGCACGAACGATGCGCCGCACCTCCGCGTCGTCATGGTCCTGGGCCAACTCACTGGCCAGGGCCTGGAAGCGTTCCGGGATGGGGGCGTCCAGATTCTCCTCCAGATCCACCAGGTCGGGGATCATGACCATGACGCTATGACCGTTGCCCAGTTCCTCGACCCAACCGCCCTGCCCCAGCACGTCGAACAGCTCTTCCGTCTCTTCATCCAGCGAGGTCAGGAAAGTCTTGTGCACGATGGGGAAGTGATAGGCGTCGGTGGTGTTCTCCAGCTGGATCTTCCAGTTGCCGGGGAAGCGGAACTGGTGCTGCCCCATGGTCTTCACACCATAGCCGGCCCCCTGTTTCATGAACAGGTCGATCCACTTCTTGGCCGGCCCCAGGAAGTCCACCAGCGGCTCGATGTCGTCGCGGAAGGTGGCGAAGATCAGGCCCTGGTATTCCTCGACCCGCAGGGATTGCAGGCCGTAGTCCTTCCTGTCGAAGTCGGCGGAATAGCCTTCGGACCGGGGCACGGCGCGCAATTTGCCGTCAACGTTGTAGCTCCACCCGTGGTAGGGGCAGACAAAGACGGGGGCCTTGCCCTTCTTGTTCTCGCACACCGTCGCCGCACGGTGGCGGCAGCGGTTCAGCAGGACATGGACCTTGCCCTCCTTGTCCCGGGTCACCAGCACCGGCTGCCGGCCGACATGGGCCGACTTATAGGTGTTTGGCCCCGGCAACTCACTGGCGTGAGCGACCCACACCCAGGTGTTGTTGAAGATGCGGTCCATCTCCGCCTCGAAGATGGCGGCGTCGCGGTACAGCGAGGTGTGGACGCGATCCTCCCGGACCAGATGGTCATAAGAGTCGGCGGATGGAGGAGGAGCGTCGTCACCAGGGCACTGGCTCATCGTGTTCTCCAGAATCAGGAGGGAACGGGAACCGGGGCGGGATCGTCCCAGCGATCCACGGGCCGGCTGAACAGATTCTCGGTTTCAAAGCGGCTGATGCGCCACCGGCCGTCGCTGCGGGCGAAGGTTACGGTCAGGCGGGCGGCGCGCAAATCGGACGGCCCTGCGGCATAGGTCGACGTCTGCAGCATCACCCAGCCGCCCACCGCCGTGTCGCCGTCGACCGCGATGGTCTCCGACGTCAGGAAATGGGCGTTCAGGGTGAAATGCGGCAGGGGTACGCGATAACGGTCCAGCATGGCCAGGATGGTGTCCCGCCCCCGGTGCTGGCCGAAGGTGGCAGCGTAGCGCCCGCCCCGGCCACCCCACACCGCGTCCGGGGCGAACAGGTCGCCCAGCTGGTCCATGGGGGTATCGGCGTCCAGCCGGTCGCACAGCCGCATATAGTCCGCCATGACCGTGCGGATGGCGCTTTCAGCCTCCAGCCGGTCCAGGCGGCGCATGATCTCATCCAGGGTGGCGGCCGTGCCCATGGCGGTCACACCGGGATGACCAGTTCGCGGCCAATGCGGGCCTCGACCCGCATGTACTTCCACAACCTATGCTCACCCACCGCGATGGTGCGGAACAGGTTGCAGGCGGCCACCGCCGTGGCACGGTCGGGCACGTCGGCCAGGATGTAGAAGGTCCAGGGCCAGCCGTTGGGCGAGGTGCCCACCATGGTCTCGTCATCGTCCAGCGTGCCCAGGACCTGGACGCCGGGCAGGTCGCGGATGCCCTTCAGCATCTCACCCGTCGCCTGCCAGACCTTGCCGATCTCCGTCGCCGGCAGATCGAAGAAATTCTGCAGCACGGCGCCGCAGAACAGAACACGCAGCTTCTTCGGGGGTTCAGTCGTCATCGTCAAACCTTGGCGCAGGAGATCAGGGAAAGCCGGGGACGGCGTCGAGGCCCAGCAGGATGCGGCCGGCGCTTTGCCACGTGCCTTCCGACAGGAAGGCATGCTGGACGACCACGGACGCGTCCTGGAGGTAGCGGGCCATCGGGTGGCCGGTGTAGATGCCGGTGGTGCCCGACAGCGTGTAGGCGGTACGGGCCGCATCTGCGCCTGCACGGGCGATATGGCTGGATGCCAGGCGCAGCAGGTTGGCGTCCGCCATGGGCAAGGGGTCACCCGCCCGGATGGTGGCGTAGGCCGCCTCCGTCACCTCGTAAAAGAAGGCGCGGGCGGAGCGGAGCGCCGCCTCGGCCTTGGCCAGCTCGATCTGCACATAGGCGCGATCAGCCAAGGTGGGCGCCCCGGTGATGGAGGCCTGGCCACCAGCCATGGCCGTGATCTCATCCAACGCGGCACGGCCCACGCCCAGGCCGACCACCGCCAGCACCTGGGCCGCCAGGGCCATGGACGGATAGCGATAGAGCGGCTCGTCAATGCTGGGCGCCCCGCCCCGGATGAAGGTCCAGTCCTGTGGCACCACTACCCGATCCACCACCAAATCATGGCTGCCGGTGCCCAGCAGGCCGATCACGTCCCAGTTGCGCTGGATATCGACCTTGGCCGCCGGCATCACCGCCATGCGCGGCAGGCCGCCGTTGGCCTCGGCCGTCTTGATGCCAACGCCGATCAGGTCGGCGCCGGTGGAGCCGCTGCCGAACTTCCAGCGGCCGGACACCTCGTATCCACCATCGGCCGGTCGGGCCGGCTGCGGCGGGAACAGGCCACCGGCGAAAACAACGTCCGGGCCATCGGCATAAATCGCCTTCAGCGTCGCCACCGGCAGGGCCGCGAGATAGAGGGCGGAGACGCCGAAACTGGCGACCCAGCCCGCCGACCCGTCGGCGACGGCGATCCGTTCGATCAGGCGCAGGAAATCCGCCGGCGACCGCTCATCGCCCCCAAAGCGCCTAGCCACCAGCGCCCGATAGATACCCGCCGTCTTCAGTCGGGCGACGATGTCCGGACTCAGCTGTTGCTGACGGGTGAATTCGTCGCGTCGCGCCCGGATTTCAAGCAGCAGGGCGGCCAGGGCGTCCCCTTCGGGGGGACGGGGCCGCGGTGCGCGCGACAGGGCTTCAGCTTGGGTGACCGACATGGAAGGCATCCCGCTAACGATCATTGGCGTTGAATGGGGCGATGGATAAGCCCCAGTGGCCGTCCCCTGTGGACGTGGCCCCGTTGGAGCCTCTTTTTATGTGAAAGTTCACGTAATTCTTCTCGCCTGATTTACGTGAAAAATCAACTAATATTTTAACGGTGGTCGGCGAAAATCGTTTTGGCGGCGGCGGGAAGCGCACCGGCGGCCCGCGCCGCCACCAAATTGGCCCGCACCGTGACCTCGGCCGTTTTCAGGAATCGACAGACGGGTGGGCTGCTGATACCGCTTGAGGACAAGACCGCCGTCGGAACTGCCAAGACACCAGAACAAAATGAAGAACAACACGTTCACGTTCCGCACCTGGCCCTTCTACTGGTTGGCCAGAGCCGCGGGCCGTTATCTGCAGAACATGGAATTCGCGTTGAAGCCCGCCGGGCTGGACATTCCCCAGTGGCGGGTGCTGATGACCCTGCACGAGGAAGGCTGCCAGAGCGTCAGTGAGATCGCGGACCACGCCATCGCCAAGCTGTCGACCATGACCAAGATCGTGCAGCGCATGCAGGCCGATGGCCTGGTGGTATGCCGTCCGCGCGACACCGACGCGCGCGTGACCGAGGTGCTGCTGACCCCCGCCGGGCAGGAGGCGGGCGCCCGCGCCTGGGAAACCGCGTCCAAGGTGTACCAGCGTGCCTTCCACAACATGTCCGACCGCGAAATCGAAACGCTGAACCGCCTGCTGATCAAGGTGGCGGAAAATTTGAGCACGACGGAAGCCTGAGGCCGGCCAAGGGTCGTTGACTCACGCCCATTTACGTGAATAATCACGTAAATGAATGGTGGGCCTGGGACATCTTTGCCCCGCCCCGGCCCATTCCCGTCTGACGCACAGGCAGCGACATACTCCCCAGGCAAGGCCTTAGGGGCGATGCCCGCGCATGTCATCAGCGGACATTCGCGCGCGCCTTACCACGCCCCCTGCCCTCATCATCCTGACCTGGAGCCCCAAGCCCATGCCCAAGCTGGCCATCATCGCGCGATCGGGCGCGGAAACCGTTGTCGACGGCGAAACCGGCCTGTCGGTCATGGAGATCATCCGTGACGCCGGCCTGGACGAGTTGCAGGCGCTGTGCGGCGGTTCCTGCTCCTGCGCCACCTGCCACATCTTCGTCGATCCCGCCCATTTCGGCCGGCTGCCGGCGCCGAGCGCGGATGAGAACGACCTGCTGGACAGTTCCAGCCATCGCGCGGCGACCTCCCGCCTATCCTGCCAGATCGCCTTCACAGCCGACCTGGATGGCCTGCGCGTCACCATCGCGCCGGAGGACTGAGCCACCATGGTCATCGACATCCTGATCGCCGGCGCCGGCCAGGCCGCCGCGCAACTGGCCCTGTCCCTGCGCCAGCGCGGCCATACGGGCACCATCGCCATGATCGGAGAGGAACCGTATCCCCCTTATGAGCGCCCGCCCCTGTCCAAGGACTACCTGTCCGGCCAGCGGGAGACGCACCGCCTGTTCCTGCGCAAGCCCGAGGCCTGGGCCGAGCGGCGGATCGACCTGCACCTGGGCTGCCGGGTTGCGGCGGTGTCACCGGCAGCACGGCGGGTAACCTTGGCGGATGGGCGCCAGCTGGACTATGGCTGGCTGGTGTGGGCCACGGGCGGACGCCCGCGCGCCCTGTCATGCCCCGGCGCGGACTTGGCTGGCGTGCACGCCATCCGGGGCATCGCCGACATCGACCGCCTGAAAGGCGACCTGACGGCCCCCAAACGGATCGTCGTCATCGGCGGCGGCTATATCGGGCTGGAAGCGGCCGCCGTCCTGCGTGGGCTGGGCCATACGGTCACGGTGGTTGAGATGCAGGACCGCCTGCTGGCCCGCGTCACCTCCCCCGTCGTTTCCCAGTACTTCCTGGACCTGCATCGCAGGCACGGCGTCGACGTCCGCCTCAGCACCGGCGTCCGCGCGCTGCGGGGGGCAGGCCGGGTGACCGGAGCGGAACTGAGCGACGGCACGACGGTGCCGGCGGATATCGTCATCGTCGGCATTGGCATCATCCCCAATGTCGAACCGCTGGCGGCAGCGGGATTGTCCTGCCCCAACGGCGTCCAGGTCGATGCCCATTGCCGCACGGACGACCCGCACATCCTGGCGATCGGTGATTGCGCCCTGCATCCCAACCCCTATGCCGGCGGCCTGGTGCGGGTGGAATCCGTCCAGAACGCCGTGGATCAGGCCAAGGTCGCGGCGGAAACCATCCTGGGCACGCCCAAGGCCTATGACGCCATGCCCTGGTTCTGGTCGGACCAGTATGACCTGAAGTTGCAAACGGCCGGCCTGTGTGCCGGCCATGGCCAGGTGGTGGTGCGGGGCGACCCGTCCCGCGCGCCGTTTACCGCGGCATATCTGCGGGGCGGACGGCTGGTCGGCCTGGACTGCGTGGGCACCCTCAAGGACTTCGTCCAGGGCAAGGCGCTGGTCACCCGCCAGGCGGTCGTGGATCCCGCGCGCCTGGCCGATCCCGCCGTGGAACTCAAGACCCTGGCCTGATCCCCGAGAGCCAGGACCGCCGCGGGACACCGTACCCGCGGCGTTTTTTTGTGCCCGCGTTTTGCCAGCCCCGTCATGAAAATTGAGGGTCATGAAAATGGGGGAACGGTCGGCCCGTCCCCCCTTCTTATTATCCAACTGCCGATGTGAAGCCGTTACCAGTAGACGCTCACCTTGGCACCATAGGTGCGTGGCGGCTGGTACTGGTAGCGGTAGGCCAGATAGGTGGTGCTGTTCGGGTTTTGCGCGTTGGACAGGACAAGCGTGTTTTCCAGGTTGCGCACATAGCCTTCCAACGACCAGGAACCCCCCTTGGGCTGGTAGTTCAGGATGACGTCGGACCGGGTGTAGGCCGGCTGCATGTCGGCCCCGAAGTTGTAGAAGGTGAAGTAGGACTTGCTCTCGATATGGGTCTGGGCGCGAGCGGTCAGCGTGCCGTTCCAGATGTCCCAATCATGCTGGTACCCCAGATTGACCGACCAAGTCGGCGCCTGCGGCGGCGTATTGCCCGCCAGCTGCAGGTTGCTGGACCCGTTGGCCACCTTGAAATCGGTATACTCCGCATTGACGTAGGCGACATAGGCGTCGATCCGGTCCGCCGGCGTCAGCAGATAGGAGGTTTCCACTTCCACGCCGTAGTAGCGCGAGGCGCCGGCGTTCAGGATCATGGTCCCGATGGAGCCGCTGGACGTCGTCACGTTCTGCGACACCTGCTGGTTAGCGTAGTCGTACCAGAAGGCCGACAGGTTCACCTGCAGATTATTGTCCAGGAAGCGGTTCTTGGACCCAACCTCATAGGCCTTGATGGTTTCCGGCCCGTAGGTGTTGAGGTCGGTGAAGCCGCCGGCCTTGTAACCTGTGTCGAACTTGAAGTAGAGCATGTTGGCCGGCGCCACCTGCCAGTTCACGCCGGCGTGGTAGGTGGTCCTGACGGACTCCATCTTGGAATTCTGCGGCGTGGTGACGAATTTGGTCGTCCCGTTGGCGAGCCAGGTGCCGATGCTGGTGACGGTGTTGTAGCCGACGCGGCTCTTGTAATCCTCGGAATAGCGGACGCCGCCCTCGACCTTGATGTCGTCGGTCAGCTTGTAGCCTACCTGCCCGAAGCCGGCAGAGGAGTCGGCATAGACATCGGGATAGGTATAGGTCTGCAGGTTGGTGGCATTGGCCTGCAGCGTGTTCCCGCCCTTGTAGTCCTGGAAGATGGTGTTAACGGACTGATCTTCCTGGAAGTAATAGTAGCCAACCTGCCAGGTGAACCGATCGCCGTCAGGCGATGACAGGCGCACCTCATGGTTCTGCGACACCGGCGTCTGGTGCTGGTTGTAGGCGAAGTTCTGGCGATTGGTGCCGTACTGCCCACCCAGGGTGCTCAGCCGTTTGAAGTCAACGTCGCGATAGCCGCCCAGATAGGTCAAGGAACCGAAGCCCAGGTCATAGCTGGTGTTCCAGCGCAGGCTGGCCGTTTCCACGAACATGGACGCGCCGGACGCCACGGGGAAGGTCTCGCCATCGCCGGGGATGGAGGGGCGGCTCAAATTGATGGCGCCGGAAGACAGATAGGTCTGCGGCACTGCCTGCACCACCGGGCCGACGCCCGTGGTCTTGGAATACTCGCCCGTCAGCAATATGGCCCAGCGGTCGGTCGGATCCAGGGCGACACTGACACGGCCCGCCTTGGAATGCTCATCATCGCCATTCTCGGCCGGGGCGTTGTTGCGGTAGCCGTCATGATCTCGGGTCTGGAAGGCGGCGCGCACCTTGACCTTGTCATCAACCGGCAGGTTCAGCATGCCCGTGAAGTTGCGGGTGTCATAGTTGCCCAACTCCATTGAGGCCGACGCCGCCAGCTCGTCCTTGGGCTTGGCGGTGATGATGTTGAGCGCGCCACCCGTGGCGTTGCGGCCCAGCAACGTCCCCTGCGGTCCGCGCAACACCTCCACCCGCTCCAGGTCGAAGATGCTGGCGTTCAGGCCCACGGAACTTTGCAGGGTGAAGCCGTCGATGGTGATGGCCACCGCCGGATCGCCAATCTCATTGGTGTCACGGCTGGAAACACCGCGCACGCCGATGACGACGCTGGCGTTCTGCTGAGCGAAGCTGACACTGGGCGAAATCGACGTCAGGTCCTGCACATTGCCAACGCCCTGCCGCTTCAGCGTTTCACTGTCCAGCACCGACACGGCCATGGGCGTCTTCTGCTGTGTGCTGGTGCGCTTCTCCGCGGTGACGATGATCTCTTCCAGGCCACCCTCTTCCGTCTGGGCGGCCGGCATCCGCGTGCCGCCGCCGGCGGACGCCTCCTGGGCCAATGCCGTCAGCCCGCTGCCCGCATAGGCGCCGACGCCGACAACCACCATGGCCGTGTTTCGCAACAACATCTTTTTCATCTCGTTTCTCCCGTCTATAGCTCCCCGACCACCGGCTCGACTGGCGTGATGGTTCCCAACACCGGCGCCCAGCGGCACCCGCGTTTTTCCTTCCGCCTTGGATGGTCTTGTGACCGCACCGCCTGAAAGCCCGGCGCGGTGTCATCGTCACGAAACGGACAATAGTGGAAAATTCACGCTTTGTAAAACTTGAAAATTACCGTATCTATCTTTTTCATCGGTGAACCAGTGGCAGGGCACACCAGCCCTAGCCAAGCCATGTACCCCACCGGGTAAATGGGGAAGAAACCGGAACTGGGACAGGGGGTGCCGGCGGACGCACGCGCAGCAACCACGCGGAATTTGCCGGCAGCCTTCCTTCGCATGAGAGGATGGTCTCAATGAATCGCAGAGAGTTCCTGCACGGGGCCATAGCGGCCGCCCCGCTGCTGGCCGCACCTTTCGGGACGGGTCGCGCCCTGGCCGCCGGCCGCGACTGGGGCCTGCAGCTGTTCACCGTCATCGCCCCGCTGGAGAAGGACTTCGAAGGGACCTTGGCGGCGGTGGCGCAACTGGGCTACCGCACGGTGGAAACCATAGGCAGCTTCGGCCGCGACCCAGCGCTGGTGCGGCGGCTGTTCGACCGCCACGGCCTGACCTCCCCCTCCCAGCACCTGGCGCCACCGGCGCTCTACGCCTCGTTCTCCGCCTGGACGCGGCGGGAGATCAGCACGGAGCAAAACCGCGACACCTACGCCGCCGCCCTGGGCCTGGACCAGGTGGACACGGTGGTGGCGGACGGTATCCGCACCGCCCATGCGCTGGGCCAGCGCTATGTCGTCTGGCCCATCCTGATGCCACCGCACCTGGCCAGCCGCGAGATGGTGGACGGCTACATCCGCGCCTTCAACCGGGCGGGCGAGATGTGCGCCAAGGCCGGCTTGACCTTCGCCTTCCATAACCACCATCGCGAGTTCGCCCGGCTGGGCGACGCCGTCATCTACGACCTGATCCTGGCTGGCACGGATCCGGCCCTGGTGAAGATGGAAATGGACCTTTACTGGGTGTCCAAGGCCAAGGCCGACCCGCTGGCCTATCTGCAAAATCATCCCGGCCGCTTCAAGCTGGCCCACGTGAAGGATATGGCGGCCGATGGCGATTTCGCGGTCGTCGGCGCCGGTGTGCTGGATCTGCCCGGCCTGATCCGGGCAGCGGACCGCGCGGGGATCGAACATCTGTATGTGGAATACGACCGGTCCGACGATCCCTTGCGCGACGTTCGCGACGCGCGGACCTACCTGGATCGGCTAGGATAGCGTTCAAGAACAACGGGCAACGCCGCCACCAAGGGCTTGAGACCACCGAACGGGGAAAAGGGACAAGCAATATGACGAATGTCGCGGAAAACGCCGGTGTGGCGGCGACGCAAGCACGGCAGTCCACGGCGCCCGGCGCCTGGTACGTCGTCGGCCTGTGCATGGTGGCCTACATCTTATCCTTCGTGGACCGCCAGATCCTGGCCCTGCTGATCGAGCCGATCCGGGCGGATCTCGGCATCAGCGACACACAGTTCGGCCTGTTGCACGGCCTGGCCTTTTCCATCTTCTACGCCACCATGGGCATCCCCATCGCCACCCTGACGGACCGGGTTTCCCGCCCGTGGATCATCGCGGTGGGCGTCTTCTTCTGGAGTGCCGCCACCATGGCCTGCGGCGCGGCGCGTAGCTTCGTCCAGCTGTTCCTGGCCCGCATCTGCGTCGGCGCGGGCGAGGCCGCCCTGTCCCCGGCCACGTATTCCCTGATCGGCGACCTGTTCCCACGGGGCAAACTGGGCCGCGCCATCGCCGTCTATTCCCTGGGTTCCTTCCTGGGCACGGGCCTGGCCTTCCTGGTGGGCGGCGCCCTGATCGCCGCCATGACGGCCGCCGGTGATTGGCAGTTGCTGGGCGTGACCTTCAGGCCGTGGCAGATGACCTTCATCCTAGTGGGCCTGCCGGGCCTGTTGCTGGCCCTGGTCATCCAGGTAACGGTGCGCGAGCCGCGTCTGATGGGTGCCCGCGCGCAGACGGAGCCGGCGCCGTCGTTCACCAGTGTGCTGGCCTTCCTGCGCGACCAGCGCCGCATCTTCCTGCCCCACATGGTGGGCTACACGCTAGCCGCCATGACGCTGTTCACCCTGTTGGGTTGGTCGCCGGCCTACCTCATTCGGGGCTTCGGCCTGAGCCCCCGCGAATGCGGCCTGTGGCTAGGCCCCATCGCTATCCTGGCCGGCGGTGGCGGCGTCCTGGCCAGCGGCTGGCTGATGGACTGGCTGGGCCAACGCGGCCATGCCGACGCCCCCTTCCGCACCGGAATCATCGGCGCGGCGGGTGCCGCCGTTCCGGTGGCCCTGTTGCCGTTGGCCGGCACGCTGACCGTCGCCCTGGTTCTGCTGACCGTTACCTATTTCTTCGCCTCCTTCCCCATGCCGCCGTCCACCGCCGTCATGCAGGTGGTACCGCCACCGCGCATACGGGCCCGGGTCGCGGCCCTGTTCCTTTGCTGCAACTCCCTAGGTGGCTTGGCCCTGGGGTCCGCCCTGGTGGGCCTGTTGAACGACCATGTCTTCGGCAACCCCAAGATGGTCGGCACCTCCTCCGCCATCGTCGCCGGTGGCGCCGCAGTGCTGAGCGCCATCGTCCTGTCCTTTGGACGCGCGCCCTACCGGGCAGCCACCAGCGGCCGGTAAGCGCCCCCCATTCGCCTGGAACAAGCATGACCTTATCCCGCTGCCTGCTGGCCGCCGCCGCCACCGTCGCCATGGCCATCACGTCCGCCTGCGCCGTCCGGACGGCCACGCCCACGCACGACATCACCATCAAGCGTGACACCTACGGCGTCCCGCACATCTACGCCGATACGGTGCGCGGCCTTTACCACGGCTACGGCTACGCCGTGGCGGAGGACCGGCTGTACCAGATGGAAATGGCCCGACGCTCCGGCACCGGCACGGTCGCGGCGGTGCTAGGGCCGGCCTACGTGGCCGTGGACAAGGCCACCCTGTCGGGTGTCGATCCGGCCGCCGTTCGCGCGCAACTGGCCGCCCTACCGCCGGAAGAGCGGGATATTTTCGAGGGCTATGCCGACGGCATCAACGCCCGCATCCGCGATGTGCTGGCGGACAGGACCCATCTGATGCCACGGGAGTTCATCACCCAAGACTTCGAGCCCACGCCCTGGACGGCTCAGGACGTGGCCATGGTGGGCATCGGCCTGATCTTCAACCGCTTCTTCAGCGGCACGGCGGAGGTGGCCAACCTGCGCCTGCTGAACGCCCTGGTGGAGGCCAAAGGGGCCACGGCTGGCCGGCAGATCTATGACCAGCTGCGCTGGGTGGAGGACCCCACTGCCCCCACCATCCTGGACAAGCCACCGACGGCTGCAGGCACATCCGCCAGTGCCGGTACCGCCGACCTGGCCCCCCTCTCGCTGGCCCCCCTCTCGCTGGCGGCCGCCGACGACTATGCCGAGGGCCAGCGCCAGCGCATGGGCCTGGCCGCGGCCCAGGGCATGCCCACCGCCAGCAACGCCTGGGTGCTGGCCCCGTCGAAGACGGCGGGCGGGGAGACGGTGCTGGTCAACGGGCCGCAGCAGGGCTGGTACAACCCGTCCCTGCTGGTGGGGATCGGGCTGCACGGCGCCGGCTACGACGTCGTCGGCCGCACGCCGGTCGGCCTGCCGGCGGTGTTCTTCGGGACGAACGGCCAGATCGCCTGGGGGTCCACCGTCGGCTCGCTGGATACCAACGACATCTATCAGGAAACGCTGAACCCGGCGGATCCGCACCAGTACCTGTTCCGGGGAACCTATCGCCCCATGACCCGGCGGGTGGAGACCATCCACGTCCGGGGCCAACCCGACCAGACGGTCGAGATTTACACCACGGTCCACGGCGTGGTGCGGGAATGGGATCCGGCGCGCAACACCGCCTACAGCGAAAAGCGCGCATGGGAGGGGTATGAGGTCGCCAGCCTGCTGGGCTGGACGGAGGCGGCAAAGGCGCGGGACTGGGATGGGTTCATGGCCCAGGCCGCCCGGGTGGGCGTCTCCATCACCTGGTTCTACGCCGACCGCGCCGGCACCATCGGTGCCGCCGCTTTGGGGCATATGCCCAAGCGCCCTGCCGGGCAGGACATCCAGCTGCCGGCCAAAGGCGACGGCGGCATGGAGTGGGACGGCCTGCTGCCGTTCAACGCCAATCCGAAGCAGCTGAACAGCGCCAAGGGCTATTTCACCAGCTGGAACAACCAGGTGGTGGCCGGCCTGCGCGCGGATGGCGCCAATTATTCCGAGGTCGACCGGGCCAACGAGCTGATCAGTCAATTGGAGGCCAAACCCCGCCTGAGCCTGGATGACATCTGGCAAATCGATGAGCGGGCGTCCTACGCCGACGTCAACGCCCGCTATTTCATCCCCCTTATCATTGCCGCCACCAGGAACCTGCCGACGACCGATCCCGTGCGTCAGGCGGCGGACCTGCTGGCCGGTTGGGACGGCCAAGGCCGCGATCCGGCAGGCACAGGCCTTTACGACAGCCCGGCACTGACCCTGTTCCGCACCTGGCTGCCGGCCCTGTTCCAGCGCGTGTTCCAGGACGACCTGCCGCCGGAGGTCTACAAGGCGCATGCTGGCTTCGGCTATCCCACCCTGGACGCGAAGACGGGGTCACCCGGCAGCGTTGCGCCCGGCCGCGGGGCCAAGCTGTTATGGAACGCCCTGCGGGGTCCCCGGGCCGGCGTGCCGCAGCGCCATGACTTCCTGCACGGCCAAGATCGCGACACCTTGATCCGGGCGGGCCTGCGCGACGCCATCGACCAGCTGACGGCACGCTTCGGTCCGGACCGGTCGCGATGGCTGACCCCGGTTGTGCCCATGCGTTTTTCCGCCATCAACGCCGCAGGCGTGCCCTGGGCCCCGTTGGAGGAACAGCCGCTGGTGGCGCCCTATCGTAACCGGGGGGCCACCACCGCCCGCGTGGTGATGGACGGCGACGGGGTGCGCATGTGCTCCACCGCCGCGCCGGGGCAAAGCGGCTTCATCGCGCCGGACGGCGGCCGCAGCCCCCACTATGCCGACCAGTTGCCGCTGTTCCGCGATTTCAGCTGTAAGCGGGATTGGCTGAGCCCCCAGGAGGTCGACGACCACCTGGAAAGCCGGCGCACACTGCCCTCCATCCCCGCAAACGCAAGCGGCCCGTGACGCGAACCGTCAACGACCCCGCATCCCCACTCTTCGGAAAGGCGTTCATGATGGAAAGACATCCGTTGTCCGACACCGGCCAGGTGGAGGCCACCATCAGCCGCATCACCCGACTGGATCCACAGCTCCAGGCGTTCGTACACGTCGATCCCGACATCATTCGCCGGCAGGCGGCCGCCATCGCCCTGGATGGGGGATTGAAGCCGCTAGCCGGCCTGACCTTCGGCATCAAGGACATTATCGACACGGCCGCGTATCCGACGGAATGCGGCTCGCCCTTCCACGCCGGCCGGCGGCCGTCATCCGATGCGGCCTGTGTGGCGCAGTTGTGTGCGGCCGGCGCCCTCCCGATGGGCAAGACCGTGACGACGGAGTTCGCCTTCTTCAGTCCCGGCCCGACGCGCAACCCCTACGATCCGCGACGCACGCCGGGCGGATCGTCCAGCGGATCGGCCGTGGCCGTCGCGACAGGAATGGTGGATTTCGCGCTGGGGTCGCAAACCGCAGCATCCATCACACGGCCGGCCTCCTACTGCGGCGTCGTGGGCTTCAAGCCCAGCTTCGGCAGCTATTCGCTGGCGGGCGTCAAAGGGCTGGCCCCGGAATTCGACACCCTGGGGGCATTGGCCCGCGACGTGGCCACGATCGCGCGCGTGCATGCCGTACTAGGCGGCCCAACGCCCCAGGAACCCGACCTGCGGCCCCTGGCGCCCCGTGCCATCGGCTATTGCCCCACCCCATGGTGGCCCACGGCCGATCAGGGCATGCGACAGGCCATGGAAGAGACCCGGGAGCGGCTGGGACTAGCCTGCCCCATCGTGACCGTCGACCTCGACGACTTCGCGCACCTGGCGGATCTGCATGCCGCCATCATGGCGTTCGAAACGGCGCAGGCCTTGGCCACGGAATGGCGTGAAGGCCGCGACCAATTGAGTCCGCAAATCCAGGGGTTGATCGCCACGGGCCAGCGCATCCCGTTGGCCGATCACCGGGGCCGTCTGGCACAAGCCGAGGCCGCCCGGGTAAAGGCCACGGCCTTGTTCGATCAGGTCGACCTGCTGATCGCACCCGCCGCCCCGGGCGCCGCCCCCTTGGGACTGACCGCCACCGGCGATCCGCTCTTCAGCCGTATGTGGACACTGCTGCGATTGCCCTCGATCACCCTGCAGATCGGCATGGACGCGGACCGCATGCCCCTGGGTGCCCAGCTGCTGGGGCCGTTCAGGGGGGACGAAGCACTTCTGCGCCGGGCCCTTTGGGTTGAACAGCATCTTCCGGCCCGCACAGCACCGGACCTGACGGGAATGATCGGGTCTGATAAAAGTTGATTATTCACGTAATCAAAATTGACTTTTCAATGACCCATCTTAGCCTGCCAGCTAAGCTGATAAGACAGGGATAGGTTTGATGCCTGGGCTGAAACTCCACCGAACGGTTCGTTCTTCCCGCACACGCTGCCTGCTGGGCTCAGCGGCAGCCTTGGCCGTGATCGCCGGAACCGCGACGGCGGCGGTGCCCCGCGTCCCCGCCACGGTGCGCCGCG
>NZ_BACU01000528.1 GCF_000333275.1 Azospirillum sp. B4 | reverse complement strand
CAGGGCACCTGCTCCACCGACAGGGCCACGCCGCCGATGGTGACCGGCCCGCCGACCTTGTCCATGGACAGCACGCGATAGTCGCGCATGGCATACTGGCTGCCCAGGTCGTCGTCAGGGATGCCGGCGTCGATGTCGTGGCTGGGATAGACGTAGATCTTGCCGTCGAACACATGCGCCGAGGGGTCGGCCGTGTAGATCTCCGTCACCAGCGGCTGGGACAGGAAATGCTTGCCGTTCAGGGCAACCGGATTCTGGACCGCCGTCGCCGGCGGCTTTTCCTGCGCCAGGGCGCACGTGGCGGCCATGACCGCGCCGACGAAGGGCAAGGTGATCTGCAAGGAACGACGCAACGGAACCTCCCGATGTTTTCTTATGCTTGGCAGCGCCGCGAAAGTTACCGCTAACATTGAGGGAACACAAGGAGGTCCGCGTGGTTGGCGCAGGGAAGGCCAGCTGATCCCGGCCACTGGTTTACCAGCGTCGGTCGTGTGATTCCCGCGCTGTTCAACGCCAATATGCGGGGGCCGCGCTTGAAGGGCGCGCGCGGGCTCACTAGTCTTTGCTCTTCCCTTCGGGACCGCCCCGGCGGCGCCCATCCCCTGTCTCAAGATGGAAGACGGCCTTGGACATACGTGACGGTTTCATTGGCGCGATCGGCCAGACCCCCCTGATCCGGCTGGAGGCCGCGTCCAAGGCCACAGGCTGTGAGATCCTGGCCAAGGCGGAATTCCTCAACCCCGGCGGATCGGTGAAGGACCGCGCGGCCCTGGCCATCGTGCGCGACGCGGTGGCGCGCGGCGTGCTGAAGCCAGGCGGCACCATCGTCGAGGGCACGGCGGGCAACACCGGCATCGGCCTGGCCCTGGTGGGCAACGCCTGGGGCTTCAAGACCGTGATCGTCATGCCCGAGACGCAGAGCCAGGAAAAGAAGGACATGCTGCGCCTGATCGGCGCCGACCTGCGCCTGGTGCCGGCCGTGCCCTATAAGGACCCGGGCAACTACGTCCACGTCAGCCGCCGCATCGCGGAAGAGCTGGCGGCGACGGAGCCCAATGGCGCCGTCTGGGCCAACCAGTTCGACAACCTGGCCAACCGTGAGGGCCACCGCGCCACCACGGGTGTGGAGATCTGGGAACAGACGGACGGCAAGGTCGACGCCTTCACCTGCGCCGTCGGCACCGGCGGCACGCTGGCCGGCGTGGCGCTGGCCTTGAAGGACCGCAACCCCGGCGTCCGCATCGTCATGGCCGATCCGCTGGGCAGCGCCCTCTACAGCTGGAAGAAGACGGGGGAGCTGGCCTCCTCCGGCACCTCCATCACCGAGGGCATCGGCCAAGGCCGCGTCACCGCCAACCTGGTGGACGCGCCCATCGACGACGCCGTGCAGATCCCGGATGAGGAGGCACTGCCCATCATCTTCGACCTGGTGAAGACCCAGGGCCTGGTGGTCGGCGGATCCAGCGGCATCAACGTCGCCGCCGCCATCCGCGTGGCGCGCGACCTGGGACCTGGCCACACCGTGGTGACGATCCTCTGCGACTTCGGCACCCGCTACCAGTCCAAGCTGTTCAACCCGGAATTCCTGCGGGAACGGAACCTGCCCGTCCCCGCCTGGCTGTAAGGAGCCGCGAAAAATGACCGAAAGCGCGCTCGTCACCACCGACTGGCTGGCCCAGCACCTGAACGACCCGGACATCCGGGTGGTGGACGCCAGCTATCACATGCCGGCCGTGCCCCGTGAGGCGAAGGCGGAGTTCTCGGCCCAGCACATCCCCGGCGCCGTCTTCTTCGACATCGACGGCATCGCCGACAAGACCATCCCCCTGCCCCATATGCTGCCCACCGCCGAGGTCTTCGCCCAGGCCGTGACGGCGCTGGGCATCGGCCGCGATAGCACCGTCGTCGTCTATGACGTCTACGACCTGTTCAGCGCCGCGCGGGTGTGGTGGACCTTCCGCATCTTCGGCCATGACAAGGTGTTCGTGCTGGACGGCGGTTTCCCGAAGTGGCTGGCCGAGGGCCGGCCGGTGGAAACGGGCGCCGCCCTGCCGAAGGCCGCGGGCGAGCCCATCGCCGCCCGCCTGAACCCCGCGCTGGTGCGCGACGCCGATGCCCTGCTGGCCAACATCGACCGCCAGGTGGAACAGGTGATCGACGCCCGTTCCCAGGGCCGGTTCGAGGCCACGGCGCCGGAGCCGCGCGCCGGCCTGCGCGGCGGCCACATTCCCGGCAGCCGCAACGTGCCCTTCAACGATCTGATCGCCGGCGGCCGGCTGCGGCCGGTGGAGGAGCTGGCGGCCCGCTTCCAGGATGCCGGGGTGGACGTGAACCGCCCCCTGGTCACCAGCTGCGGCAGCGGCCTGACCGCCGCCATCCTGGCCCTGGCGCTGTATGAGATCGGCCAGCCCGACGTCGCCATCTATGACGGATCATGGACCGAGTGGGGCGGGCGGGCGGACCTGCCCGTCGCCACCGGCCCCGCGTGAGGCTGGTGCCAGCGTGAGACCGATGAAGCCTGAGACCTGGACGCTGCCGGACGACCTGCCGGCCGGCAAGCTGCCCGTGACCATCACCTACCTGGAGATGGCGGAGCCGCCGGCGGGACCGGCGCGCGCGCGGCCGGAGGGCGTGGACGGACCGGTGCGCGCGTGGCCCTGCCCGCCCGCCTATTACCGCTTCCTCTACGACACGGTGGGCGATCCCTGGCTGTGGGAATACCGCCGCCGCATGGCGCCGGAGCGCCTGGCCGAGATTCTCGCCGATCCGGCGGTGGAGGTTCACGTCGTCGCCCTGGGCGGCGTCCCCGCCGGCTATATCGAGCTGGACGCGGAGAAGCTGGCCATGGACGGGACCATGGACGTGGCGTATTTCGGCCTGATGCCCTGGGCCATCGGCCGGGGCATCGGCCCCTGGCTGCTGGACTGGGGCGTGCGGTTGGCCTGGGCCAAGCCGGGCGCCCGGCGCCTGACGGTCAACACCTGCACCTTCGACCACTCGTCGGCGCTGGGCCTTTACCAGCGCATGGGCTTCCGCCCCCTACACACCGAGGACAAGCTGGTGGACGACCCGCGCCTGACCGGCCTGCTGCCCCTGACGGCCGCACCGCACATCCCCTTGGCCCGCCGGCCATAGGCCGGCACCATATGCCGCACCCCCGGGCCGCACGGTTTCGGGAAACACCGGCGTGTCACCCCTAAGGGGCGGGTTGGTGCAATTCTGCGCACAGTCCTGCACAGGAGCCGCCCCGCCATCAGGCAGGGGGCAGGGCGATGACGACCGTTGGCGCGATGGGCGAGGTGCCACCCGGCAAGCTGCCGGTCCTGGTCACCTACATGGAAATGGCCAGGCGGCCGGAAACGCCGGAACGGCCTGTTCCTGACGGGGTTGCCGGTCCGGTCTTGGCCCGGCGCTGCACCCTCGCCTATTATCGCTTTCTCTACGACACGATCGGCGAGCCATGGCTGTGGGAAATCCGGCGGCGCATGGACCAGACTGAACTGGCCCGGATACTGGCCGACCCGGAGGTGGAGGTGCATGTGATCCATGTCGACGGCATGCCCGCCGGCTTTGTGGAACTGGATTGGCGCCTGTTGCCGGCCGACGGCACGGTGGCCATCAACTATCTTGGCCTGATGACCTGGGCCATCGGCCGGGGCCTGGGGGCTTGGCTGCTGGACTGGACGGTTCACCGCGCGTGGGAGCGCCCCCGCGTCCGCCGTCTGACCATCAACACCTGTAGCTTCGACCACCCCGCGGCGTTGCCCCTGTACCTGCGCGCCGGCTTCCGCCGCCTGCGGCAAGACCGGAAGGTGGTGGACGATCCCCGGCGCACGGGCGTGCTTCCCCAGACCGCCGGTCCGCACATCCCGCTGGCCGCGCCCGTCCCTGCGGCCACCAGCCCCCTTGGCCAAACCATACCGCCCCAGATCGGTGATCCACCCCGCCGCCCGATGGCCTTTCGTCCATGACCCTGCTGGCGGCCCTGCGCGCGCCGGAGCTGCGGCTGGCCTTCCGGGTGACCGTGGCCGGCACGGCGGCGTTGGCCATGGCGCGGCTGTTCAACCTGCCGCAGGGTTACTGGGCGGTCATCACCGCCATCATGGTGATGCAGGCCAGCATCGGCGGATCGATGAAGGCGGCTCTGGACCGCTTCGCCGGCACCCTGTCGGGGGCGGCTTGGGGCGCCCTGGTCGCCACCTTCGGGCCGCATGACACCCTGGTCCACCTGTGCCTGACCCTGGCGGCGGCGCTGGCTCCCCTGGCCTGGCTGGCGGCCCGCTATCCGGTTTGCAAACTGGCGCCGGTCACCGCCGTCATCGTGCTGCTGACATCGGTGGGCGGGGCCCAGTCGTCCTTCATGCTGGCGCTGGACCGGGTGCTGGAGATCGTCATGGGCAATGTCATCGGCCTGGGCGTCGCCCTGTTCATCCTGCCGTCACGGGCCCATGACGTGGTGCTGACCACGGCCGCCCGGGTGACCGACCTGTGCGCCGACATGCTGGAGGTGCTGTTGGACCCCGACATGACCGAGGACATGCGCCAGGGAATTTCCAAGCGCCACGCCCAGCTGTGGGCGGCGCTGCGCCCGCTGGACACGGCGGCGGAAGAGGCGCAGCGCGAACGCCGCACCTGGCTGGGCGACCAACGCGACCCGGCGCCGCTGGTGCGCACGCTGACCCGGGTCCGCCATGACCTTGTGATGGTCAGCCGCGCCACCGGCAGCCGCGCGCCCTCCGGCGTGGCCGCCGCCCAGCGGCTGGAGGGTCCGCAGGCGGAGGTGCGCCGGCAGGGCGTCCTCTTCCTGCGCCGCGCTGCCATGGCCATGCGCACGCCCTCGGCGCTGCACGGGCAAGAGCAGATACCGCCCGTCGAGCCGGTGCAAGCCGCGACCCACGCCTATCTGGACATGGTGCAGACCTTGCGGGCGGAGGGCGTGCTGCGGGAGCTGCCGCGCGGCGTGACGGGGCAGATCTACACCCTGTCCTTTGCGCTGGAACAGCTGAGCCAGGACCTGACGGATCTGCATGCGCGAGCGGAGGAGACGATCCCGCCGGTCCGGCGCGGGGAGAAAGCGGCGGAAGTCACGGCCGTCATGGCAGGCGCCGAGCCGCCGGCGGCCGCCCCGCCCCAGGAAACCCCACCACCGGCGTAAGACGGGACGTGGCCACACCACCATCCCGCCTCGCCGTCGGAGGGTGCGAAGAACCGCTTAGCGGGCGGTGTCGGCGACCTGTTCGGCCGGCAGGTTGGAGAAGTCGCGGGCCACCAGCTTCAGGTCGCGGATGGCGCGGTCATAGCTGTTGGCGATAGCGGCGCGGCCATCGGGCGTCCAGGCGATGACACTGCGGGCGCTCAGGTTGTCCAGGCAGCTGAGACGGGCCTCGACGGCCTTGCCATAGGCGCGGACTTCGGCCGTGGCGGCGCTGACCTCAACCGGGGAGGCCTGGGCGGACAGGTGGTTGACCGGGGCGACGGGGGCCTTGCCGCAAGCGCGCTCGACACCCAGAGACTGGGCCATGGCGGGGACGGCGGCGGCGGTGACCAGGCCACCCACGACCAGGGCGGCAAAAACGCGGGAAACGGAAACCATGCTGACACTCCGATGGCGAAAGGTTGTGCCCTTGACGGTCGCGCCCTCCCCAGCGGATGAACCTTGTTCTGAAGCGAAACGGTGATTTCGCATACGCACAGTATTCATTGTGCGTTGCGGCAAAGTTAGAGGCTGCCGGTTGGGGTGTCAACCACGCCCCGAAACCTGATAGCGCTATCATTCCGGGGCCGTCTACCCCGAAGCCGTTGCTTAGAAAGAGAATTATGGTTCTAAGCCTCGCATCCGCATGCAATGCATGCCCGCCATGCGGAAAACGGCAAAAAGGCGACCTGTCAGTGACCGGCCGCCTCTCGGTTAGCGCTGCCAGGGAATTAGGCGGTCACGCCCGCCTATCAGTCCCCGGAAGGCGGGGGAGCCATGGCGGGACCGGCGCTGTGGCCGGCATCGTTGGCGGCAGCGACCTTGGCCAGGCAGGCGCCCCGCGCCTTGGCCTTTGCGGCATAGCTGTTGACGGAGGCCACGAAGGCATCGCCGTTGATGGCGGCCGGGGCCGCGTCCAGACGCTTCAGGGACAGGACGGGCGCCGGGCCGCACGGGCTGGCGGCATCGGCGGCCAGCGCCGCCCCGCTCACCAGAAAAGAGCCGGCCAGGGCCAGCGCCGTGCAGCTGCGGGCAACAATGGACTTGAACATCAGAGTCATCGGTCATCTCCTTGAGAAAACAAGGCTGTATCCTCCTCGACCCGCACCCGCCCCGCCGCGGTCCGGCTGCTTCACCGGTTTGTTAATTTCTCGTTATAGTGGCCGCGTTATGTAATAACGCTACCTTCGACTGTTGGATTTTGTCAACGGCGCCGAAGACACACTGCCGGCGCCTTGGCCATAGGAGGCCCGGAGAAAAAGGTAGAGGCGGCAGCCATTGCTCGTGCCATCCGGTCCTGGAAGGACGGACCAACCGGTCGAGCGCATGGCTGGTATGCACCACCGCGCCCCTGCCACAGGCTGGTCCTCGCCGGATGGGCAGGTACCCTCCTTCCCAGGAAAGGCCAAGCCGCACAAGGCGATGGCCACAACAACAAGGGGCGGTCAGATGGGTAAGGGACAGCGGCGTTTCGGCTGGGTCGCGGCACTGGGTATTGGTCTGGTCGCTGGCGCGCCGGCCTACGCGGGGGACCGCGAACAGGCACAGGCCACGGTGGACACCCGAGCGGCGGTGGAGCAGCCCAAGATCATCGCCTGGCGCCGCGACATCCATGAGCATCCCGAATTGGGCAACCAGGAGACGCGTACCGCGGCACTGGTGGCCAAACACCTGAAAAGCCTGGGGCTGGAGGTGCGCACCGGCGTCGCCAAGACCGGCGTCGTCGCCGTGCTGAAGGGCGGGAAGCCCGGCCCGGTGGTGGCGCTGCGCGCCGACATGGACGCCCTGCCGGTGACGGAGCAGGTGGACCTGCCCTTCGCCTCCAAGGTGAAGACCCAGTACAACGGGGCGGAAGTGGGCGTGATGCACGCCTGCGGCCATGACACCCACGTCGCGATGCTGATGGGTGTGGCCGAGGTGCTGGCGGGAATGAAGGACCAGCTGCCCGGCACGGTGAAGTTCATCTTCCAGCCGGCCGAGGAGGGCCTAGCCAAGGGCGAGGTCGGCGGGGCGGAACAGATGCTGAAGGAAGGCGCGTTCGAAAATCCGAAGCCGGACGCCGTCTTCGGCGTGCACGTCATTTCCACCCTGCATGCCGGTGATGTCGGCTATCGCCCCGGCGCCTTCATGGCGTCGGCGGATGAGTTCACCATCACCGTGCACGGCAAGCAGAGCCATGGCGCCCTGCCCTGGACCGGCGTCGACCCCATCGTCACCGCTTCCCAGATCGTGCTGGGCCTGCAGACCATTGAGAGCCGGCAGATGGAGGTGATCAAGGAGCCGTCCATCCTGAGCGTGGGCAGCATCCACGGCGGCAACCGCAACAACATCATCCCCGACACGGTGACCCTGAACGGCACCATCCGCGCCTTCGACGAAGGCATGCGCGAGGATATTGACAAGCGGTTGCGCCGCACCGCCACCGGCATCGCGGAGGCCGCCGGCGCCACCGCCGAGGTGGACGTGGTCAAGGGCTATCCCGTCACCTTCAACAATCCCGAACTGACGGCCAAGATCGTGCCCACCCTGCAGCGGGTGGCCGGCAAGGATCATGTGAAGCTGATCGACAAGGTGACCCCGTCGGAAGACTTCTCCTACTTCGAGCAGGCGGTACCGGGCGTCTACCTGTTCGTCGGCGTCACGCCGGCCAATGTCGAGCTGTCCAAGGCCCCGTCCAACCACTCGCCCAAGTTCTTCGTGGACGAGTCCGGCCTGATCGTCGGGGCCCGCACCCTGGCCCACCTGACAGTGGATTATCTGTACGGACTGTAAGCGTGACGCGGCGGCGGCCTCATTCTTTCCCGGAAATGGGGCCGCCGCCGAAAAGGCAAGATCAGAACTTCGTGTCCAGGCGGATATAGACCTGCCTGCCCAGGGCATCCTCCAGACTGGGCAGATACCCCGTGAACTTCGCCCAGGGCGGATCGCGGTCCAGCAGGTTCACGGCGCCCACGCTGACCCGGACGGCGTCCGTCGCCTGAAAGGCGTATTGGGCGTCCCAGACCACCCAGGCCCCGACCGTGGCGGAACTGGCCGCCCCCAGGTTCACGCCGTAATCGTCCACCACGCCGGAGGTGTAGCGCATGGTCACCGTGGCGGTGTGGGGTCCGTGTTCCCAGGTCAGATAGGTGTTGTCGCGCCAGCGTGGCGTGACGGGGGCGAAACTATTGGCGTTGCGGTGGCCCACCACCTCATACACCGGCGCGCCGGGGCTGTTCTGGATCTCATAGCTGTGGATGTAGGCCAGCGTGCTGCGCAGGGTCAGCTGGTGATCGTCCAGGTCCCAGGTGTAGGCGGCGGAGACATCGACACCATCGGTCTTCACGGCACCGGCGTTGAAGTAGCCGACGTTGACGCCCACCAGGGTGCCGCTGGCGTCACGGATGACCGCCGGACCGGTGGGATCGGCGTTGATCACAGCCTGCGCGTTCTGCAGCGCGATCTTCTTCTTGAAATCATAGTTCCAGTAATCGACCGAAACCTCGGCATGGCGGATGGGAGTCCAGGTGATGCCCAGGTCATAGTTGGTGGAGGTTTCCGGCTGCAGCTTGTTGTTGGGCACGGTGTTCACGTTGCGGAACGTGCCCTTGTCGCCGGCCACCAGCGGATCGTACAGGTTGGAGGTGCCGCTGGTGGCGGCGCTGCCCACCGACTGGGCCAGGGCCGGCGCGCGGAAGGCGGTACTGGCCGCCGCCCGCAGGGTCAGCTCCGGCGTGGCGTGCCAGTTGACGCCGATCTTGGGATCGACGCTGTCGAAGGGGCCGTAGTCCTCATACCGGATGGCGCCGTCGACATAGAGATCCTTCAGGATGGGCAGGCCCAGTTCGGCGAAGCCGCTGCCGATCTGGCGGGTGCCCGAGCCGGACACGCCCGGCGGCAGATAGGCGGTGCGCCCACTGGTGCGGAAGGCGTCATAGAGGATGGACCGGTATTCGTTACGGAACTGGCCGCCCACCGCCAGGGCGCTGGTGCCGCCCGGCAGGTCGAACAGCTTCCCCGTCACCACCCCTTCCGCGATCATGTATTCCGACACCGTGCGTGACGTGGTGTAGGTGAAGAACTGGTCGACGACCGCCTGGCTGTTGATCTTCTGGTCTTTGCCAAAGGGGCTGAAATAGGAACAGCCGTTGGTGCCAGGGGCAAAGCTGGCGGTGCCGTTGAAGGACACCGGGCAACCGGCGCCGCCGTAGCCATTGACGGCGTATTGCAGGGACACCAGGTCGGTTTCCTTGACGTCATAGACCTGCTGCTCGCGGGAGTAGACACCGTCGAGGGAGTATTCCCAGTCGCTCCACAGCTTGCCTTTGGCGCCCAGCACCAGGTGCGTGCCGGTCAGGTTGGTCTTGTCGTCATCATAGGGGCCGTTCACGCCCAGGACGCGGCCCAAGAAGGTGACGGGCACACCGAAGGGATTGCCCGGGTTGCTGGCCGGCACGACGATGCTGCCCCGGGTGATGGGCGTGCTGGCCACGCCGTAACGGTCGGAGTCCTGGAAGTAATAGCGGCCTTCGAAGAAGATCTGCTGCGTGTCGGTCAGGTCATAGGTGCCCGACAGATGCGACAGCACCTGCTTGTAGGCCGGCTGGATCGGGTTCATGGCCTGATAGCTGAACTGGCAGGCGCCCAGGGGGAAGCTGCTACCGACGAACACGCCGCCGGTGCCGGGCACGTCGCAACTGGGGTCCGCCACCTGCACGTTCCTGGTGGCCGTCGCCGTGGGGCTGGCCCCGGCGGCCACGCGGGCGGCCACGGTGTTGTTGTACAACTGGGTATAGTTGATGGCGCCGTTCACGCCGTTGTCGATGATGACGTCGCCACCGCTGGCCGTGTGCGGCGCCGATGACAGGATGTAGTTGCCCGGCTGGGACGTGCCGGACGGGCTGTAGAAGTTGGTCACCCGGCGCTGGGAATTCTGCAGGTTCTTCTGGTGTTCATAGCTGAACGACCCGACGACATGGAAACGGTCGTTGCCACCACCGTACATGCCCTCGGCCAGATACTTCGGCGCCCCGTCGATGAAGGTGTACTGGCCGCCCGCGGCCACGCCGTTGAACTTGTCATCGGTGATGAAGTTCATGACGCCGGCGATGGCGTCGGACCCGTACAGCGCCGAGGCGCCGTCCAGCACCGTTTCCACCCGCTGGATTTCGATCAGCGGCACCAGGGTGTTCAGGTTGACGTAGGGGTTGAGGTTGCTGTCGGTATCGGTGGCCGCCGTCCGGCGGCCGTTCAACAGCACCAGGGTGGAGGACGGCCCCAGGCCGCGCAGGTTCGCGGAGCGGGAGCCGTGGTTCTCCGGGCCCCCTTTGGACAGATCCTGCGCGCCGCCCATGCTGCCGATATTGGCCGGCGTCAAGTTGGTCAACTGGCTGAGGTTGCTGATGCCCGAGCGGCTGATGGCGTCACGGTCCAGGGTCTGGGTGGGATCGGGAATATCGGCCTGGCTTTTCACCTTGAGGTAGGTGCCAGTCACGACAATCTCGGCAAGGCTACCGTCTTCCTGATCCGCGTCTTTCTGCTGGGCACCAGCCGAACCAATGCCAACGCATAAAGAAATCAAGGCAGCCAGCGAAGCGGTCGCCCGCAAACGGGTCCGCAAGCCAGGCACGGCTATTCTTCCTGTTTTCATTATTTCCCTCCCCGACTGGCATTTTACGCCGTCCCACGACGGCATCGCCTTCTCTATTCATGAGGAGTATTGTTAGCGACGTTAGATTTGTAAAATTTGTTTTTTGCATGCATTAATAATTTATTCTTATAAGTGCGACCATCATAAAACTGCTCCGCCATGCGGGCCAGCAATTGTGATGAATGGCAGTGCCGTGATAAGAAATTTATATGGACGTCAATCTTCGACAGATCCGCGCCTTCCTGGCGGTGGTCGGGCTGGGCGGCTTCACCCGGGCCGCGGCCGCGCTGAACATTTCCCAGCCGGCGCTGACCATCCGCATCCGCCAGTTGGAGGACCAGGTCGGCCTGCGTCTGTTCGATCGCAACACCCGGTCGGTGCAGTTGACCCGTGTGGGCCAGGAACTGCTGCCGGTGTTCCAGCGCCTGATGAAGGATTTCGACGGCGCCATGGCAGATATCCGGGAATTCTCGGAAGAGCCGCGCGGCACCATCCGCGTCGCGGTTCTGCCCAGTTTCGCCGCCGGCCCCCTGCCCGCGCTGATCGCGGACTTCCGCGCCCGCAACCCGCGCGTCTCCTTCGTGCTGAAGGACGCGGTGGGCAAGCGCGTGCTGGCCATGGTGCGCAATGACGAGGTGGACTTCGGCATCGGTGTGGGCGGCGTGGACGAACCGGACCTGGATACCATCGACGTGTGCGAGGACCGCCTGGTGCTGGTCTATCCCCAGGGCCATGCGGTCGGCGACCTGCCGCTCGCCTCGGTACCGGTCATTTCGCACTTCCCACTGGTGCTGATGGACAAGGACACCAGCGTCCGCCGCCTGGTGGACGAGGCGTTCGCCGCGGCCGGCTCCATCGCCACCCCGGCGTGCGAGGCGACCTATATGTCCACGGCAGTCAGCATGGTGCGCGCCGGCCTGGGCCTGGCCATCCTGCCGGCGTCGGCCATCGAGATCCGGGGCTTCGCCGACATCGCCACGCGGCCGATCGACGATGCCGGCTTTGTCCGCCGCATTGTCATCATCAAGCGCCGGGGAAGCTCACTGCTGCCGGCGGTTGAGGAATTCACCAAGGCGCTGCTGGCCGCCGCCACGGCCTGCCCGGCGACCTCAGGCGGATGCCTCGATCTCCAGATCCAGGATGGCGGAGCTGAGGCACTTGCCGTGGGCGTCCAGGGCCAGTGACCGGGTGACACCGCCGCCCAGCGTGCGGGTCAGGACGAAGTTCAGCGCCCCCAGCCCCGGCAAGGCGTAGCGTACCACCTCTCCCTGGACCAGCGCCCCCAGGTGCCGGCGCACCCGCTCCACCGTCACCGCCGCCTCCAGCCGGGCGTAGTCCTCCAGCCGGTAGGCGATGACGGAGATGTTGGAGGTGTTGCCCTTGTCCCCCGTGCGGGAATGGGCGAGATCGCGCAGCTTCACGGCCGAACCTCCATCATGTGCACCTGCGGACTGACCAGATCGCGGGGGATCAGGGTTGACTGCACGGCGATGACCTCCTTGGCTGTCTTGGTGGCGCCGCCGCCGCCGGCCGGGCCGTTGGTGTACAGGCCCTCCACCTCGTTGCCGATGCGCTCGGCGTCCTTTCGGGCATGGGTGCGGCCGGCGACGCGCAGGCGGACCTCATACGGTTCCGCCGCCGCCGCCGACAACTCCGGCCCATGGATGGCGTCCACGCCGATGAGGTCAAACCGCGCCTCGCGCAACGGGAGGCCGATGATGCGCAGCCGTTCCGCCACGATGTCGCGGGCCAGCCGCGCGCGCGCCAGGGCCCCGGGGCCGGCGTAGGAGATCTGGCCCTCGCCGATGTAACCGTCGCCATACCCCAGCGAAACCTTGAGGCTGCCTGGCCGCGCGCCGCCGCCGCCGCCATCCACCCGCACCTGGTCGGGGCCCGCCTCGGTGATCGTCACGCCGCTGAAATCGGCCGCCACGTCCGGCGTCAGGTACCGCGCGGGATCGTGCACCTCATACAGCAGCTGTTCCCGGCAGGTGGCGCCGGTGATCAGGCCGCCGCTGCCCGCCACCTTGGTGATGAGGGCCGCGCCATCGGCCGCGACCTCGGCGATGGGAAAACCCAGCCGCGCCAGATTGGGCACATCCTTGTAGCCCGGGTCGGCGAAATAGCCGCCGCTGACCTGGCCCGCGCATTCCATGAGATGACCGACCAGCGTGCCTTTGCCCATCAGCGCCCAGTCGTCGGCCGCCCAACCGAATTCATGGACCAGGGGCGCCAGGAACAGCGACGGATCCGCCACCCGGCCGGTGATGACCACGTCGGCCCCCCCCTTCAGCGCCCGCACGATGGGCTCGGCCCCCAGATAGGCGTTGGCCGACACCAGGCTATCGCCCAGGCTGGCGACGGGGGCGCCCGTCTCCTCGATAATCAAATCCTGGCGGGCGCGGATGATTTCCGCCACGTCGTCGCCAGTGACGATGGCGATGCGCAGCGGCCCCAACCCCAGGGACCTGGCCACGGCCGCCACGGCGGCGCCGGCGGCATGGGGATTGGCGGCCCCCATGTTGGTGATGATGGTGATGCCGTTGCGTCGGCAGGCGGGCAGCACCGCCGCCATGCGGTCGGCCAGCAGGGGGTCGAAGCCGGCGGCGGGGTCGCGGCGCTTGGCCTGCTGGGCCAGGGCGATGGTCCGTTCCGCAAGGCATTCGAAGACGAGATAGCGGATGTCCCCCGCCTCGGCCAGTTCCACCGCCGGCTCGATACGGTCGCCGGAATAGCCGGCGCCGGTGCCTAGTCTGACGCGCTTCAACGCGGATGCCTCCTGATCACGGGCCCTATAGAGGCAGCACGCCGATGACGACGGCCACCGCCGTCATCATCAGCGTGGCGCCGAACAGATAGGGGATGCTGAATTTCTGATGCTCACCCAGGCCGATGCCGGTCAACCCGATCACCAGGAAGGTGGCGGGCGTCAGCGGACTAACCGGGAAGCCGGTCGTCATCTGGCCCAGAACGGCGGCCTGGGCGATGTGCACCGGCTGGCCGCCCAGGCCGCCATGGACCGAGGCGATGACCGGCAGGACCCCGAAATAGAAGGAGTCGGGATCGAACAGCAGGCTGAGCGGCATGGACAGCACGCCCAGGATGACGGGCAGGTGGCCCGCCATGCCCTGGGGCATCACCGCCACCGCGGCGGCGGCCATGGCCTTCAGCATGCCGCTGCCCTGCATGATGCCGGTGAAGGCGCCCGCCGCCAACAGGATGCCGGCCATCATCAAGGCCGCCTTGGCATGGGCGTCCACCCGCCGGCGCTGTTCCGCCACGTCGGGATAGTTCAGCACCAGGGCCGCCGCCGTGCCCAGCATGAACATGACCACCGGATCCACCCAACCCGCCACCATCACCGTCATGACGGTGATGGTCAGGACCAGGTTCACCCAGAACAGACGCGGACGGCGCAAGGCCCGCTCCTCCTCGCTCAGGGGGCGGTCGGTCAGGATCGTGGCGCCGGATGCCGCGCCGATGCCGGTCCGGGCCAGGCGCCGCTCCTCCCGCCGGCCCAGCCACCAGGCGGTGGCGAAGACGAAGGCCAGGCCCGCCGCCTGCACTGGCACCAGCGGCCGGAAGATATCGGACACCGGCAGGTGCAGGGCCGCCGCCGCGCGGATCATGGGGCCGGTCCAGGGCAGGAAGTTGACACCCGCCGCCAGGGAGGTGACACAGGCCAGGACCCGCCGGTCCATGCCCAGCCGGTCGAACAGGGGCAGCATGGCGGGAATGGTCACCAGGAAGGTGACCGCCCCCGACCCATCCAGATGGATCAGCAGGGCCAGGAAGGCGGCGCCGACGGTGATGCGCCAGGGCCGCTGACCGACCAAGCGCAGGATGCGGCCGATGATGGGATCCAGCAGGCCGGCGTCGGTGACCACGCCAAAATAGAGGATGGCGAAGACGAACATGCCGGCCACCGGGGCGATGGCCTTGATGCCGTCCAGGATGAAGCGGCTGGTGCCCAGGCCGAAGCCGCCCAGCAGCGCGGCGGCCACCGGTACCGCGATCAGGGCCACCAAGGGTGAGAGCCGGTTGCTAAGTATGGCCAGGAAAAGGACGATGACCGTGCCGAAGCCCAGTGCCGCGAGCATGCCTGATCCCCCTTCCCCCCAACGGTCCGTCCAGCCGGGCACCGCCCGGGGATCCCCACAGCCTTTGGCCCCACAGCAGTGGCCCCATGGTTTTGGACGCCCCGTCGGCACCGTTCGGTCTCCAGGGTGAGGGAGGACAGGACGATAAGGGAAATAGATTTGTTCTATATTTATGATAGGAAAGTTTAATGAATTCCCCGGCCGCCCGTTGTGGGTCCGCCGGTGATAATCAAAATCTATCAATCGCATAAAGTTAATCTAATTCCGTCATGCCCGCCGCCATGGCATTCCCGGTGGACAGATAAAGCGGCTCATGGGGAGAGGGCGATGGGTGCGAAGACCTGGGCGGGGGCGGCCGCCGGCACGCTGATGGCATGGGCGGTGGCGGCACCGGGGGCGTGGGCGGCCGATTGCGGCGCCCTGGCCGGGCAAACCCTGCCGGAAGCGCATATCCTGTCGGCGGAGGTAGTGCCCGCGGGGCCCTACAAGGCGCCGGACGGCGCCATCACCTTTCCCGACCTGCCCGCCTTCTGCCGCGTCGTCGCGATGGCGGAAACCAATGTGAAGGTGGAGATGTGGCTGCCCCAGGCGGGATGGAACGGCCGCCTGCAGGGCGTGGGCAATGGTGGCTTCGCCGGCGCCGTCAGCTACTACACCATGGGTCCTGCGCTGAAGGCTGGCTATGCCGTGGCCGGCACCGACACCGGCCACGGCCCGGCGGAGGGCAAGCCCGGCACCCGGCTGGACTGGATGCATGACCCGGTTCAGCTGGACAACTGGGGCCACAGCTCCATCCACCGCATGACGGTGGCGGCCAAGGCCATCATCCGCGCCCGCTACGGCACCGCCGCCTCCCACGCCTATTTCGAGGGCTGTTCCACCGGCGGCGCCCAGGCCATGGCGGAGGCGGAGTATTTCCCGGGCGACTATGACGGCATCCACGCCGGGGCGCCGGGCATGAATTACACCCACCTGATGATGAGCTTCCTGTGGAGTTCGCGGGCCACGCTGCTGGATTCCGCCAGCACCCTGCCCCCGGAGAAACTGACCTTGCTGCACCAGGCGGTGTTGAACGCCTGCGACGCCGACGATGGCGTCAAGGACGGGGTGATCGAGGATCCCCAAACCTGCCATTTCGACCCCGCCCCCTTGCAATGCGCCCCCGGGGCGGATGCCGCCACCTGCCTAACGGCGCCCCAAGTGGCGGCGGCGCGCGCGCTCTATGCCGGTCCACGCAACCCGCACACGGGCGAGGCGATCTATCCCGGGCTGGCGCGGGGCAGCGAATGGGGCTGGGACCTGCAGCAGGGCAAGCTGCTGGAGGCCTACGTCATCCCCCTGTTCCAGAACATGGTCTATGACGACCTGGCCTGGCGCTGGCAGGACTTCGACTTCGACCGCGACGTGACGCTGACCGACGGCAAGGTCGGCGCCATCATCACCTCGGTGACGCCGGACCTGACCGCCTTCCAGGCCCGCGGCGGCAAGCTGATCCTGAGCCAAGGCTGGGCCGACCAGTTCAACGCCCAGACCTACCCCATCGCGTATTACCACGCCGTGGCGGGCACCACGGATCCGGCCCAGGCCCGGCACCGGCTGGGCGGCTATTTCCGCCTGTTCATGGCGCCGGGCATGGGACATTGCTTCGGCGGCCCCGGCCCCAACCGCTTCGACGCCGTCACGGCGCTCCGCGCCTGGGTGGAACGGGGCAAGGCGCCCGACCGGCTGGTGGCGACCAAGTATGCCGATGACCGGGACACGGCCTCGCCCGTGCTGCGGACGCGTCCCCTGTGCCCCTACCCCAGCGTCGCCCGCTGGACCGGCAAGGGCTCAACCGACAAGGCGGAAAACTTCATCTGCGCCCGGAGCGGCCAAGAGCGGGGGTGATGGGAAGACGCCAGCGGGCGCAACGGCCAGCGGGCGCAACGGAGGCATGACGGCGGGCGGCGGCGGGGCCGCTTCCCTGGGGCCGGTACCGGTGCCAAGATGGCGGCTCCTTTCCGTTTCGATCCTGAAGTCCATGTCTGACGACACAAAAAGCGCTGGCGACACGACAAGCCCCGCCACCCTGCTGGTCCATGCCGGCCGCAACCCGCAGGACAATTACGGCGTGGTCAACGTGCCGCCCTACCGCGCCTCCACCATCCTGTTCTCCTGCCTGGATGAGTTGGAAGGGCATGACCCTGAGCACCGGGCGCCGCGCTATGGCCGCCGATCCACCCCCTCCAGCCTGGCGTTCGAGGACGCGGTGGCGGCGCTGGAGGGCGGGCACCGGGCGGTGGTTGCCAGTTCCGGCCTGGCCGCGGTCACCACGGCGCTGCTGGCCTATGCCGAGGCCGGCAGCCACCTGCTGGTGGCCGACACCGTCTATGGCCCGTCGCGCGATTTCTGCGACAGGGTGCTGGCCCGCCTGGGCGTGGCCGTGGAGTATGTCGACCCGCTGATCGGCGCCGACATCGCCCACAAGCTGCGCCCCGAGACCACGGCCATCCTGCTGGAATCCCCGGGGTCATTGACCTTCGAGGTGCAGGACATCCCGGCCATATCCCGCGCCGCCCGCAACCGCGGCGTGGCCGTGCTGGTGGACAGCACCTGGTCGGCCGGGATCTGCAGCAAGCCGTTGGACCTGGGTGCCGACGTCGTCATCCACGCCGCGACCAAGTACTTCGTGGGCCATGCCGACGCCACCGTGGGCGTCATCGTCGGCACGCGGGAGGGATGGCAGCGGGTGAAGAACACGGCGCTGCAGCTGGGCCAGAACGTCGGGGGTGACGACCTCTACCTCGCCCTGCGGGGCCTGCGCACCCTGTCCGCCCGCATGGCCCGCCACCAGGAGACGGCGCTGGCCATCGGCCGCTGGCTGAAGGGTCGGGCGGAGGTGCAGCGCGTGCTGCACCCGGCCTTCCCCGACTGCCCCGGCCATGAAACGTGGAAGCGTGACTTCACCGGGTCCAGCGGCCTGTTCACGGTGGAACTGAAGAAGCAGCCGCGCGCCGCCGTGGCCGCGCTGGTCGATGGCATGGAACAGTTCGGCATGGGCTTCAGCTGGGGCGGTTTCGAATCCCTGATCCTGCCCACCGACCCGCGCAAAATCCGCACGGCCACGCCCTGGACGGGCACCGGCACCCTGATACGCCTGCATGCCGGGCTGGAAGATGCCGACGACCTGATCCGCGATCTGGAAAAGGGCTTCGCCCGCATGAACGGGGCCACCGCATGACCGCCATTCCCTATCCCCTGCCCGAGGACGCGGTCGCGGCCACCGTGGCCGCCATCCGCTTCGACGCCAACGGCCTGGTGCCGGCCATCGCCCAGCAGTTCGATACTGGCGAGGTGCTGATGATGGCGTGGATGAACGCCCAGTCCGTGGCGGAAAGCCTGTCCACCGGACGGGTCTGCTATTGGTCGCGATCCCGCCAGGCGTTCTGGCGCAAGGGCGACACCTCGGGCCAGGTCCAGCATTTGCGGGAACTGCGGGTGGACTGCGACGGCGACACGCTGCTGCTGCTGGTCGACCAGGTGGGCGTGGCCTGCCACACCGGCCGCCGGTCCTGCTTTTACCGCGCGGCGACGCCGGAAGGGCTGAGCATCATCGCCGATGTGGTCACCGATCCCCTGGACTTGTATCCCGCGCATGGCCACGAACACGACGCAACTTAGCTAAAAGGCCAGCAATCCACTTCCGTTTCCAGTATTGTCCCAATTGATGGTGGCCATTTGGGCGCCGACCATTTTGGCGGTAAGCTGGCCTGTCCGGTTTTTGGGTGGAACCGGCGGGTTCAGCGGGGGAAATCTCGTATGACTGGCGCTGATCGGGGGGCTGGTGGCGGACGGGGACTTGCATCCCCCCGGCTCCGGGGGTTGGCGCAGCCCACCACCCTGTTCATGGTGCCCACCAAGCCATCGCAGCACGCGGCGGCCTTCCTGGTCGGATTGGCGATGCTGGCCCTGTTCCTGGTGGGGGCCGTGGGGGCCAAGACGCCGGTGGGCAACGTGCCGGGGTTGTTGCCGGCCTATGGCGTCATCATCCTGATCACCGATCTGCTGACCTCCTTCCTCATCGCCAGCCAGTTCCTGCTGTCGGGCCAGCGCGCCCTGCTGTGGCTGATCGGCGGCTACGCCTATTCCGGCATCATGTCCGTGCTGCAGGTGGCGGCCCTGCCCGGGGCTTTCGCACCGTTGGATCCCGACGGCGCGCTGTCGCAATCCGCCCTGTGGCTGTATGTGGCCTGGCATACGGTCTTCCCCCTCGCCGTGCTGGGCTTCGCCCATTTCCAGCGCACGGCCCCGCCGGCGGTCGCGGCCGACGCGCGCAGGCCGCTGGCGCTGGTCACCAGCCTGGGGGCCGTGGTGGCGGCGGGTCTGACCATGGTCGCGGTGCTGTACGCCATGGACCGCTGGCTGCCACGCGTCACCTTGGTCAACACCTACAACAACAGCATGGTGGTCAAGGCCGTCTACCTGGTCATGCTGCTGCTGAACTTCTGCACCCCCGCCATCCTGGCCACCGTCACCCGGGTGCGGACGGTGGGCGACCTGGGCCTGCTGATCTCCACCGTGGCGCTGGCGCTGGACACGCTGCTGAACGGCCTGGGCCTGGCCCGCTTCACCCTGGGCTGGTTCCTGGCGCGCGCCGACGGCGCCATCGCCTCCAGCGTCGTCCTGATGATGCTGCTGGGGGAGATGGTCAGCCTGTACCGCCGGGTCCACCTGATGAACGGTCAGCTGAACACCCAGCGGGAACGGCTGCTGACCCTGACCGACGACCTGGACCGCGCCCGCCGCACGGCGGAAGAGGCCCGCCAGGTGGCGGAACGGGCCAATGCCACCAAGTCCGATTTCCTGGCCAACATGAGCCATGAGATCCGCACCCCCATGAACGGCGTCACCGGCATGGCGCAGATCCTGCTGGACACGCCGCTGACCACCCAGCAGCGCGGCTATGCCGAAATCATCCGCGACAACGCCGACGCCCTGCTGGGCGTCATCAACGACATCCTTGACATCTCCAAGCTGGAGGCGGGCAAGGTCACGCTGGAACGCGTCCAGTTCAACCTGGATGAGCTGGTGGACGGCGTGCTGGCCATCCTGGGCCCCAAGGCCCGCGACAAGGGGCTGGAGATCGGGGCGCTCGTGCACGACGCCGCCATCGGCATGTGGTGGGGCGATCCCACCCGCCTGCGCCAGGTGCTGTTGAACCTGGTGGGCAACGCCATCAAGTTCACGGCCAAGGGGACGGTGTCGGTGGACATCACGCTTCTGGGCGATGGTCCCGCCCTGCCGGAACAGACCCGCCGCCTGCGCGTCACCGTGCAGGACACCGGCATCGGCATCGACACCGCCAAGGCCGGCAAGCTGTTCCAGATGTTCGAACAGGCCGATTCCTCCATCACCCGGCGCTTCGGCGGCACCGGCCTGGGCCTGGCCATCAGTCGCCAGCTGGTGGAACTGATGGGCGGCGGCATCGGGGTGGAGAGCACGCCCGGCGAGGGTGCCACCTTCTGGTTCGAGGTGCCGCTGGAGCGGGCGGTGGCGCCCGCGCTCGCAGTGCGGCCGCTGGGCGACCATCTGCGTGGCCGCCGCGCCCTGGTGGTGGACGACACGCCCGTCAACCGCCTGATCCTGGTCCATCACCTGGCCACCTGCGGCATGACGGTGGACGAGGCGTCGGGCGGCCCCCAGGCGCGCAACCACTTGACCCAGGCCATGACGGCGATGGACCAGGACGACGCGGGCTGCCCCCTGCCCGACGTCATCCTGATCGACCACCACATGCCCGGGCTGGACGGGCCGGCCCTGGCCGCCTGGATCCGGTCGGAGCCGCGCCTGGCCGGCGTGCGTCTGCTGATGGCCAGCTCGCTGGAAGGCCCCCTGGGATCACGCGAAAGCCTGTTCGATGCCGTGGTGCCCAAACCCATCCGCCGGCCCCAGCTGCTGGAGGCCCTGGCCAAGGCCTGCGGCCTGCGCATCGAAGCCCAGACCCCCGTGACCCAGACCCCTCTGACCCAGACCCCCGTGACCCTGGCGACCAAGGGCCGCATCCTGGTGGTGGAGGACAACATCACCAACCAGACCATCGCTTCCGTCCTGCTGGAAAAGGCCGGCTACCAGGTGCAGATCGCCGAGGACGGCGCCCAGGCCGTGCGCGCCTGCCTGCAGACCCGCTTCGACCTGGTGCTGATGGACATCCAGATGCCGGTCATGGACGGCATCGAGGCCACCCGTCGCATCCGGGCCGTGGACAACCGCACGCCGCCCATGCCCATCATCGCGATGACCGCCAACGCCATGACCGGCGTGCGGGAGGATTACCTGGCCGCCGGCATGGACGACTACGTATCCAAGCCCTTCAAGGCTGATCGCCTTCTGGAAACGGTGGCGCGATGGCTGGCGGCGCGGGCCCCCCAGGCGGCGGATGAGCCGGACGGGGTGGCCCTGTTGCTGGAACCCAAGGTGCTGGCCCGGCTGGAGCGTACGGTGCCCCCGGCGGATTTCCGCGCCCTGGTCGACGGCATCGTCAGCCGCGGCCGGGGGCGTCTGGATACCGTCCTGGAACTGGCCGGCGCCGGCGCGCCCGATGCCCTGCGCGAGGCGACGCGCGACCTGGCGGTCATGGCCGACAGTTGCGGCCTGGTCCAATTGGCCCGCCTGGCCCGCCGCCTGTCCGACGGGCTGGCGCCGGGGGCAGCTGCCGTGGTGGATACGCCAGCCCTGCTGCGGGAGTTGGCCGAGCTGGGTCATCGCTCCTGGGACACGCTGCACCAGCGCTTCCTGGGCGCGCCAGTGAGTTAGGGCGGAACGCGCCCTCAAGCGCCGGTCATGAAAAAGGCGGCCCCGGCACAGGGGCCGCCTTCCCATTGGGCCGCCGCAGGATCAGAAGCGGAACTTGCTGACGAAGCGGGCATCGTAGCCGACATAGCCGTGGCGGCTTTCGCCGCCCAGTTCCAGGGCGATGTCGGAGTAGCGGTTGCCGCCCTGTACCGTGACGCGGGCGATGGGGCCACCGCCAACCATGGACTGCGGCACCAGTGTGAAGCTGGAACCACCGGCGAAATTGGCCGTGGTGTCGCCGGCGCCGTCGCCGAACACCTGCTTCCAACCCACGGTGAGGGCCGGCTTCCATTGGAAGTCGCCGCCCAACTGGGTGCCGAAGGTCATGCTGGCCTCGGCGTTGCCCTGCTGGCCCGTGCGCTCGGCGATGTTCAGGTTGAAGGCGCTGCCGCCGTTGCTTTCCTGATGGGCACCGTCATACAGCATGAAATAGTCCAGCGAGGCGTTGGGCCGGACGAACATGAAGCCCAAGGACTGTTCGTAGCCCAGGCCGAAATGGGCATCGCCCATATAGCCGGTCCAATGGGCGTCGGCGTCGCGCTCGAAGGCGTTGCTGTCGTCATCGGTGCCGGTGAAGACGCGCTTGCTGGAGAAGCGGATGTAGCCGGCATTCAGGCTGGCGTTGGCCATCAGCCCGCCCAGCCGGTCGCGCCAATAGGCGCCGCCGGTGAAGACCTGGCCCTTCACCTGGTTGCCGGAGGAGGCGTCAGGGTCATTGATGGCGGTGATCATGTAGGCGGAAGACAGGCCGACGATGCCGACATTCTCCACCGACTTCTCATAGCCGCCCATCAGGGCCACGCCGTTGCCATTGTAACCCGGTCCCTGGTCGCGGTTTTGCGACACGGCGAAGCCCAGTTCCTGCACCCAGGCGCCACGCTTTTCATCCCTCATGGCCACGGTGGGGTCGGCCTGGGTGCGGGCCAGGGCCATCATGCCCCGGTTCAGCAACTGGAACGGGCCGCCGTTATAATCCGGCAGCATCTTTTCATAGAGGCTGCCGAAGGTGCTGGCGCTGGTGGCGTTGAAGAACGCCTGGCCGACCTGGGTATCCTTGTCGAAGGCGTCATAGACGGCGTTGAAGGCGCTGGCGCCCACGGTGATGCCGGCCTCGGCGGCGGAGCGGCGGGCCACGTTCACCGACACGGTGCCGGCGGTGGCATCGGCCGCGATGCTGGCCTTGTACCAGTAGGACACGTCGCCCAGCAGCGTCTGGTCGGTGGTGCCCACGCTCAGGCTGCTTGCCTTGATCACGGTGAAGGTGGTGGTGTCGGTCACCTTGCTCTTGAAGATCAGGCCGATCTTGCTGCCCGACGCCAGCGAGGCGGTGCCCGACACGTTGAACAGGGTGTTGGTGTTGTTGGCGGGATCGGCGGTGAAGTCGATCTCGCCGCTGGAGCCCAGGGTCAGCGACCGCATGTTGATGGTGCTGGTGCTTGTGTCGCGCAGCTTGCCGTTGGCCACGCTGACGGCAAGAGTGCCGTCACTGGTCAGCGCGCCGGTGTAGATGGCGCCGCCGCTAATGGCCAGGGTGTCGCTGCCGCTGCCAAAGGACAGCGCGCCGGTGACGGTGCCGGCGGTCAGGTTGAGGGTGTCATCGCCCGAGCCCAGCAGCACGTCGCCGGTGATGGTGCCGCTGTTGTTGATGGTGACGCCCGAGGTGTTGGCCGTCAGGTCGATGGCGGTGGCCGTGCCGGTGATGCCGGTGTTGCTGGTGGACTCCGACACCTTCGCCAGGATGATGCCGCTGTTGTTGATCAGGCTGACCGTGCCGCTGGCGTCCTTGATGGCGACGGCGTTGCTGGCCACCGCCGTGGTGGACCCGGCGTAGCCGGACGCATAGGCCGCGACCGTGCCGACGACATTGATGCTGTTGACGGTGGCGCCACTGGCGATGGAGATGGCGGTGGCCGTGGAGGACTGCGAAACCACCGTCGAGCTGAGCGAACCTGAAATGGCGATATCGGTGACGGTGGCGCCCGAGCCGATCAGGATGCCGGTGGCGTCCGCCTTGTAAGCCAGGCTGGTCATCGTCCCCGACAGGCTGAGGCCGCCGTCGACCAGAACGGTGCCGCCCAGGCCGCCAACCTGCAGGGCGGTGGTGCTGAACCCGTCATAGACGCCGCTGGCGATGATGGAGCCGGCCAGGACGAGACCACGGGTATTGTCCGGATAGGGCCCCAGTTCAATGCCGTCGGTGGCGGAGCCGACGAGGATGGCAGGCGCCGACCCGTAGGAGCTGACGGTGGCCGTCGATTCCACGTTCAGGCCGCCGGTCACGGTCGCGGAAATGCGCAGGGCGGCGCCCCCCTGCAACTCGTCATTGGCGGTCAGCGCCGCCAGGCCGGACGTCGTGGTGGGCCGCGTCGTCGACAGATAACCGGTGGAGGTGATGGTGCCCGTGACATCCACCACGCCTTCCGTGACGCCGTCGACGGCCACACCCACCGAACCCGTGCCCAGCACGCTGACGCTGCCGGAAATCAGGATGGTGCCGGCTGTGAGCGCCGTGGTGTGGATGCCGTAGGAATTGTTGCCCGTGACCGACAGCGTGCCGCTCATCGTCAGGCTGCCGTCCATCTCGGTCGCCACCAGGATGCCGGCGCTGTCGTTGCCGCGCACGGTCAAGGTGCCCGAGGTGGAGATGTCACCCGTGAACACGCCCGTGCCGGCCACCCAGATGCCGTAGCGCCGCTCCGCCGAGGTCAGGGGGATGGTCGAGCTGACGCTGCTGTCGGTCAGGGTAAGGGTGCCGCTCATGCCGACACTGCCGGTGTTGCCGCCCTTCACCAGGATACCGGTGGTGTCATCGTTGCCGGTGATGGAAATGGTGCCGGAACTGGTGATGGTGTTGCTGCTGTCCAGCGTCACCGCCGTGCCGCTGGACGGACTGACCGTGCCGGTGATGGTGAGGTCGCCGGACGAGGAGGTTGACACCGCCGTGGACTGGGTTCCGGAGATCGTCGTCGCCGCATGAAGATCGGTCAGGGCGGCGAGGCACAGGGGCGCTGCGGCCACCGGCGCGAGAAGGCGCTTCATTTGCTGAGGAATCCTGCCTGTTCAGACGAGTAAGGGGCTTTTGGCCGGCGGGCGATGGGCGCAGCCGGCGGCACCGGCGGATAAGAGGGACGGGCTTGGGGGTTGCGGTGAGGGTGGGGCGGGACCGGGAATGCGGCCCATACGGACCGTATTACACGGCGCGTCCGTCGAAACCCGGCGGGCGCCTGAATAAAAAAAGTCGCGGAACCGCAATTTTCAGCCAATTTGCCGCAGCCGGCCCTATGCGGCCGATGTGCCCCCTATCCATCCGCGCCCGGCGACCGGGACAGCGTGCGGCATTTGCAACTGGCGGGGGTGCGGACACCTGGCGTAGAGTTCCCCGCCCAGGCCTGCCGGAACGCGCCCCGCATGAAGGAACTACGCTGCATCGTCTTCACCGACCGCGAGGTGGTGTCCGCCATCATGGAGCGGCGGCGCAAGCTGAACGAGGTCTTCCCCGAGGGCGAGGTCACCGGCCTGGATTACACCCTCAACCGCGGGGTCAGCGCCCGCCTGTCCACCACGCTGAACGGCCAGGTCAGCGAGCTGGCCGTGCCCGAGCAGGAATTGCAGGCGTCACTGGTGGGGTACTGCATGTCCCGCAACGTCCCCCTGCCGGTGGTGGCCGACAAGGCCCTGTACGTCATCAAGGGGCGGGCCACGCTGATGATCACCATGAACTTCCGCAAGCCGGCGCGCCTAGTCGTCCTGGGCGAGGCGTGATCGCCGGCCCGTGAGGGCCGGAATCGGAAAAAGCCCGTACAGGCGGAGACCGGAAAAGAAAAACGGGCGGCCCACTGGGGACCGCCCGTTTTTCTTTTCCGTCCGTGTCCGTATGGGGCCGGTGGGGGGAGGCCCTGTGGCGTGCCCGCCACCAGCCCCACCCCTACCGTCACCGATTAGAACAGCTTCAGGATGGCTTGCTGGCTCTGGTTGGCCAGCGACAGGGTGGTGACACCCAGCGACTGGCGCGTCTGCAGGGTCAGCAACTCGGCACCGGCCTGGTTCTGGTCGACCTGCACCAGGCTGTCCGCACCGTCCGTCAGGACGTTGTTGAACGAGTCGGTGAAGTCGGACCGGGTCTGTATGACGTTCAGGTTGGTGCTGAGCGTCTGGCCGGCGGACCGCAGCTGGTTCGTCGCGTAGGTCAGCTGGGCCACCGCCGCGTCGATGTCCGACCGATCCAGGAAGTTGTTCTGGGCATAGTCGAGGCGCAGGCCCTGGCCGTCGGTGGTGACGTTGGTGGACTTCACCGTCAGCGAGTTGGTGTTGGTCTCGTTGAACTGCACCGACAGATCGTTCTGGGTGTTGGCCGGCGTCTGCTGCGTCGTCGTCATGTTGGCGAAGCCGCTGGCCGAGGCCGCCTGCATGATCTTGGTCGCGTCGACGTTGATGCGCACCGTGCCGGTGCTGAAGGACATGGCGTTCTCGCCGTCCGCCAGCTTGGCGCTGCCCCGGTCATTGGTGCCCGACCGGGTGATGGACACGCCGTTCAGGTCGGTGGCCGTGATCGAGACGTCCACGTCCTTCTCGATGGTCGAGGTGCCGTTGCCCGTCGTACCCAGGGCTTCCAGCGTGGTGCGATCGACGGTGAAGGACACGACCGAGCCCGAGGTGAAGGACACGGAGATGTCCTTGGTCAGGGCGTTGGTGGCCGAGGTGCCCAGGGTGAAGCTGTTGGAGGTGCCGTAGAAGCCGCTGGCCGTGATGGTGAAGTTGTTGCCTGTGCCGGCGGTGCCGACGGTGAAGCCGGAGGCCGCCAGGCCAGCGCTCACGATGCTTTGCAGGTGCGCGGCGATGTTCGCCTGGCGGGTGGTCGGCGACGGATTGGCCACGTCGCCCGCCGAAGCGGTGTAGCTGAACGACCGGCCGTTGACGGTGACGTTGAAGGTGTCGCCTTCGTCGATGTTGCCGGTGATGTTGACCTGCGAAGCCTGCTTCGTGCCAGACTTGCCGGCCACGGTCAGCTGGTTGCTGGTGGCCTGGCTGTTGTCGAAGAAGGTGATGGACCGGGATTCGTCGCCCTCGGTGATCACCACCGTCCGGGTCTGGCCCACGGCGCCGCGCACCTCGATCGACACGTCGGAGAAGTTGCCGGCGGTGCCGCTGAGCTTGCCGGAAATCTTCAGGCCGAACAGGCCGCGGGCATCTTCGGCGGCGGCGATGTCGCCGGCATTGCCGGAGATGTCGCCCGTGCCGGCCACGCGGACGGAATAGGTGTCCGAGGTGGTGACGTTGGTCACGCGGCTGTTGGACAGGCCGGTGATGGAGTTGACGGTCGCCCGCGACACCGAGGTGGCGTCATAGGTCTGGCCGCTGCCCGCCAGCAGGTTCTTGCCGCCGTAGCCGCTGTCGCCGGCCAGCTTGTCGATCTGGTCCTTGATGGCGTTGAACTGGTCGGCCAGCGACTTGCGGGCCGCGATGGAGGACGGGTCATCGCCCAGGTTGGAATAGGCCGAGGTCGTCAGGCCCTTCGCCTGGTCGATCAGCTTCTGGATGGAGGTGATGCCCTGGTTGCCCGCCTTGATGGTGCTGATGGCCTGGCCCATCGCGTCCTTCAGGGTGGACAGGTCGCTGGCACGCTGGTTCAGGCCCTGCGCCGCGAAGAAGGCCGTGGGGCCGTCCAGCGCGCTGTTGATCTTGTTGCCCGTGGACAGTTGGGTCTGGAGCTTGTCGATCGAGCTGTTGGTGTTCTGCAGCAGCAACAGGTTGGAACGCATTGCCGAAGTGAGGGCGACTTGGGACATCATCTATCTCCTTTTGAGCTGCCGGAGGGCGGCCGTTTGGGCCGGTCTGATCCTTCTGGCGAGAGCAAGCTGCTGGCTTCCATGGCACCGATAACGCCACCCGCCCGCTGCCGGGGGGGCCTAAGTCCCCGTCTCCGGGCGGCGGCCCCTTCCTGCCGGAATGGCGGAAAAGGTCCGTCCGGGAATGCCCGGGGGCGGTTCGTTGCCGTGGTCGCCATCAACCTCCTCTGATGGACGGTTAGGTTCGGCGGGCTAACCGCAGAAACCGTGCCAACCACCGGGGAGATATTCACGTCATTGCAAATAAAGGGATTTCCTGCCGATGTGCAGGCTATTCCCGGCCGGGACGCATCCCTGGCCGGGGGCGGAAATTTCCGCTCGGTCGGTCAAAATTGCCGGGTACGCCGCCGACAAGCGGTCAGGATTTCCTGGTGGAGGGCCGCCGAAGCGACCATGGGGAACCGGCTACAGGCCCTGTCCGGCCCGCCATGCCAGCAGCAGGTTGCTGCATTCGCCCGCCAGCGCGCACCGCTGGGGAACGTCGGCCATCAGGGCCGCCGGAAACCGGCGGACCAGCGAGGGCGTCGTCACGACATCGATGCCCAGGACGATCCGCTGTCCGTCCGAAGGGTTGTCGACCTGGTGGGGCAGGGCGAAATCGCCCGTCCAGCCGCGACCGGGCGGATAGGCCACCGCCTCGTGCCCGATCCAGGTGGTGGCGGCCGCCGGCACGATGATGGGAATCAGAAGGCGCGCCTCCTCCAGGTGCAGGGCCTGATGGTCGAAATGCCACCGCAGGACGCTGCCCGGTGCCTGGCGCAGCAGATAGCAACCCCGCACATCCCAATCCGCGCGCGCCAGCAGCGCGGCGACGGACGGCATCAGCGCCAGCGCCGGCGTCGCCCGCGCCGGGGCGTCCAGGGCGCGGTCCAGCAAGGACACGGCGGTCCAGCCATCGGTGGCGCCGAAATGTTTGCGGGCACCCTGCGGCAGGTCGCGGTCCAGGACCGCGAAATCGCGTTGCAGGGGAAGCGGATCGATCGCCATGTCCAACGCGCCGTGCAGGGTCAGCCCGCTGCCGCGGGTGCGCTCCTGCCAAGGATGCAATCCAGCCCCCATCCCTTCTTACGCTCCTTGCCCCCCCAAAGGCCTGCCGTGGGCGTGCCGTAAGCGCCCCATCAGGCGTTCCAATCCTTTTACCGACCTGGGCCGCCGCCGGCCATGGGCTTTCGGCGGAACGGAGTGCGAACCGGCCGGTAAAATTCAACGCCCAGGTTGCCACCCAGTGGACCGCTTTCCTGATTGACCGCCTGGCGCCAAACCGCGTAAACCCTAGCCCTGCGATGGTTTCGGGGCGTAGCGCAGTCTGGTAGCGCGACGGTTTTGGGAACCGTAGGCCCCCGGTTCGAATCCGGGCGCCCCGACCATCGCCCGGACCGGCGCCCAGCGGCGACGTCCGGGTTTTCCAACGGCCTGTCGAACGGGGCACCGGGCGGCGGGCATCAGTTGTTCCGTTCAACCCGGGGACGTTCCAGAGATGCAGGTTCGTATCTATCAGCCGGCCAAGACGGCCATGCAGTCCGGCCGCGCCAAGACCCAGTCGTGGGTTCTGGAATATGAACTGGCCACCGCCCGCCGGCCGGAGCCGCTGATGGGCTGGGTCAGCTCCGGCGACACCCTGAACCAGGTGAAGCTGACCTTCGACAGCGCCGACGAGGCCGTCGCCTACGCGACGCGCAAGGGCTGGGACTATGAGGTCATCACCCACAACGACCGTATCGTCCGGCCGAAGAACTACGCCGACAACTTCCGCGCCGACCGTCCCCGCGTCGGCCGCTTCTGATTAGGGCCAGCCGGAAGGCCCCGTAGCTCAGCTGGATAGAGCACTCGCCTTCTAAGCGAGATGTCGCAGGTTCGAGCCCTGCCGGGGTCGCCAGTACGCCAGACCCGCCTGCACGTCCCCCCGTGCGGCGGGTCTTGTCGTTTCCGCAGCCCCCGCAAGACCAGCGGCTCATGCCGCTGTAGCCCGCGACTGCGGGCGCCGCAGGTTTCTGGGGAGCGTCAGCGGACCGGAAACCGAGGATCAGGCAAGCCGGCGGATGCCGGCGCCCGCCGTCTGAGGGTGGATTTGATCGGCCGCGATCAAATCCCACGCCTATAAGACGGAACGCTTGCAAATAGACTTCCGGCGACGCTAACTGAGAATGACTCTCATTGCTCAGCCCCAGGCACGCCGTCCATGGTCGCACCGCACCGCCTCATGCTCCTCGCCTTGCCACTTCTGGGCATGCTGCTGGGCCTGTCCTTGGCCGCCCCGCCCGCGTGGGCGGAAACGGCACCGGCGCAAACCATCTGGCGGCTGCTGGACTATGTGGCCGTGGACTATCCCGGCGCGGTGGTCGATGGGCGGGTGGTCAGCGACTCCGAATACGCCGAACAGGCGGAGTTCGCGGCCAGCGCGCGGGAGCGGATGGAGGCCCTGGCCCCCACCCCCGCCCTGCCCCGGCTGGAGGCCCAGGCCGACGCGCTGAAAGCCGCCATCGCCGCCAAGGCGCCGGGGACCGAGGTGGCGACCCTGGCCCGCGCCCTGGGCCGGGAGCTGCTGGCCGCATACCCCGTGCCGCTGGCGCCCGCCAGCCCGCCCGACCTGGCCCGGGGCCGCGCGCTCTATGCCGAGAACTGCGCCGCCTGCCATGGCGACACCGGCAAGGGCGACGGGCAAGCCGGCGCCGCGCTGGACCCCAAGCCCGTGGACTTCACCGACGGAGAGCGGGCGCGGGAGCGCAGCGCCTTCGCCCTGGAGCAGGTGATAGAGCAGGGGCTGGACGGCACGCCCATGGTCAGCTTCGCGCATTTGCCGCCGGAGGACCGCTGGGCCCTGGCCTTCGTCGCCGGCGGCTTCGCCTTCACCCCCGCCGACACCGAGGCCGGGGCCAGGCTGTGGCGGGAGCGGGCCGACCTGCACACCCTGTTCCCCAGCCTGGAGTCCCTGACCCAGACCTCCCTGGCCACGCTGGAACCCCAGGTCGGCGCCGACATCGCCCGGCCGCTGCTGGCCTATCTACGCACCCATCCCGACGCGGTCATGCCCAAGGCCAACGACAGCCTGGCCATCGCCCGCGCCAAGCTGGGCTTGGCCGTGAAAGCCTATGAGGCCGGCGACGCCAAGGCGGCGGGCGACCTGGCCCTGGCCGCCTATCTCGACGGCTTCGAGCCGGTGGAGCCCATCCTGAAAGCACGCGATGGCGGCCTGATGACCCGTGTGGAAAGCGCCATGGGCGCCTTCCGCGGTGTCATCGGCCAGGGCCGGCCAGCGGACGAGGTGCGGGCTCAGGCCCAGGCCATCACCGGCCTGCTGACCGAGGCGGAGCATGCGCTGTCGCCAGCCGCCGCCAGCGACGCCTCCACCTTCGTCGGCGCCTTCACCATCCTGCTGCGCGAAGGGCTGGAAGCCCTGCTGATCGTGGTGGCCATGATCGCCTTCCTGCGCAAGGCCGGGCGCACCGATGTGTTGCCGCACGTGCACCTGGGCTGGGCCATCGCCCTGGTGGCCGGCCTGGCGACCTGGGCGGTGGCCACCTACCTGGTGTCCATCAGCGGCGCCAGCCGGGAGCTGACGGAGGGCCTGGGCTCGGTGTTCGCGGCCCTGGTGCTGCTGTCGGTGGGCGTGTGGATGCACGGCAAATCCCAGGCCGGCGCCTGGCAGCAGTACATCAAGGAGAAGCTGTCCCGCGCCCTGTCGCGCCGCTCCGCCTGGTTCCTGTTCCTGCTGACCTTCGTGGTGGTCTACCGCGAGGTGTTCGAGACCATCCTGTTCTACATGGCGCTGTGGGCGGAGGGGGCGCACGCCGCCGTGCTGGCCGGGGCCGGCGCCGCCGTCTTGCTGCTGGCCGTCATCGCGTGGTCGCTGCTGCGCTACAGCCGCCGCCTGCCCATCGGCGCTTTCTTCGCCTGGAGCTCCGCCTTGATGGCGGTGCTGGCCGTCGTGCTGGCCGGCAAGGGGGTGAAGGCCCTGCAGGAGGCCGGCTGGCTGGACGTCATCCCCCTGGCGCACGTGCCCAGCGTGGACATCGTGGGCCTGTTCCCCACGGCGCAGACCGTGGCGGCCCAGCTGGTGATGGCCGCCGCCCTGGCGGCGGGATTCGCCTATAACAGCTGGAACGCCAAGCGAAAGGCGTGAGTTACAACTTCCCCCCCTGCTTCACCAGCCAGCGGCCCATCTGGTCGTGCAGGATGTCCATGGGCATGGGGCCGTCGTCCAGCACGGCGTCGTGGAAGGCGCGGATGTCGAAGCGCGCGCCCAGCGCCTGTTCCGCGCGCCGGCGTTCGGCCAGGAACTTCAGCTCCCCCACCTTGTAGGCCAGCGCCTGGGCCGGCCAGGCGATGTAGCGCTGGGTTTCGCCCAGGACCGCCCGCTCCGGCAGGGCGGTGTTGTCGCGCAGGCAACTGGCCGCCTGCTCGGCACTCCACCCCTTCCAGTGGATGCCCACGTCCATCATCAGGCGACAGGCCCGCCACATGTCGAAGGACAGGCGGCCGAAACGCTCGTAAGCCGTGCGGTAGACGCCCATGTCCTCGCCCAGCTGCTCGGCATAGAGGGCCCAGCCCTCGATGAAGGCGGTGGGCTCGTCCTTACGGCGGAAAGCCGGCAGGTCGGTGCGCTCCTGGCCCAGCGCGATCTGCAGGTGATGGCCGGGCACGCCCTCATGCAGGATCCAGGAGGGCAGGCCGAACAGCGGGTCGCCGAAGGACTTGGAGCCCACCACCACCCGGCCGGGCACGCCCTTCACCGGGTCGCCCAGGTCATAGCCGCTGGAGGAGCCTTCCTGCTCCGGCGGTTTTTGCCGGATGGTCCAGGTCAGGCGCGGCAGCTTGCCGAACCACAACGGCAGCAGGCCGTCGATGCGCTTGCCGATCTCACTGGCCTTTTCCACGTAGGTCGCCAGGTCGGGGGCGTAGAACTGCTTATCGGTGCGCAGCTTGGCGATGAATTCCGGCAAGCTGCCGGTGAAGCCGGTGGCGCGCATCGCGGCCTCCATCTCCCCCCGGATGCGCGTCACCTCCTGCTCGCCCAGCGCGAACACGGCGTCCGGCGTCAGGTCGGTGGTGGTGGAGCGGCGCACGGCATAGGCGTAGTAATCACGGCCACCGGGCAGGCTGCTGGCGCCCAAGGTGTCGCGGGAATGGGGCACGTACTCCTGCTCGAAAAACGCCACCAGCCTGGCCTGCGCCGGCTTCACCGCCTGGGTCACCACCGCCAGCGCATCGGCACGCAAGTCCGCCTGGCGCACCACCGGGATGGTGGCCGGCAGGGTCTTCAGCGGCGACAGCAGCGGACTGGCATCGGCCGGCTGATCGGCGGCGATCTTCAGGATGTTCAGCACGGAGGTGGCGGTGGGCCGGGGCTGGATGAAGCCCGTCTCCAGACCGCGCCGCATGTTGGCGACCTGCTGGTCATAATAGGCGGGCAAGGCCCGCAGACGGCCGATCCAGGCCTGGGCGTCGGCCTCCGTCCGGATCACGGTCGTGGCGGCGGCGTAGTTGGCGGTGTTGAAAAAGCCGTCGCCGTTGTCGAAGGGGATGCGGTCCTCATCGAACCGGGCGCCTTCGATCAGCATGCCTAGGCGCCACTCCAGCAGGCGGCGGGTCAACGCCTCCTCGCCATCGGGGGCGGAGGGGGGTAGTTTGTCCAGACGGGCCTTCAGCGCCGCGTAACCCCGGGCGCGCCGGTCGGCCGCCGCCTTGCTCACGTCCGGCCAGCCCGGACCGTCGGCGCCGTCCGTCTGGCGGGCCAGCGCGTCATAGTCGGTGATGACGGCGTCGACGGCGGAAGTCCCGGGCACCGCCGCATGGGCGGCGGGTTCGGCCGCGGCAGGGATGGAAATCGGCGCCATCGCGGCCAGGGCCAGCACAAGCGCCAGCGCGGTACGGTTCATCGGTGCCCCCACAACAGCCCCCATCTGCTTGTCATCGTAAACGATACTCTTCGATTGGATATTGTATTTCCAATATTATATCCAGTTCTAACGTGATTCGACGCTGGCTCCACCCCTTCCACGCCACCACCCCAGAGTCGCCATCCATAGAGTCGCCACAAAGGCGGCGCAGGTAACGAAGGCGCGGGAAGGGGCTGGCGAAGCAGCCTTGACCCCGTGTCGTGTAGACCTCCGGTGAGGAAGAGATGCGTCGTCTGATCATCCACGGCCTGACCTTATGCGCCGTGGCCTGGTGCGCCCCCCCGTTCAGCTCCCCCGCCCGAGCCAACCAGCCCCCCGCCAACCAGCCCCCGGCCAACCAGCCCCCGGCCAACCAGGCGGCGGGCGCCACCAGCACCCGCATTCCCGACAGCGCGGCGGAGGGGGAAGCCAATCGCCGGACGGTGCTGGCTTTCTATGACGCCTTCTTCAACAGGCACGACCTGTCGGCGGCCGACCGCTATGTGGCGCAGGAGTGCAAGCAGCACACCCCCGGCCTGGCCGACGGCCGCCGCGCCTTGCAGGACGCCTACGCCCAGGTCTTCCAGCACCACCCGGACACCAAGGTGGAGGTGGTGCGCAGCGTCGCCCAGGGCGACATGGTGGTGCTGCACGTCCACAGCATCCCAAGCCCCGGCGACCAGGGCGAGGCGGTGGTGGAGATCTTCCGCGTGGCGGACGACAGGATCGTGGAGCATTGGTCGGTCCGCCAGGCGATACCGGCCGGCGCCCCCAACGCCGACGGCGTCTTCTAGCGGCGCTTGACGCCCGGTCCGGCCGGGGGCTTAGTCATGGGGCCCCTCCGTCCCCATCGCCGGCCGCGTCCCATGTCCCCACCCACCCTGCGTGAGGCCGCCCGCGTCTGGGCCCGCATCGGGCTTCTGAGCTTCGGCGGGCCCGCCGGGCAGATCGCCATGATGCATCGCGAGTTGGTGGAGAACCGCCGCTGGATCGGGGAGGCGCGTTTCCTGCACGCGCTCAGCTACTGCATGGTGCTGCCGGGACCGGAGGCGCAGCAGCTGGCCACCTATGTCGGCTGGCTGTTGCACGGCCGCCGGGGCGGGCTAGTGGCCGGCGGCCTGTTCATCCTGCCGGGCGTGCTGGTCATGCTGGGGCTCAGCGCGCTCTACACCCTGTACCACCAGGCGCCCCTGACGGCGGCCCTGTTCCATGGCGTCAAGGCGGCGGTGCTGGCCGTGGTGGCCGACGCCGTCATCCGCCTGGGACGTCGGGCGCTGCGCGGCGGCCCCGCCGTCGCCGTGGCGGGATTGGCCTTCGTGGCGCTGGCGGTGGGCCACCTGCCCTTCCCCCTGGTCATCCTGGCCGCGGCCGGCATCGGCATGGCGGCCCGGCGCGCCTTCGCACCGCAGCCGCCGGAGGCCACGGCCGACGCCCTTGTGGACCAGCGGCTGGCGACGGGCCTGCCGCCCCACGCCCAGCCCAGCCGCCACCGGGCGCTGGGCACACTGGCCCTGTGGCTGCCGCTGTGGCTGGGCCCCCTGGCGGCCCTGCGCCTGGCCACCGGCGCGGACAGCGTGTGGACACACATCGCCCAATTCTTCAGCGGCATGGCCGTGGTCACCTTCGGTGGCGCCTATGCGGCCCTGGCCTACGTCGCCCAGGCGGCGGTCAGCGGCTATGGCTGGCTGGCGCCGGGGGAGATGGTGGACGGCCTTGGCCTGGCGGAGACGACACCTGGCCCCCTGGTCCTGGTGCTGCAGCATGTGGGCTTCCTGGCCGCCGCCCGCGACCCCGGCGTCCTGCCACCCCTGCTGGCCGGCGTCCTGGGCGGCCTGCTGACCAGCTGGGTCACCTTCGCCCCCTGCTTCCTGTGGGTGTTCCTGGGCGGCCCCTATGTGGAGCGGGTGCGGACCAACCCCACCATCACCGCCGCCCTGGCCGCCATCACCGCCGCCGTGGTGGGCGTCATCCTGAACCTGGGTGTATGGTTCGGGCTGCATGTCCTGTTCCGGGGCAGCCAGCCGCTCATCCTGGGCCCCGTCACCCTGCCCCTGCCCACGGACCTGGACGGGGATGCGGCCCTGCTGGCGATCGTGGCCTTCATCGCCCTCAACCGGTTCAAGGTGGGTCTCTTGCCCGTTCTGGGGGTATGCGCTGTTGCCGGTGTCGCCATGGTCTGGCTGACCTGCCCTTCCTGACAACCAGGGCGACTGGTGGCGCACGCAACTGGACAGCCTGTCGCACGCCGTCGAAGAGGTGCCGCATCCATGAGTCCCGATGTTCCGCCGCCCAAGCTGCCCCCGGGCTTAACCTCCCCTGGCCTGACCGGCGTGCCGGAGACCATGCTGTGGACCCTGCACAACCGGGCGGCGGAGGCCCTGCGGCCCAACGGCGATTTCCATGACCCGGAGGCCGTGCGCATCTACCAGTCCCTGGCCTATGACTATGAGCGGCATTTCGGCCGGGCGGACGGTTCGCACGCCATGCGCGCCGCCGCCATCGACGCCATCCTGCGCCGCTGGCTGGAACGCCACCCTGACGGCACCATCGTCTCGCTGGGCGAAGGGCTGGAGACGCAGCGCGCCCGGGTGGACAACGGCCGCCTGACCTGGCTGACGGTGGACCTGCCGGAGGGCATCGCCCTGCGCGAGCGCTTCCTGCCGCCCGGTCCCCGCGTCCGCCACCTGGCGGCTGACGCCCGCGACCCCACCTGGATGGACGCGGTGGCCGGCGGCCCCACCCACATCGTGGCCCAGGGCCTGTTCATGTACCTGCCGGAGGCCGACGTGCGCCAGTTGGTCGCCACCCTGGCCCGACGCTTTCCCGGCGGGCACCTGGTGTTCGACACCGTCCCCGTCTGGCTGTCGCGCCTGACCCTGCGCGGCCTGAACCGCACGCCGCACTACCGGATGCCGCCCATGCCGTTCGGCATCGATGCCGATCGGGTGGCATCCACCCTGCGCGGCTGGGTGCCCGACCTGGCGACGGTGGAGACCCTGGAGTACCGCATGCCCCGCGGCCTGCCCCGACTGATGGACACGCTTTTCCGCCTGACACCCGCCCTGCGCCACAAGCTGCCCGGCCTGGTGCGGGTGGAGTTCAAGCGGCCGTAGCAGGAACCGCCGTCCCTGCCGCCACCGGCCCTGGCAGGCGCTGGAGAGCCAAGCCCCCCGCCACCAGGAACAGCGCGGCCCCGCCTAGGCCGATCGCCAGCAGGCCCACCATGGCGGCCGGCGTGGGCTGGCCGCCCGGGTGGAAACCCAGGACCTGCAGCAGCGGATAGCTGACGCCGATGGCCAGGGCGTAGCCCACCTTGTTTGTCAGGGCCAACAGGGCGAAGTGCGCGCCGGTGGCGTCGCGCCCGGTGTCGCGGCGATGGTGGTCGGCCACCTGGACCATGACGGCATTCAGGTTGGTCTGGTAGCCGCCGGTGAACAGGCCGGTCGCCAATTGCAGCAGCGCCGCCGCCCAGAACGCCCCCTTGGGTACCCCGGCGAAACACAGGGTGGCCACCGCCGCCCCGACCATAGCCAGCAGGAAGGACCGGCGCGGCCCCCGGCGCAGGGTGATCCGCAGGAACAGAGGCACGCCCGCCACCATGCCCAGGAAATAGACCAGCATGAGGGTGGAGAAGCGGCCGGCCAGATCCAGGTACTGCCCGATGATGAAAAAGGCCGTGGCGCTGATCATGGCGAAACCGCCGCCCGACAGCAGATCGGCCAGCAGCAGCCAGCGCAAGGGCGATGAGTCGCCCACCAGGCGAAAGGCGGCGAGGGGGTCGGCGGCGACCGTGCGTCGCTGTCCGCCGGCCGGCAGCCAGGCCACGGTGGCCGCCAGCGCCAGGGGGATGGCCACCAGGGCGAAGCCGCCCATGACCGTCAACTGGTCAGCCAGCCGGCCCTTGAACACCTGCTCCACCACCGCCGGCGCCGCCACGATGGCGATCATGCCCAGCACACCCGCCCATTCCCGCCAGGCGATCAGCCGCGTCCGGTCCGCCGCCCCCCGGGCCAGGTCGCCCGGCCAGGCCGCGTGGGCCACCGACATCAGGGTCCAGCCGAAGTAGAACACCAGCAGCAGCAGGGCCGGCCCCGCGACGTCACCCCCGGCGCCCACGCCGAACCAGGCCGGCGCGAACAGCGGCGGGATGGTCAGCAGCATCAGGGGGGCCGCCGCCAGCACCCAGAACTTGCGCGGGCCCAGCGGTGGGTCGAAGCGGTCGATGACATGGCCGGCGATGGGATCCAGCACGATGTCCCACAGCCGCGCCACCATGAACAGCACCCCCACGGTGGCCAGCGACAGCCCCGTGGCCTGCGCCATGGCCGGCGGCAGGTAGGAGATCAGCGGCAGGGTCAGCGCCTTGATGGCGAATCCCAGCGCCGCGTAACTGGCCACCACGCGGGTGGTGACCTTAAGAGTCGATCGGGTCATGCGTCCCCCTCCGCTTCCGCCACCGCACCGGCGGGGCGCCGCTGGCCCGCGCGCAGGGCGGCGCTGATCTGCCGCCAGGCGGCCGCGTCGATGCCGGCGAAGGGCCGGACCGTGAAGTCACGCCCCACCGGCGTGGTGAAACTGGTCACCGCCCCTTCATGCCATAGGTGCAGGCGGATGATCGCCGGTTCATCGCTCAGCTGCGGCGCCTGGTCCAGGTCGGTGGCGAAGGCGAACTGATGGCCGGTGCTGCCCCCGCTGGACACGCGGGCGCCGCCCAGCACGCCCTCGATGGCGCGGTGCACGTGGCCGCAGGCGATCAGCTTGACCTGGCGGTTGGCCTCCAGGATTTCCGTGAAGCGGGAGGGCCAGGGCGGCTGGATGGCGTCCATGAAGGCCAGGCCGGTGCGCAGCGGCGGGTGATGCATGACCATCATGGTCGGCCGCCCCGGCTGCGCCGCCAGGGTGGCGGCCAGCCAGTCCAGCGCCGCCGGCGCCGGGTCGGCGTATTCCTTGCCGGCCACCACGGCGTCGAAGCCGATCAGGCGTACGGCATCGAAATCCAGGGCGAAGTTGGCGAGGTCGCCGCCTGGCGGCAGGTAGGTGTGCTCCGGAAAGGTGGCGGCCAGCAGGGCGCGGTCGTCATGGTTGCCCGGGATCAGCACCAGCGGGATGTCCAGCGGGGCCAGCAGGCCGCGCAGGGTGGCGTAGGCCTCAGGTGATGGTTCGTCCACCAAGTCGCCGCTGGCGACGACCAGATCCGGCCGGGGCCGTATCGCCATCAGGGCGGCCACGGCCCGGCGCAGACCGGCCCGGGTGTCGCTGTGCCCGTAACAGAGGGCGGGTTCGGGAACGATATGGAAATCGGTGATGTGCGCGATCAGCAAGGCGTGGGCTCCAAAAGGCCGGCGGGATCAGAAGCGGTAGCTGAGTTCGCCGCCAACGGTGCGGGGGGCGCCCGCGATGCGCTGTTGGCCGATGACAGCGCCGCCGCTGACCGCCGGGACGATGCCGACGAAATAGGTCTTGTCCGTCAGGTTGCGGCCCCACAGCGCCAGGGACCAGCGGCCACCCGGCTCCTCCAGCGCCAGGCGGGCGTCCAGCAGGGCGTAGCCGGCGGCCTCGATATAATGATCCAGCTCCATGAACTGGGGGCCCGTGTAGGACAAGTTGACGGACGGGGTCAGGACCCAGCCGCCCGCCATCTCCCGCCGGTAGCGGGCGCCGGCGGTGAAGGACAGGCCGGGGGCGTTGGGTAGGCTGTGGTCCTTGCGCCGCGCGGCCTCCGCCTTGTCGGCCGAGACGATGTCGTCGATGTTGCTGTCCAGCAGCGCCAGGCCGGCGGTCAGGTCCAGGCCCGGCAGGGGACGCAGGCCCATCTGCATCTCACCGCCGTACAGGGTGGCGCTGGCGACATTGGTGCGGACGTTGGTGGGGATGCCGCCCAGGTTGACCACGGCGGTCGCCTGCATGTCGCTGAAATCGTCATAGAAGGCGGACAGCGTCAGGGTGTAGGGACGGTCGCGGGGGAACCATTTGTAGCCGACCTCATAGGCCAGCACGGTTTCCGACTTGAAGGGCTGGGCCTTGCTGGCGGTGAAGATGGTGGCGCCATCGAAGCCGCCGCTCTTGTAGCCGTTGCTGATGGAGGCATAGAGCGTGCTGGCCTCATCCGGGGTCCAGGTCAGCACGCCGCGTCCGGAGACGTTGTCGTCCGTGAAATGGTTGTTGAACACCACCGGCAAGGCGAAGGCACGGGACACGATGCTGGTGCCGTAGGGGTTCAGGTCGACGGTGGCGCCGCTGAACCGCGCGTCCTCATGGGTGTAGCGCAGTCCGGTGGTGGCAGTGACGCCAGGGGCGACGTGCCAGTCGGCCTCCCCGAAGGCGGCGGCACTCTCCCGCCGCTGCACCGACCGGGCATCGATGATGGAACGATAGAGGTCGGTCACGTCCTCGTTCTGGTCGGACGCCACCCGGTCGCGGAAGTAGAAGGCGCCGGCCACCCAATCCACCGCCCCGCCCTTGCGGTTGGCGAAGCGCGCCTCCAGCGTCGTCTGGTCCAACGTGTCGCCGTAAAGGATGTCGAAGGCGCGCAGAGGCGAGCCGGGATCCAGGGTGTAGGTGCGCCGCAAATGCTGCTGCGCGGCGATGCCGGTGAAGGTGACGTCGTCGCCCACATCCTGTTCCAGCTTCAGCCGGCCGCCCACCTGCTGGGCATCGATGAAGGGCAGGACATTGGCGTAGAAGGTGCGGGGATCGGCATCCGGCTCGGTGAAACCGGTGGCGGAGCGGCCCAGCACGTCGGTCTGGGTGTTGGCGCCCCGGTCCCGGCCATAGCTGGTTTCCAGCGTGATGCGGGTGTCGGCGCCGGGCTCATACCGCAGGGTGCCGCGCACACCCCAGAAGTCGGCGTCACCGAAGCCGTCCTGGGCGTCCACCTTGGCCAGGGGCGGGATGACGCCCGGCAGCGGCGTGGTGCCGGCCTGGGCCGCGTTGCCCTTGGCCGTCATGTAGCCGCCGCCCGATTGGCGCAGGAAGGCGATGCGGCCGGACAGGTCCGGGGCGATGGGCCCACCCACCCCGCCCTCCACCCGCAGGGCGTCGTAACTGCCATAACTGGCGGTGATATAGCCCTGTGCCGTATCGGTCGGCTGGCGCGTCAGGATGTTGATGGCGCCGGCGGGGGAGTTCTGGCCATAGAGGGTACCCTGCGGTCCCTTCAGGATCTCGACATGGTCGATGTCGAACAGCTGCGCCGTGATCCAGGCGCTGGAGCCCTGATAGACCTCATCGATGTGCACGGCAGCCGATGGGCTGCCGCCCGCGTGATAATCGTCGAAGCCCACGCCGCGAATGGTGATGGCGGGACCGGCGCGGCCAGCCACGTCCTCACGGAAGCTGACGCCAGGGGTGACGGCGGCCACATCCTCCAGCGTGTTCAGCCCCCGCTCGCGCATCTCCTCCCCCTTCAGGGCGGTGATGGACAGGGGGGTGTGGCCCAGCGGCTCCGCCCGCTTGCGGGCCGTCACCACAATCTCCTCCAGCACGGCGGCATCGTCCGGTGCCGCCGTTTGCGCCCGTCCCGCCGTCGCCAGCATCGCCCCCGCGCCGGCCAACAGGATCACCGCCATTCTCTTCATCACACGCCCCATGTAAGATACATTCATGAATGTATGTATAGGGGAGGAGTAAGAAGCGATGACGTCACCAGCGTTACAATTCAATGACATCGCGCCCGCACCATTTGACGCCGCGACCAAATCTTGGAACGGTGCGGGCCAGTTTTAAGGGGATGCGACAGGTGGGCAACACACAAGCGGGCAGAACGCGGATGGCGGGGGACGATACCCAGGCGCAGGAACGGCGCAGCGCCGAGACCTACGGCAAGCTGGTGACGGCGACGGTGAACGCCGTGTTCGAACATGGCTACGCCGGCGCCACCATGACCGTCATCGCCCAGACCGCCGGCGTCACCCGCGGCGCCATCCAGCATCATTTCGGCGACCGGCGCGTCGACATCATCGCCCGGGTGACGGAGCACATCCTGCGCGAACGGCAGGAGGCCTACGCCTCCTTCTATGGCGCGTCACCCGCCGAGGGGGAGACGGTGGATACCCGGGCGGCGATGAAGGCCGCCTATCGCGACCCGGCCACCTGGTTCCTGATCGAGGTGTGGATCGCCTCCAAAAGCGATCCCGAACTGCGCGACCGGGTGAACACCACCCTGCGCGAGGTGAACGACCGGGGCGACATGGACATTGCGACCCATCTGTCGCGCCTGAGCGACGCCGACTTCCGCGTCCTCAAATACTTCTTCCGCTCCCTGACCCGGGGCATCGCCCTGGAATATTCGCGCAAGCCCGACACCGCCCTGTTCGACGCGGTGGTCGACATGGCCCTGGATGCGCTGGAAGGGCTGAACGGGGCCGTGCCGAAGGCTTAAGTCAGGCCGAGGCCGGTTCCCCCTCCGGCTTGCGCCAGGTCTTGGGGCCCAGCACCAGCAGGTTGCCGGCGATGGCCAGCGCCAGCCCGATGAAGGCGGCCGGCGACCAGTGGTAGCCCTCGAATAGGGTGGAGATGACCAGCGCCAGGATGGGGACCATGACGGCGATGTAGCCGGCCCGGTCGGCGCCAATGCGGCGGATCAGGGTGAAATAGGACAGGAAGGCGATGACCGAGCCGAACAGCGCCAGATAGCCTAGGGAGGCGGCGTAGCTGAGGCTGGCCGGGAAGCTGAAGGTGGCGCCCCGCGCCAGGGCCACCCCCACCATCAGGGTGGCGCCGAAGGCCATGCTCCACGCCGTCGCCGGCATCAGGGGCACGCCGGTCTTGGCCCCGCGCTGCACCGTGATGCTGCCCATGGAGGCGCTGTAGTTGCTGAGCATGACCAGGCCCAAGCCCACGGCGGCCTTGCCGGTCAGCCCATCCACCTGCACTTCGGGCAGGAACAGCAGCACGACGCCGGAAATGCCGATCAGGCCGCCCAGCAGCACCAGGGGTCGGACGGCCTGGCCCAGGAAGAGACGGGCGTTCAGCACGTTCATGAGGCTGAGCGCCGATCCCGCCACCGCCACCAGGCCGGACGGCAACCGTTCCGTCGCCAGGTAGACCAGCAGATAGTTGGTGGAGAAGGTGAAGGTGCCGACAAGAGCCACCTGCTTCCAGGCGTGCCGGGGCGGGACCAGCCGCTGGCGCGTGGCCACGAGCCAGCCCATCAACAGCACGGCGGCCAGCGCGAAGCGGTAGGCCACCGACACGGCCGGATCGACGGCACCCAGCTGGAATTCGATCACATACCAAGTCGACCCCCAGATGAGGACGGTGACGAGGTAAAGGGCCAGCGTGGGCGACATGGCGGCAACCCGGGCAGCAAGGCGCCGGTCATCACCGACGCGGGGGCCGCAACGGTAGAGCGCCCATCATCCCGGGGCCAATCCGTTTCTTGTGCCGGTGACATTTTTCCCGGCGCACCCGGCGGCGCCTTTCGACGGCGCCGGGCCACAAGTGGTGACCGCGGTGGCGGGCGGCTTAGGCGTCGACGTCACCGTCTCCCGCACGGACAGCTGGCAGGCGCCGCCGCCGTCGGGGTGCTGACAACAATCTCCGCATCGGCGACCCAGCCAGCCACCGGCAAAATAACGGCGGCAACCGCGGCACCTATTCCAAATGACGACTTCTTCATTTCAATTTCGCGCCGGGATATCGGCACCTGCACGCCAATTCCCCGGCATTTCATTAATATCCCGTTCCCATCGGGCCAGCGGTATTGCCTGGCGCCGACGACAGGACGGTAGCGCTGGCTGGGGGGAATTCCTTCTTCCATTATTCTTCCGATGGGATTGTGCGCGCCTCCGGCGCCGAAATGGTTTAGCTCTGTGCCCCCAACCATCGCAGGAGCCTGTTCCATGGGTGCGCCCGTGCTGCCCGTCGACCTGCCCAAGGCCTACCGCCTGCTGAACCACGGCCCCACCGTCCTGGTTTCCGCCAGCCATGACGGCACCAGCAACGTCATGGCCGCCGCCTGGGCCTGCGTCCTGGATTTCGATCCGCCCAAGGTGACGGTGGTGCTGGACAAGGCGACCCGCACCCGCGCGCTGGTGGAGGGCAGCGGCCGGTTCGCCCTGCAAGTCCCCACCGTGGCGCAGGCCGACCTGACCCGGGCCGTGGGCGGCGTCAGCCTGGCCGACGATCCTGACAAACTGACGAAAGCGGGGGTGGAGCTGTTCCACATGCCGGGCCACGCCGTCCCGCTGGTGGCCGGCTGTTCCGCCTGGCTGGCGTGCCGTCTGGTGCCCGAGCCGCACAACCAGCAACGCTATGACCTGTTCATCGGCGAGGTGGAAGCCGCCTGGGCCGATGCCCGCGTGTTCAAGGACGGTCATTGGATGTTCGAGAAGGCGGACCCCAGCCTGCGCAGACTGCACCACGTCGCCGGCGGCCATTTCTGCGCCATCGGGGCACCGGTCAACCCCACCGCAGACTGAGCCCTGCGCCGACCGGGATGCTTGACCAAAGCGCCGTGCAAAAAATTCAGGGGTCCCGGGGCGGGCGTTAGCGTCCTGTTCATCTTCCGGGGCGTAAAAATAATGTCATGAGCCGTAACGCGCTACTGTCCGCCACAATCCTTCCACAATAAAGGACCACGGTGAGGACAGTTCAGGAGTAGGAATCATGACCGCCGTGTTCAATAAAGATCGCCTGGTTGCTTTATCGCTGTGGGTGCTGCTGCTGAGCATCGCCTGGTCCCTGCCGGTCATCAGCTACATGCGTTCGGAACACGAACGCGCCCTGGTGAAGTCCGGCCACTACTACAAGCCGGCCTATCCGGCCGAGTTTTACGTGAGCCAGCCGGCCATCACCCCCGCCGCCCCGCGCTGAGTATTTCGCTGAGTATTTGCGGGTCTTCCGCCTGACTTCCTTCGGCCCTCCCTACGCTTTTCTACCAGTTCACGCGCACCCCGCCGGAGATGATCCGTCCCGGGGCGATCGCCACCAGGCCATCGATGCGGCGCCCTGATTCCACCGTCCGGTCGAACAGGTTCTCCGCCGTGGCGAAGACATCCAGATAATCCCGCGCATGCCAGGTGGCCGACAGGTCCACCGTCACCGTCGGCGCCAGCGAGCGGCTGTTGAGGCCGTCCTCGTACTGCTGGCCGCTGGCGCGCATGCGCAGGGCCGATGTGAAGGCCGCCACCGGCGCCCAGGTCAGGTCGGCCGTGCCCTGGTGCAGGGGGCTTTGCGCCAGCCGCTTGCCCACCAGCTGGGGGAAACCGTCGGCACGCAGCACGGTCGACCGGCTCCACAGGTAGCCCAGCCCGGCGTCCAGCGTGGGGTCCAGCGTCCAGGTGGCGCGCATCTCCACCCCTTCCGCCCGCACCCGGTCCAGGTTCCGCCGCTGGGCGAAGGTGCCGCCCGCCGGCACCACCACGCCGAAGCCCGGCACCGTGCCCGGCTGGGTGGTGATCAGAACATTGTCCACCGCGTCGGTCACGCCGTCATGATAGGCGGTCAGGCTGACGGTGGGACCCTTGGCCGGCTGCCAGGTGACGCCGGCCTCCACCCCCACCAGGCGCTCGGGCTTCAGCAGGGCGTTGGCCTCGATGATGTCGTTGCCGACGCGGTAGGGGCGATACAGCTCGTTGATGGTGGGCAGGCGGAAACCGGTGTAGGCGGCGGCGCGCAGGGTCCAATCCGACGCAGGCCGCCAGTCGGCGCCCAGGCGCGCCGTGGGCAAGGCGCCGCTTCGGCCAGCGTAGCTGTCGTCCCGGGTCAGGGCGCCCGTCTGGATGGAGCGCTCCACCCGGTGGCCGTCGCTGGTGGCCCAGGCGTCCACCCGCACGCCGCCGTGCAGGTCGATGGCGGCGGTCAGCGGCCAGGTCTGCTCCACATACGTCCCGCCCACCGCCTGATCGCCACCGGCGTCGCGGTCGCGGGTGAAGACGCCCGACACCATCTGGAAGCGCTCATGCGTCGCCCCCTCCGCCCAGCGGAAATCGGCGCCCAGCACCGTCCGGCGGCCGCCGCCCTCCTCCACCGTGGTGGACAGCGACCCGCCGGCGGAGGTGGCGGGCACGCGGTACTGGTCCAGCGACAACGTCTCCGCCGTGCGCGCGGCGTTGACGGAGGAGAAGCGGTTCTTGAAGACATAGCGGCGCAGGTACAGCGTGCCGTGCCACGGCAAGCCCAGCGGGCCGTCAGCGTCGGCCAGGCGCAGGCTGCCCTCCAGCGCGTCGGTGCCGTTCTCCTGAAAGGGCGTGCCGTTGCCGCGATGCTCATGAAAGGCGGAGACGGTGCCGGCCAGGGCCAGGGGGCCGAGGTCGCCCCGGGCCTTCACGTCCACCCAGGCGTCATCCCAGCCGGCCTGGGTGTCGACGGGACCGCGCTGGTCGGAGCGCACCAGATAGCTGCCGTCGCTGCGGCTGGCGTGCGCCATGACGGAAACGCCGCCGGCCGAGGCGCCCGCCGTGCCCTCCGCCAGGCCGTTGCTGCCGGCCCGCGCCTCGCCCCCCTCCAGCGCCTTGGTGGTGATGCGGATGACGCCGTCCAGCGCCTGGTTGCCCCAGGGGCCGGCACCACTGCCCTCCGTCACCGCGACCGAGGCGATGGCGGCGGTGGGCAGGCGGCTCCAGTACACCCAGCCGCCGAAGGGATCGTTGACCGGGATATCGTCCACCAGCACCAGGGTGCGGCCGGCACCATTGGGGCCCAGCGCCCGCAGTGAGATGCCCTGTGAGGTGGGATGGGCGCTGGTGCTGCCCGTGCGGCGGAACAGGGAGAAGCCGGGCACGCCGCGCAGCGCCTCATCCAGCCGCCGCTCCGGCGCGGCGTTCAACCAGGCGCCGTCCAGTTGCAGGGTGCCGTAGATGCGTTCGGTGGCGGCATCCGGCGGCACGCGGCCGGTGATGATGACCGTCGGCACCTCCTCCACCGGCGCGGGCGTCGCCCGACCCACCGCTGGCAGCAGCGCCAGCGACGCCGCCATGCCCAAACCGATCCGCCTCATGGTCCGCCCCCTGATCCATTCCGGCGGCCCGTCCAGGCCGCCGGCCCGACGGCTTATGCGTCGGCCGGGGCCCTGTCAAACCTGGCGACGGCCGGCGGCGATAGGGGGCCCCTTGACTTCAATCCGCCGGTGGCGTCCAAGAACGCCATGGCACCCTACCATGTTCCCGCCCCCATGCCGGCCGATACTTTAGAACCATTCCAGAGTGATTCGGCATCCGAATCATTCCCCCTGCCGCCCAGCCTGGCGGCGGCGGCGGTGCGCGTGCTGACCACGGCGGCGCCGGCGGAAAAGGTGCGGCTGACCCGAGGCTATGCCGCCGCCTGGCGGGCGGGCCAATTGCCGGACCTGCCCGGCCCCACCCCACCCGACCGGCCGGCGCGGCCCGCGCGGCCGGAACTGAAGATGCCGCGCGACATGCCCAAGCGGCGCAAGGCGGGCAGCGTGGCCGGCCGCGTGGCCCTGCTGCACGCGCTGGCGCATATCGAGCTGAACGCCATCGACCTGGCCTGGGACATCATCGCCCGCTTCCCCGCCTTTCCTGACGGCACGCCGGCCCCCCGCGCTTTCAAGGACGACTGGGTGCGGGTGGCGGATGAGGAGGCCAAGCACCATGACTTGCTGGCCGGGCGCCTGGCCACGCTGAGCGCCTCCTATGGCGACCTGCCCGCCCATGACGGGCTGTGGCAGGCCAGCGAGGTCACGGCCCATGACCTGGCCGCCCGCCTGGCGCTGGTGCCCATGGTGCTGGAAGCGCGCGGCCTGGACGTGACGCCGGGGATGATCGCCAATCTGAAGAAGGTGGGGGATGAGGACAGCACCGCCGTGCTTCAGATCATCCATGACGAGGAGATCGGCCACGTCGCCGCCGGCCGCCATTGGTTCGGCGTGATCACCAGCGCCGCGGGCGACGACCCGGCGGAGCGCTGGCGCGCCCTAGTGCGCCGGTACTTCAAGGGCGAGATCAAGCGGCCCTTCAACGACGCCAGCCGAATCAAGGCCGATTTCCCGCCCGACTGGTATGAGCCGCTGGCTCCGGTGGACGCCATCCTGCCGGGGCTGGACGACTAAGCCCGTTCGCGCCGTTACCGTTCGGTAACAAACTGTCCTTGGGCGGGACGCATCGCCCTTGCTACCATCCGCGCCATCCGGCCGTGCCCCGCGCGCGGTTCCCGCCTTTCCCGGCTGCCCGCCAGCCCCATCCACGGTACCTGAACGCCCATGACCACCCACACTTCCGGTAACGCCATGTCCCGCCGTACCCTGCTGCGCCGCGGCCTGATGGCCGGTACCGCCCTGGTGGCCCTGACCGCCCTGCCGGACCTGTCCATCCCCGCCGCCGCGGCCGAATTATCGGCGACGGAGAAGGCGCTGAACGCCTTCTTCGAGGATTGCTGGAACGAGGATCTGGCCCGCGACCCGCAGCAGCGCACCGTGCTGGGCCTGCCTGGCCCCCATGACAAGTGGACGGTGCCCGATGACGCCCGCCTGCTGGAGACCTTCCATCTGGCCGAACAGCGGCTGAAGACCCTGAAGGGCTTCAAGGCGACAGAGCTGTCGCCCGGCGCCCAGGTCAGCGCCCGCCTGTTCGAGAATGAGCTGCAGCAGACCATCACCCAGTATCCGTGGCGCAACCACAATTACGTGATCAGCCAGCTGACCGGGCCACATACCGACATCGCCAGCTTCCTGATCACCTATCACGGCGTGACCAACGCGCAGGACGCTGAGGATTACGTGGCCCGCCTGGTGGCCATCGCGCCGCTGATGGACGTCTACCTGACACGCATCGCCAAGCAGGCGGACATGGGCATCCTGCCCCCGGCCTTCGCCTTCAAATCCATCCTGGAGGCGGCGCGCAACGTCATCACGGGCAAGCCCTTCGCCGGCTCCGCCAACGCCACGGAAAGCAGCCCCCTGCTGGCCGACATCACGGAGAAGGTGACGGCGCTGAAGCTGCCGGATGCGGAGCAGGCGCGCCTGCTGGCGGCGGCGGAAAAGGCCCTGACCGGCCAGGTGCAGCCCGCTTTCCAGAAGCTGATCAGCACCATTTCGGCGCTGGAGGCCAAGGCCACGGCCAGCAACGGCGTCTGGGCCCTGCCGGATGGCGAGCGCTTCTACCGGTCGCAGGTGGCGCTGATGACCACCCTGCCCCTGGATCCGGCCGCCGTGCACGCCCAGGGCCTGAAGGAGGTGGCGGCGCTGCAGGATGAGATGCGCGCCATCATGGCCAAGGTCGGCTTCAAGGGCGATCTGCGGGCCTTCTTCGACTATCTGCGCACCGACAAGCGCTTCTACGACCCGGCGACGCCCGAAGGCCGCGCCACCATGCTGAAGCGCGCCACCGACATCATCGATAAAATGCGGTCGGATCTGGACCGGTTCTTCCTGACCAAGCCCAAGGCCCCCATCGTGGTCAAGGCGGTGGAGCCCTTCCGTGAGAAGGCCACGGCCAGCGCCTTCTACGAGCCGGCCTCGCCCGACGGGTCGCGCCCCGGCGTGTTCTACACCAACCTGTACGACATGTCGGTCAACCCCATCCCCATGCTGGAAAGCCTGGCCTATCACGAGGGCATCCCCGGCCATCACATGCAGATCGCCATCGCGCAGGAGATGGCCAACCTGCCCACCTTCCGCCGCTTCATCTGGAACAGCGCCTATGGTGAGGGCTGGGCGCTGTATGCCGAGCGCTTCCCCAAGGAGTACGGCTACTATCAGGACCCGTACTCGGACGCGGGCCGCATCGCCTCGGAGCTGTTCCGCGCCGCCCGCCTGGTGCTGGACACCGGCATCCACCTGAAGCGATGGACGCGGGAACAGGCCATCGCCTACATGAACGAGAACACGGCCAACCCCGAGCACGACAACATAACCGAGATCGAGCGCTACTTCGTCTGGCCGGGCCAGGCGCTGGCCTACAAGATCGGCATGAACAAGATCCTGGAACTGCGCGAGGCGGCGAAGACCAAGCTGGGAACCAGGTTCGATATCCGCGCCTTCCACGACACGGTGCTGACCTCCGGCTCGGTCAACCTGCCGGTGCTGGAGGTACTGGTGCAGGATTGGGTGAAGCGCACCGCCGCCTGACCCCACTGTTCGGCGGTCATGTTATTTGGTGACCATGCCAATCGGGCGACCGCTCCGCCCATATCCGCCATGCGACCCCGACCATGGAAAAGGATGGCGGCCGGCGACGGGTCGGGACAGGGTGCCGCGTAACAGGGGAAAGGGTGCCCAACCACAGGTGGCCCCCCAATCCAAACGAGAGCTTTGGCAGTTTTCGAACACGGGGGGCGGCCTCATCACGGGCCGCCCCTTCGCGTTTGGCCCCATCGCTCGGGAAACCCTGGGTCCGGTCTTAAGGGGTTGGAGACCGGCGGCCGGGCCGCCGCCAGTTCCGCGCACAGCTTGTACGGCGTCGCGGATCGCAAACCGCCCAGTATGCGCAGGGCGTCACCACCACCACATATCCTGGCCTGCGCCTCCGCGCCGCGCAGGATCGCGCCGACATCTTCGGCTGCGCCGGATTCTTGTTCGAAAAATGATGGCCACACGCCATCTGGGCCGCGCCATCTGGTCCCACCATCCTCAGCCCCTGAAGGAGAGGTCCCATGCCCGCCATTCCCACACTGACGACACCCCGCCTGCTGCTGCGCCCCTGGACGGCCGAGGACCGCGACGCCTTCGCCGCGATGGCGGCCGATCCCAAGGTGATGGAATTCCTGTTGCCCCTGGACCGGGCGGCCAGCGACGCCCTTGTGGATCGCGTCGAGGCCCATTTCGCCCGGCACGGCTTCGGCTACTGGGCGGTGGAGGTGCAGGGGCACGCGCCCTTCATCGGCTTCGTCGGCCTGGGCATGGTCGGGTTCGAGGCCGCCTTCACCCCAGCGGTGGAGGTCGCCTGGCGGCTGGACAGCCGGCACTGGGGCCAGGGCTACGCCACGGAGGCGGCGACGGCGGCGATGGGCACCGCCTTCGACCGCTTCGGCCTGGAGGAGGTCATCGCCCTGACGGTACCGGCCAACCGCCGTTCACGCGCCGTCATGGAGCGGCTGGGCATGGTGCGTGACCCTGCGGAGGACTTCGACCATCCCCGGCTGGCCGAGGGTCACCCCCTGCGTCGCCACGTGCTGTACCGTAAGTCCCGCGACAGCAAATAAGACGCCCATCCCTGACCAGAAATAAGATCTGATGGCGGCCGATTCCCCCATTGCCGCACCGCCAACACTCTTGCTACGATCGCTACATCGGCTCACTATTTATGGCAAATTCTGACATATAGTGATAGCATTGCGCAGATATTTACCCACATACCCTACAATATAATTTGTTCTTCAATTTATTTAATTGGATTGGGTATTCGATGGACGCCATCGACCGGTCTTCATCGACTGACATTAGAGCGGAAGTCCTTCTCGCCATATCGATCAACATCACGATCCTGCTGGCGCTGATCCTCGCCAGCGGCCGGCCGTTCGCGTACCCCCTGGATGACGCTTACATCCAGATGTCGGTCGCGCGGACGCTCCACGACAGCGGCACCTGGGGGATCGACCGCCTTGATCCGGCGGCCGCCTCGTCCTCACCATTCTACGTCCTGCTGTTGGCCGTGGCCTACACGCTGGCCGGAAAGCTGGCGGCCTTTGAATGGGTGCCGCTGGTGATCAACGCCCTGGCGATGGTGGGCAGCCTGCTGGTCTGGGACAGGATCCTGGACGACGCGGCCGCCATGGCGCCGGCGGCGGCCAGACCGTCAGCCCGCCTGCGCTTCGCCCTGCTGATGGCGCCGGCGGTCGCCACGCCGCTGGCCGTGATGACCCTGATCGGCATGGAACACACCCTTCAGTGCCTGACGGACGTCGCCCTCGCCTACCATGGCGGCAAGGCGGTGGCCAGCCGGCGGGCGCAATCCTGGCAGGACGCCCTGCTGCTCTTCATCGCCGCCTATCTGGCGGTGGGCATCCGGTATGAGAGCGTCCTGGTGGTGGGGCCGCTGGCCGGCGTCGCCCTGCTGAACCGGCGCTTCACCTACGCCGCCGCGCTGATCCTGGGCGCCGTCCTGCCCATCGCCAGCTTCGGGCTGCTGTGGCTGCAGGACGGCGGCTGGCTGGTGCCCAATTCCATAGTGATGAAGCTGATCCTGCACGACCAGAACGGCAGGCATGTTATCCAGAACCTGCCCGGCAGCCTGACGCTGGCCGGCGCCATGGCGGTCAACGCCGGCTTGGCCGCCGTACGGCTGCGCCGCCGGTGGCGCGCCTTGGACGCCGGCGGAACGAGGGCCGGGCGGCTGCGGGCCCTCCTGGCGATCGGGCAGCGGGATTGGGTCACGGTCTTCGCCGCCACCGCGCTGGCCAGTGCCGGCGCCCAACTGCTGGCCGGGGCCGCCGGCTGGCTCTACCGGTATGAGGCCGCCGTCCTGTCCCTGAACCTGGTGTCAGCCCTCGTCCTGCTGATACTGGATCACAAGCCCCGCGTGCGGGCACTGGTGCTGGCCGGCCTGGGGCTCATGCTGGCCTACCGTGCCGGCGACGCGATCTATCTGGCCACCGCCGCCCCGGCCGACCGCCGGTGGGAACATGTGGAACCGGCAAAATTCGTCCGCCAGTTTTACCCGGACAGTCCCATCGTGGTGAACGATATCGGCGCGGTGGCCTGGTATTCCCCCGCCTCCCGCGTGCTGGACCTGGCCGGTCTGGCCAACAACGACATCGCCCGTCTGCGCCTGTCCCCCGCCGGGCTGGACTGGCAGGCCGTCGACGCTTGGACACGGGCGGCGGGCGCGCCCCTGGCCATCATCCAGATCTGCTGGGACCCCATCGCGGAGGTGATTCCCGACACTTGGCGTCTGGTGGCCCTGTGGGCCGGGCCTGACAATGTCCTGTTCGGCGACAAGGCCATCGGCATTTTCGCCACCAGCCAGGACCAGCTCGCCCCCTTGAAGCGGAACCTGGCCCGCTATCCGAAGCCGCCCGGCATCCGCATGTACTATTTCGACGACATGCCGGAAGGCTACCAAGTCAGCTTCATCCAGCAGGTCCGGGAACACCATTGCCAGGTGATCCCCAGCCTTGCCAACGCCATCCAGCAATGGCGCACAGGCCCGCTTCCGTGACGAACCGGCCCCCGCTATGGTGTGGGTGAGTAATCAGGGGACCGCACGGAACAGGCCGATGAAACTGCATGCCATCCTCATCACCCGCAACGACGACCTGATCATCGAGGACTGGCTGGAGCGGCATCACCATATGTTCGACACCATCGCCGTGGTGGATGGATCGGATGGCGACTTCACGCGCACCGCATGCGCGCCCTATCCCAACATCCGGTACGGCACCGACCCCGCCAGTCCCATCACCGACCAGACCCTGCGCCATCACGGCTTCGAACTCCTGCGGGGGGACATCACCGAGGGCGATTGGATATTCAACGCCCATCCGGACGAATTCCTGGTCCACGATCCCCATTCCTTCATGGATCTTCCGTGGAACCTGTTCCTATGGCTGCCGCTGCACATCCTGCCCCACACCTCGGAGATGGACGCGTGGCACGCCATGGGGGGACGGCGGCCGATCGCCCTGTTCCGGCACTTCTGGTGGCGCCGGGGCCGTCTGCCGCATTGCGAGCTCCGCATGTGGCGGTTCGTGCGCGAACCCGTCTGGGACCTGGAGAATCCCAAGCCCAGTTCGGAAGTGATCCCTATGAATTACCTGGGAGAGCCCTTGCCCAACTGCATGCCGATCTACCTGCATTTCAAATGCTACGACCCTAGGCCGGAGATGTATGAGGCGGACGGACGGGCGAAACGGTCCCAACTGGAGACAGGCGTCCCCGGCCGCTCGGCGGGCGAGGGTTTCTTCTTCGATGAGGAACACCCGTATATGGAAGAGGGGGAGGTCTGGAACGTCGCCCGGTTCACCAGCGTCGCCGACCTGCTGACCCGGTTCGGCAACCCGCCGCGGGTGATCCACGACGACCAGGGCAAGCCGCATATGGTGAACCACCTGGGGCAGGGCGTTCATTAGAGTATCCGTTATGTGCAAGCCGCTTTTTCCTGCCAGTGTGAGCCCTTTTTGAGGAGAGCGTTGGCGAGGACGACGAGCTTGCGCATGATGGCTGTGATAGCAACCTTGGGAGGCTTTCCGGCTGCGATCAACTGGGTGTATTTGGCGCTGAGGTCTGGATTGAATCGGGCGGCGACGAGGGCCGGCATGTAAAGGGCAGTGCGGACAGTGGCGCGTCCTGCCTGGATGAAAGAGCGCCCGCGCCACTGTCCGGACTGGCGGGTGATTGGAGCGAGCCCCGCGAGACTTGCGGCTTGGCCCGGTTCCAAAGTCCCCAATTCAGGCATTTCGACCAGCAAGGCGAATGCGGTTAGGAAACCGATGCCCGGAATGCTGGTCAGGATGGCGCACCGGCTGGCCATCGCGTCGCGGCGGCGATAC
>NZ_BACU01000529.1 GCF_000333275.1 Azospirillum sp. B4 | reverse complement strand
TGCTAGATCCAAGGCCACGCAAACATGGGCGAAAGGACGCCAGCGAATGTTCGACCTGTCAGACAGGGACGTGCTGGTCATCGGTGTCACCCGCCAAGGCCAGGACATCGCCGTGCAAATTATCGCGGGAATGGTCAATCCCTATCTGACCGGCAGCGTTACCTATGTCGACGGCGGCGGCGCCCTAGCCTGACCCAGCGCCCCTTTCCCCCTGAAAGAGAGAGAAGAATCATGCATATCGATCTGAGCGGCCAGACAGCCGTCATCACCGGTTCCACCGCCGGCATCGGCTTCGCCATCGCCCAGGGGCTGGCCCAGGCCGGCGCCGCCGTGGTGCTGAACGGCCGCAGCCAGGCCACCGTCACAGCGGCCGTGGCCAAACTGGGTGAGCTCGTGCCCGGCTCGGACGTGCGCGGCGTGGCCGCCGACGTCAGCACGGCCGAGGGTGCCGCCGCCTTGCTGGAGGCCGTGCCCCAGGCCGACATCCTGGTCAACAACGCCGGCATCTTCGAGCCCAAGGACTTCTTCGAGACGCCGGATGAGGACTGGACCCGCATGTTCGAGGTCAACGTCCTGTCGGGCGTGCGCCTGTCCCGCGCCTACCTCAAGGGCATGCTGGAGCGCAACCAGGGCCGCGTCATCTTCATCTCCTCCGAATCCGGCCTGAACATCCCGGTGGAGATGATCCATTACGGCTTCAGCAAGACGGCCCAGCTGGCGGTGTCGCGTGGCCTGGCCAAGCTGACGCGCGGCAGCAAGGTCACCGTCAACGCCGTCCTGCCCGGCCCCACCCTGTCGGAAGGCGTGGAGGCCATGCTGAAGGACCAAGTGGCCAAGACCGGCAAGCCGATCGAGGAGGTCGGCGCCGATTTCGTGCGCGCCTTCCGCCCCAGTTCACTGATCCAGCGGACGGCGACGGTGGAGGAGGTGGCGAACATGGTGGTCTACGCCTGCTCCCCCCAGGCGTCCGCCACCAATGGCGCCGCCCTGCGCGTCGACGGCGGCGTGGTCGATTTCATCGCCTGATCAGCAAAAGGGCCATCCCCATGCGCGTGTTTCCCCTGATGCTGGCGGCTGTCCTGGCGGCCAGCCCCGTTGTCTTCTCAACAGCGGGGGCGAGCACCATCGCGCCGGCGACGGCGGAACCCATCGGCATCGCGCTCGAGGGATGGCCCTATCCCTTCCCCGTCAGTTATTACGAGTTCACGGTGGAGGGGCAGACCCTGCGCCAGGCCTATATGGATGTGGCGCCCACCGGAAAGCCCAACGGCCGGGTGGCGCTGCTGCTGCATGGCCGCAACTTCCCGGCCAGCTACTGGGACACGGTGATCAGCGCCTTCGCCGCTGACGGCTATCGCGTCATCGCCACCGACCAGATCGGCTTCGGCAAATCCTCCAAGCCGGACCTGCCCTACAGCTTCGATTTCTTCGCCGCCAATACGGCCGGCCTGTTGGACAGCCTGGGCATCCGGCAGGTGGACCTGGTGGGCCACTCCCTCGGCGGCATGCTGGCCGCCCGCTTCACCCGGACTTATCCGGATCGGGTGCGCCGCCTGGTGCTGGAGGCGCCGGTGGGGCTGGAGGATTACCGCCTGACGGTGCCGCCGGTGACCGACGCCTTCCTCTATGACCGCGAATACGGCCTGACCGCCGACGCCTATCGCAATTTCCTGAAGAACAGCTATTCCATCTCCATCCCCGTGGCGGAGATCGAGCCCTTCGTCACCCTGCGCGAGCGGCTGAAGGCCAGCGGGGAATATCCGCGCTGGGTGAAGTCCTTCATCAAGTCCTACCAGATGATCCACGACCAGCCGGTGGTGCACGAATACCGGCTGATCGCCACGCCCACCCTGTTCATCATGGGCTCCGCCGACCACAACGCGCCCGGCAAGCCTTACACCACCAAGGAGCTGGGCGCCGGCATGGGCCATAACGCCGACAACGCCAGGGCCATCGCGGCGACCATGCCCGACGCCCAGGTGACGGTGTTCGACGGGGTGGGCCACTTGGTCCACTTCGAGCGGCCGAACGAGTTCAACAGGGCAGCGCTGGCGTTCCTGGACCGCTGACGCTCACAGCTCGTCGTACAGGTTGCCCTCATCCGGCGGCGGACCGGGCTGCCGGGGCTGTTCCTGGCGGCCGGTCCCCTGCCGGGCCGCCGCCGCGTCCGCGCGCACGGCGGCCAGGGGGCGGTCATCCACCATCACATCCTCATCCGTGTCGGGACCGGGATCGGTTTCCGCCTTCAAACCGGCGTTGCGCAGCCATTCCCCGCACCAGTCGGTGGACAGGGTGGTGGGGAAGACGCCGGCCGGCGCCCGGTCTGTCACCACCGGCGGATAGCGCCGGCACTGCCCCTTGGGCCCCCGCTCCCGAACGCCGCCGCCCAGCCAATGGCGGCAGGTATAGCAAATCTCGGAACGGCGGACGGCCATGGGACCAGGCTTTCGGATGCGGAATTGTGGCAGCCGTTATACCACGGCCCTGTCCAAGGTTGGGAAGGCCAAGGTTGAGAAGGCCAAGATGGGGGAGGGAAGAACGGGCATCCGGCCGCCCTCCCCGCCCGGATCACGGCACGAAGGGATCCACGGTCTGGATCGAGCCGTCGGCGTTGAAGTGCAGCTCCGTCACTTTGACGTTGCGCAGGTGGTTCTTGCCGCTCAGCTGGTTGTCGGCATAGAACAGCCAGGTCTTGCCACCCCAGTCGACGATGGAATGGTGGGTGGTCCAGCCCTGGACCGGCAGCAGGAAATGGCCCTGGTACGTGAAGGGGCCATAAGGGTTGTCGCCGGTGGCATAGGCCAGGAAGTGGGTGTCGCCGGTGGAATAGGTGAAGTAGTAGGTGCCGCCGCGCTTGTACATCCATGACGCCTCGAAGAAGCGCCGCTCGTGGTCGCCGCCCAGCAGGGGTTTGCCGTCCTGCCCCAGGATGACGACGTCGCGCGGCGTCTCCGCGAAGGTTTTCATGTCGGGCGACAGCTTGGCGATCTTGGCGGTCAACGCCGGCTTGGCGTCCTGCTTCAGGTCGGTGTCGCCGACGCTGGCGTCATAGTGCCCCTTGGCCCACTTCTGCAGCTGGCCGCCCCAGATGCCGCCGAAATAGATGTAGCTGGACCCATCGGCGTCGGTGAACACGGCCGG
>NZ_BACU01000530.1 GCF_000333275.1 Azospirillum sp. B4 | reverse complement strand
CGCGCATGATGCGCTCCACGTTTTCCACCACGACGATGGCGTCGTCGACCAATAGGCCGATGGCCAGCACCATGGCGAACAGGGTCAGGGTGTTGATGGAATATCCCGCGATGGACAGCACGCCGAAGGTGCCCAGCAGCACCACCGGCACGGCGATGGCCGGGATCAGCACGGCCCGCCAGCTTTGCAGGAAGACGAACATGACGATGACCACGAGGATGACGGCCTCGATCAGCGTCTTGATCACCTCATGGATGGACAGCTTCACGAACGCGGTGCTGTCGCGGGGATAGGCGATCTTGTAGCCGGCGGGGAAGGTCTTGGCCATCGCCTCCACCTTGGCCTTCACGGCCGCGGCTGTCTTCATGGCGTTGGCGCCGGAGGCCAGCTGCAGGGCCATGCCCGAGGCCGGGTGGCCGTTCAGCCGGGTGCTGACGCTGTAATCCTCATTGCCCAGTTCCACCCGCGCCACGTCGCTCAGGTGCACGGTGGCGCCGTCGGTCAGCGTCTTGACGATGATGGCGCGGAACTGGTCGGGTGTCTGCAGCCGCGACATGGCGGTGACGGTGGCGTTCAGCTGTTGGGTGTCGGCCGATGGGCGGGCGCCGATCTCACCGGCCGTCACCTGCGTGTTCTGCTCGGTGATGGCGGTTTCGATGTCGGACGGCATCAGCCCGTAGCTGTGCAGCTTGTGCGGGTCCAGCCAGATGCGCATGGCATATTGCGATCCGAAGACGCGGGTAGAGCCCACGCCGTTCACGCGGCTCAGCGTGTCCTGCAGGTTGCTGACCAGGAAGTCGGCGACGTCGGCGCTGGTGGCCTTGTCCGTTTCGTCATAGACCGCGACGACCATCAGGAAGTCGGTCTGCGCCTTGGCGACGGTGATGCCCTGCTGCTGCACCTGGGTGGGCAGGCGGCTGGTGGCCTGCGACACCTTGTTCTGCACCTGCACCTGGGCCGTGTCGGGGTTGGTGCCCTGCTCGAAGGTGACGTTGATGCTGGCGTCGCCGTCGGAGCTGCTGCTGGAACTGAAGTACAGCAGGTGGTCGATGCCGGTCAGCTGCTGTTCCAGCACCTGCACCACGCTGCTCTCCACCGCCTCGGCCGAGGCCCCGGGGTAGCTGGCGCTGATGGAGACGGAGGGCGGGGCGATGTCCGGGTATTGCGACACCGGCAGCGTGAAGATGGCCAGCACGCCGAACAGCATGATGACGATGGCGATGACCCAGGCGAAGATGGGCCGGTCGATGAAATAGCGGGCGAACATGGCGCGTTATTTCCCGTTGCCGGAGGAACCGGTGGCGGGGGCGGCGCCCGCCTCCACCTGCACGGGCGTCACCGTCTGCCCGGCCTTCACCTTGGCCGTGCCTTCCACGATCAGCCGGTCGCCGTCGTTCAGGCCCTTGGTCACCAGCCACTTGTCGCCCACCGTGCGGTCCACGGTCAGCGTGCGCTGCTCCACCTTGTTGTCAGCGGTCACCACCAGGGCGACGGGCTCACTCTTGGGGTTGCGGGTGACGCCCTGCTGCGGCGCCAGGATGGCGTTGGGCATCACCCCCTGCTCCACCAGGGTGCGCACGTACATGCCGGGCAGCAGCATCTCCTGCGGGTTGGGGAATTGGGCGCGCAGGGTGACGGCGCCGGACTCCTGGTCCACCGACACCTCGGCGAACTTCAGCGTGCCGGGCGTGCCGTATTCCATGCCGTCCTCCAGCTTCAGCGTCACCTGGGCGCTGGCCTGGCTGAGCCCGCCCGACGCCAGGCGGCGCTTCAGCGACGTCATCTCCATGCTGGACTGGGTGATGTCGACGTAGATGGGGTCCAACTGGGTGATGGTGGCCAGCGCCGTCGTCTGGTCCGCCGTCACCAAGGCCCCCTCCGTTATCGAGGAACGGCCGATGCGCCCGCTGATCGGCGCCGTGATGCGGGTGTAATCCAGGTTGACCTTGGCCGCTTTCAGCGCCGCCTTGTCGGCGATCACCGTGGCCAGGCCCTGCTGATAGGCGGCGCGGGCGTCGTCGTAGTCCTGCTTGCTGACACCCTCGACCTTCACCAGCTCGCCATAGCGTTCGGCCTTGGATTTCAGGCTGATCAGGTTGGCCTCGGCATTGGCGAGCGTGCCCTGGGCCTGCTCATACGTCGCCTCATAGGGCGCCGGGTCGATCTGGTACAGCAACTGGCCCGCCTTGACGGTGGCCCCTTCCTCGAACAGGCGCTGCTTGATGATGCCGGCCACCTGGGGCCGCACGTCGGAGACACGGTAGGAGGAGGTGCGGCCGGCCAGTTCCGCCCGCAGGGGCACCGCCTGGGGATGCAGGGTGACGACGCCCACCTGTTGCGGCGGTGGCGGCGCCTGCTCCTGCTTTTTCTGGCACGCGGTCAGGGCCAACAGGGCCAGCCCCGCGCACAGGGGGGCGAAGGCGGTCAATCGCTTCAACATCTCGGTCGTCATCCTGACGGTTACGGCGGCCACTTGCGGTTGCCCAGACGGCCTGGGCACATCCGAACAAGATAGCAAAGTGTCCGATAATTCCGAGATGGGTTAGCCAACTTTTGTGGAGAATATGTGGAGGGCCGGTCCACGCGGCGTGGCCGACCCTCGCAACCCTCCTATGCTGGCCCTCAGCCGCAGGCGGCTTCCGCGACCTTCAGGCTGGCAGCCCGCCGGTCCTGCCCCCAGCCCAGCAGCGCCAGCAGCAGGCCGCCCAAGGCCACGGTGGCGCCGGCAAAGGCCACGGCCTCATACCCGAATCCGCCATCGATCACCAGGCCCCCCAGGAAGGCGCCGCCGGCGTTGCCCAGGTTGAAGGCGCCGATGTTGAGCGACGCCGCCAGGTTGGGCGCGTCCCCTGCCTTTTCCAGCACCCGCATCTGCAGGGGCGGCACGGTGGCGAAGGCGGCGACACCCCAGGCGAACAGGGTGGCGACAGCGGCGACCGGGCTGTGCATGGTGGCGGCGAAGCCGGCCATGATCACGCCCAAGAGCACCAGCACGCCCACCAGGGTGGGCATCAGCGCCCGGTCGGCCAGGCGACCGCCCAGCCAATTGCCCACGGTCAGACCCAGGCCGAAGACCAGCAGCGCGCTGGTGACGGCGGTGGGCGACAGGCCGGCCGCGTGCTCCAGGATGGGCGTGATGTAGGTGAAGACGGCGAAGACGCCGCCGAAGCCCAGCACCGTGGTGGCCAGCGCCACCAGCACGGCCGGCCGCTTCAGCACCGCGACCTCGGATGCCATGCCGCCCTGCTCGGACGCCGCCACCGGCGGCACCAGCGCGGCCACGGCCAGCGCCGCGACCAGCCCCAGGCCGGCCACCGCCCAGAAGGTGGCGCGCCAGCCGAAATTCTGGCCGATCAGGGTACCCAGCGGCACGCCCAGGATGTTGGCCAGGGTCAGGCCGGTGAACATCAGCGCGATGGCGCTGGCCCGCCGCTCCGCCGGCACCAGGCTGGCCGCGACGACGGAACCGATGCCGAAGAAGGAACCGTGGGTGAAGCTGGCGACGATGCGCGCCACCATCAACAAGCTGTAGCTTGAGGAGACGGCGGCCAGGACGTTGCCGACGATGAACAGGCCCATCAGCCCGATCAGCAGGGTCTTGCGCGGCAGGCGGCCGGTGGTCAGCGTCAGGATGGGGGCGCCCACCACCACGCCCAGGGCGTAGCCGGAGATGAGCAGGCCCGCCACGGGGAT
>NZ_BACU01000531.1 GCF_000333275.1 Azospirillum sp. B4 | reverse complement strand
GCCCCGCTGGCCACCAGGGCCAGCCGGCCGGTGCCGTTGTCCAGGTCGTCGCTGAAGGCGCCGCCATGGATCGCCTGGGTCTGGCGCGACAGGGTGTAGGTGCCGGAGACGCGGGCGCTGATCGTGCCGAAATCCACCCGGTGATGGTAATCCAGGTCGAAATCGATGCCGTCGGTGTTGATCGCGCCCAGATTGTTGGGACGGAAATAGACTCTCTTGGCTGGTTTCTTCATGACCCTCCCCTTCGCGTTCTTTTGGCCGGCCCTGTCCGGACCGCCCTTATGGGTGGAGATTTTCCCCCACCCCGGCGCCCGCCACCCGATGGACCCGCCCGCGCCGGAGCGCAAACGCAATCTGCAGGGTGCGCGAATGACCGCCTGATGTTTTTATCATATTAATCGTCTTAATCCCCGTCAAGGATTCCATCGCAGAAAAATTCCGGTGCCGGAATGCACATTTGCGCGGAATGGGGCAACACAAGGCGGGCCAGCCCGCGCATCCCCGGGGATGGCGGCGGGTTTGTTGGCGGAACGGTGATGGTTGGAAGAATGCGACCCCGGCGGAGGCGACGGCATCAGCCGCGCAGGCTAGGACCCCGGCTGCTGGAACGGACGATCAATCCGCCCTCGACCACCGCCCGCACCGGCTCGGCCTGGGGGCTGGCCATTTGCTCCAGCGTGGCGCGCACCACCACCGGCACCATGCGGTCGATGGGCTGGGAATAGGTGGTCAGGTCGAAGCTGGACCAGGCGGCAGCGGCGACATTGTCGAAGCCGACGATGGAGAGGTCCCGGCCGGGCGCCAAGCCAAACTCGAACCGCGCCACCTCCAGCCCGGCCATGGCCATATGGTCGTTGGCGTAGAAGATGGCGTCCGGCGCCTGGCCGCTGGCCAGCAGGGCGCGGGTGGCCATCTTCGCCCCGGCGAAATCGTAATGCCCCACGGCGCGGACGACCTCCATACCCTGGGGTTCCAGCACGGCGCGGTAGGCGGCCTCACGGTCACGGCTGGTGGAGGAACTTTCCAACCCGGCGACATAGCCGAAGCGACGGTGCCCCATGGCCAGCAGATAGTTGGCGATGGCCCGGGCGCCGCCGTCATTGTCGCCGGTGACGCTGGACACGGTGGGGCTGTCCGTCTTGCGGTTCAGCAGCAGCACGGGGATGCCGGCCGCGCGGCATTCCTCCGCGAAGTGGGACGACAGCATGACGGAGGCCAGGATGACCGCGTCCACACGGTAGTTCAGCATGTCCTCCACCACCGGGTCGCCTCCGCCCGGGGGGTTGGTGAACAGCAGCAGGCGGTAACCTTCCATCTGGAAGGCGTGGGACAAGGCCTGCACCAGTTGCGGATAGAACTGGTTTTCCAGATAGCCGGCCACCACGCCGATGATCCTGGACTGCCGGGTGATGAGGGAACGGGCGATGTTGTTGGGGCGGTAGCCCAGTTCCGCCGCCGCCTTCTCGATGCGCTGGCGGGTGGCGGGGGCGATGCTGGCGCCGGGCGTAAAGGCGCGCGACACGGCGGATTGGGACACCCCCGCCCGCGTCGCCACGTCATAGGCCGTGGGCAGCGGCGCCACCCCCTCACTTCCCCGAACCGGCCGCTTCGCCAACGCTGCCCCCAAACGCCATCCCGCCCGGGGTCCCGTCCCCGGTCACGCGCTGACCTTATAGGGTTGCCAACGCGGATTCCACCAGGGCGTCCACCGTGCCGTCATGGCGGAAGCCCGCGGCATCAGCGGCGGGGGTGGCCAGCGGCGGATATGCGCCGAAGGCGGCCTCGAGCGCCTCGTCGGGCGCGTAGCTCACCAAGGATGGCTCGGCGCCGGTCTGGCGGGCTATCGCCATGACCAGATCGCCCATGGAAAAGCACAGGGCCGGCAAGGTAACGGCCCCGCCCGGCGGCATCGCGCCCGTGTCCATGCCGGCGGCATGCACCAGGTTGGCGACGCAGCGGTCCAGCGACATGGCCCAGATGGTGGCCCCGGACGACACCGGACAGGTGTAGGGCCGGCCGGCGGCCAGCGCGTGGAACACATCGCTCATGAAGGCGGACTTCAGCCCGCTGGCCCCGCCCGGCCGGGCCAGGATGCCGGACAGGCGGATGGCCACGGGATCAACCAGGCCCTGCCGGCGATAGTCGGCAAGCGCCACCTCCACCATCAGCTTGTGGGCGCCGTAGGTCATGGCGGGGCGCAGGGGCGTGGTGTCGTCCACCAAAGCCGGCATGGGATGACCCAGCACGGCGATGGTGCTGGTGTAGACCACACGCGGCGGCGGGGCGGACACCGGCTTCGCGGCGGCGACGGCCTCGATCAGATCCAACGTGCCGTCCAGGTTCACCTTGCGCGACAGCGCCGGGTCGCGCGCCGCCGCCCCGCCCGGCAGGGCCGCCAGGTGGAACAGCACATCGGCGCCCCCCTCCACCAGTTGGGCACGGACGGCCGGGTCCGACAGGTCGCCCGCGATCCGCGCCACGCGGGCATCGCCAAGGTCGGGGGGGGCCAAATCGGGGAGGGCCAAGTCGGCCAGCACCAGCCGTGTCACCGGCCGCCCGTCGACGCCCTCAGCCAACAGCCGGCGGGCCAGATGACGGCCGACGAAACCGCCGGCCCCGGTCAGGATGATCCTCATGGGGTGCGTCTTCCCTGCTCTGCTTCTGTTGAGGCGGGCACGATAGCCCGCCCCCGCCCGCTGCCAAAAACGATAGGATGGAGGCGTGGTATCGACGCCGCCGAAGGGTCAGGCGCCAGTGGCGGGCACCACCCGCTGCTCGATGCTGCCGAAGACGGAACGGCCATCGGCGTCCAGCACCTCGATCTTCACCGTGTCCCCGAATTTCATGAACGGCGTCTTGGGCGCCCCGTCCTGGATGATCTCGAAGCCCCGCCGCTCGGTGATGCAGGCGGAGCCGACAACGTCCGGCCGGCCTTCGGAGGTGGTGCCGAAGCCCACGATGGTACCGGCGCGCAGGCGCCGGGTGCGGGCGGCATGGGTCAGCAGCTGGGCGTAGCGGTAATCCATGGCGCCACCGCTCGGCCGGCCGAAGGGTTGGCCGTTCCAGGTGGTCAGCACCCTCAGGTCGATCCGGCCGTCCCGCCAGGCGGTCCCCAGTTCATCCGGCGTCACCGCCACGGGAGCGAAGGCCGTGGCCGGCTTGGAATGGATCAGACCGAAGCCGCGCTTCATCTCCCACGGCTGCAGGGCGCGCAGACTCCAGTCGTTGGCCAGCAGGACCAGGCGCACGGCGTCGCGCGCCGTGGCTTCATCCGCCCCCAGCGGCACGTCGCCCACGACGATGGCGAACTCCGCCTCGAAATCGATGCCGTCCTCATCGCTGGCGAAGGGGGCGTCGCCGTGCGGGGGCAGGAAGTCGTCCGACCCGCCCTGGTACATGATGGGGATGACGTCGGCCTGGGGGATGGGCGGGATGTTGAAGGCCCGGTCCAGCAGCCGGCCGTGCGCCAGGTAGGAGGAACCGTCCAGCCACTGATAAGCCCGTGGCAGGGGCGATTCCGCCTCGGCCGGATCAAAGGGGAAACTGTCGTCGAGTTCGCCGGCGTTCAGCGCGTCATAGAGCGATCGCAGGCGGGGCGCCACGGCATCCCAGCGGTCCAGCGCCGCCTGCAGGGTGGGAACGATGGAGGTGGCGTCGGCGGCGCGCCCCAGGTCGCGCGACACCACCACCAGGCGGCCGTCGCGGCTGTCCGCCGACTTCAGCGTAGCGAGCTTCATGGATGCATCTCCCTTATATTTTAGTGGCCCTCAGGTAGGGGCCCCCGGGCACCGGGCGCGGCCATCCGGCCGCTCGGCTTGTCCTGGTTTTGCAGTCCGCTGACGCTCCCCGCAAAACTCCGGCGGCCCCGGTCGGGGCCTGCAGCGGCATGTGCCAAGTGCTCATGCCGCTGGTATTGCACTGGCGGTACGGTCAGTCGGCCGTCCAGCCGCCGTCGATCACCATGGCTGTGCCAGTCATCAGGCTGGACGCGTCGGAGGCCAGGAAGACCACGGCACCCATCAAATCCTCCACCCGGCCCAGGCGGCCCAGCTTGATCTTGGCCAGCACGCTGGCCAGGAAGTCCGGGTTCTCGAAGAAGGGTTTGGTCAGCGGCGTTTCGATGAAGGTGGGGCAGATGGTGTTGGACCGGATGCCGTGGGGCGCCAGGTCCAGCGCCATGGCCTTGTTCAACCCCTCCAGCCCCCATTTGGAGGCGCAGTAGAGCGTGCGGTTGGGCCCGCCCACATGCCCCATCTGCGAGGACATGTGGATCAGCGACCCGCCACGCCCAGCCGCGACCATGCCGTCCGCCACCGCCTGCGCCACGAAGAAGGCGGCCTTTAGGTTCAGGCCCAGGACGGCGTCGTAGTCCTCCTCCGTCACCTGGGCGAATGGCTTGGGCCGGTTGGTGCCGGCGTTGTTCACCAGGATGTCGAAGGATGGCTGGGCCGCCAGGGTGGCGCGGACACCGGCGGCGTCGCCGACGTCCAGCACCAGGGCCTCGGCCGAGCCGCCTTCATCCCGGATGCTGGCCGCCACCGCCTGGATCTCCCCTTCCGAGCGGGCGGCCACCACCACATGGGCGCCGGCCTGGGCCAGGGCGGCGGCGCAGGCTACCCCGATGCCCCGGCCCGCCCCCGTCACCAGGGCGCGCTTGCCCTCCAGGGAAAAGGCGGGGGTGCGCGGCAGGCTGGCCATGGTTTACTCCGCCGCCGAGGTTTCGGAAGACTGTAGGGGCTGCACAGCACCGGCATAAGGCACGTTGCGGTGGCCGTAGCGCCGGACACGGATGTTGGCCTGTTCCCCATGGCCGGCGAAACCCTCCAGCGCGCACAGGCGGGAGCAGTATTCGCCCACCAGGGCGGAAGCCTCGTCCGTCAGCACCCGCTGGTAGGTGCAGGTCTTGATGAACTTGCCCACCCACAGGCCGCCGGTGTAGCGGGCCGACTTCTTGGTCGGCAGGGTGTGATTGGTGCCGATGACCTTGTCACCGAACGACACGTTGGTGCGGGGGCCCAGGAACAGGGCGCCGTAGTTGGTCATGTTGTCCAGGAAGTAGTTCGGGTCGCGGGTCATGACCTGGACATGTTCGGACGCGATCTGGTCGGCGATCCTCACCATTTCCTCATCACTCTCGGCCACGATGACCTCACCATAGCGCGCCCAGGCCTGGCGGGCGATGTCGGCCGTGGGCAGGATGGTCAGCAGGCGCTCCACCTCCGCCATCGTCTCGCGGGCCAGCGCCTCCGACGTGGTCAGCAGCACGGCCGGGCTGTCGGGCCCATGCTCCGCCTGGCCCAGCAGGTCGGTGGCGCACAGTTCCCCATCCACACTCTCATCGGCGATGACCAGGGTCTCGGTCGGGCCGGCGAACAGGTCGATGCCGACACGGCCGAACAGCTGGCGCTTGGCCTCCGCGACATAGGCGTTGCCGGGACCGACCAGCATGTCGACGGGCGCGATGCTCTGCGTGCCCAACGCCATGGCGCCCACCGCCTGGATGCCGCCCAGGCAGTAGATCTCATCCGCGCCGGCCATGGCCTGGGCCGCGACGATGGCGGGCGCCGGCTTGCCCTGGAAGGGCGGGGCGCAGGTGACAACGCGTTTCACGCCCGCCACCTTGGCCGTCAGAACCGACATATGGGCCGACGCCAGCAGCGGGTACTTGCCGCCCGGGACATAGCAACCGGCGGCGTTGACCGGCACATTCTTGTGGCCCAGGACCACGCCGGGCATGGTCTCCACCTCCAGGTCCTTCAGCGCGTCGCGCTGGTGCTGGGCGAAGTTGCGCACCTGGGTCTGGGCGAACTCGATATCCTTGATGTCCTGCTTGGACAGGCTGTCGATGCAGGACTGGATCTCCGCATCCGTCAGGCGGTAGCTGTCCCGGTCCCACTTGTCGAACTTCACCGACAGCTCACGCACCGCCGCGTCGCCCCGCGCCTGGATGTCGGCCAGGATGCCCTCCACCGCGTCCCGCACCTTACGGTCGGTTTCCGCGACCACGGCCGCGTCCGCGCCACGCTTCAACCACTGCGCCATCTTGGAATTCTCCCCTGTCTTGCCAGCCCGGACCCGCCTGCGGGCGCCGGTGAATTCGAATGCAACGTTTATGCATCCGAATGCACGATCCGTCAACCTCCCTTTGGAGGGCGCTTGCCAGGGCTGCAGCGCAGAGAGACAGGCACACGGTACAGAGAGGGCTTGATGCGGCGCCCTTGGCGATAGCGCCTTATCTCAACCGCGCGATGATTTGGAATATGAATTCGAATGCATAATTAGCCAAATAATTTCAATTCAAGCCAATGCTTCCGTTATCGGGACAATCTGCCTCGGAAAGGCCCAGGCGGCCACAAATCTGTGCCACATTCTGATGAATAGAGTTAATGCTACCGCGCTGTGGATTATCTGAGGCGCGTTCGGTATCCACCGTCGGCCGCACCCCAACCAGACCCGGCCACGCCCCAGCCACACATGGAAAAACAGGCGCAGTTGACTCAATGGCGGAAAAGACACTGAAACCCGGACACGAGCTTATGAAGCGGGTGCAGCAGGCTTTCCTCACGCACGGCTACAGCGACCTGACCATGGTGGACCTGGCGGAGGCCTGCGGCTTCACCCGCCGCGCGCTCTACCATTACTTCAGCAGCAAGGAAGACGCGTTCAAGGCCACCATGCGGCATGAGAACGCCGTGCTGATCCAGGCGGGCATGGAGGCGGGCGCCCGGGTGCGCCAGGCCGGCGGCAGCGCGTTGGACATCCTGACGGAGATCATGGACGTGCGGTACGGCTATACCCGGCGCGTCCTGGCCAAATCCCCCCACATCATCGACCTGAACGCGGAAGCCTTCAAACGCGGGCGGGAGCAGATGATCGAGGCGGCGCTGAACTTCCAGGCCCTGCTGGTGCAGTTGCTGTTGTCTCTGGAACAGGATGGGCTGCTGCGCCTGTCACCCGACTTCACGCCCGCCCAGGCGGCCCAGGCCCTGGCCGATGGCGGGCGCGCCGTGAACCAGAGCCTTCCGCCCTTCCCCGCCGAGCAGTTGACCGCCCGCTATCGGGCGATGTGCCAGGCCGTGCTGTACGGCTGCGCACCGTTGCCTTTGCCCGAAACGAAGTGACCGGGCACTGGTCTAAAGCGCCCGCCGCAGCGTCAGATTGATCCGCGTAGCGCCCAGCTGCGGGTGCAGGCCTTCCTTCAGCGGCAGGATGCCGTGATGGAACAGGCGGGACGGCCCGCCCCACACCACCACGTCGCCATGGGCGAGGGATACCCGGCGGATGGGATCGGCCCGCTTCAGGCCGCCGAACTGGAAGACCGCCGGCAGACCCAGGGACACCGAGACGATGGGATGGCCCTGGTACCGCTCATCCTTGTCTTGGTGCAGGGTCAGCCGCGCCCCGGGTTCGTAGCGGTTGATCAGGCAGGCGTCGGGGGCGAAGCCGGGATAGCCCGCCTCATGCGCCGCCGCGCCGGCCAAGTCGCTGAAGGCTGGCGGCAGCGCTGGCCAAGGCCGGTCCGTCGCCGGGTCGTTGGCGGCGTACCGGTAGCCGCCACGATCGGTGACCCAGCCCGCCTGGCCGCAGTTGGTCATGGCGACGGACATCTGGAATCCGCCCGGCGTCACCATGTGGCGGAAGGGAGCCTGGGCCGCGACCTCAACCACCCCCGCCAGCAGCGTGTCCACCCGGGGCAGCGCCCAGCCGCGCAGCAGCAGGGCGCCGGGTCCGATCTCCTCTCGCGCCGCCGGGGGCGGCTCCAGCCCGGCCAGCAGATCCGCCATCATGGCGTCACCCCCGGCGCTCGATCAGGGCCCGGGCGGCGGCGGGGTTGCGCCACTTGTGGCCACTGATGACGTAGAGGTAGACGTCCTTGCCACCGGACGCCCAGTCCTTGGCCTTCCTGGCCCAGGCGTCCAGGGCGGCGTCGCTGTAGCCCTTCTCCTCCCCCTCCGTCGTGCCCATGATGCGGCGTAGTGAAAAGGGGGCGGTGTCGACCTCGATCTCCGGATAGTCGCTGTCGGCGGCGTGGATGACGGCGACACCATGCTTCCTCGCCAGCTCCGCGAACTCCACCGCACGGAAACTGTCGTGCCGCACCTCCACCGCATGGCGCAGGGTGCGGCCGTCCACCGTGGCCGGCAGCGCCGACAGGAAGGCGCCGAAATCGTCGGCGTCGAACTTCTTGGTCGGCATGAACTGCCAGTTGATGGGGCCCAGCTTGTCCTTCAGTTCCAGGACGCCGCTGTCGATGAAGCGCCGCACCGACTCCGCCGCCTCCGCCAGCACACGGCGGTTGGTGGTGAAGCGGGGCCCCTTGAGGGAGAAGACGAAGTCGTCCGGCGTCTCGTCATGCCACTTGGCGAAACTCTCGGGCTTCTGCGAGCCGTAATAGGTGCCGTTGATCTCGATGGAGCTCAGCTGGCGGCTGGCGTATTCCAGCTCCCGCTTCTGCGCCAGGCCATCGGGGTAGAAGGTGCCCCGCCAGGGCTCATACGTCCAACCGCCGATGCCCACGCGGATGCGGCCTTGCTTCGCCATCGGATATCCTCCCCTCAGCCTATGCGGCGGCGATCCTGGCGGCGCCAGGGTCTTCCGGCACCCCGGTTCCTGACCTCGAATTCGGAGCCCGCCATAGGTGGGGCACGACGTGCCAACCGTCAACCGTGCCTACCACCAAACGCTGCCGGGCTGTCGGTGTCGCCACGGGGCCGCCACGGGGCCGCCGCCCCAATTGGGCCACGTTTCCCCTGCAATTGCGCCATCATCCCCCCGCATAAACAGCGGGAGGCAATATGGATGCGAGCAGGCGATGAGCGATGAACTTCCCCGGAACGGCAAGCCTGACGCGCGGACAGCCACACCCCGCCTTCATCTCTGGCCGGCATTGCCCGTGCGGATGATTACCGTCCCGCGGCCCTGTCCAGCCCGCGCGACGTCGTCGCCCGCCGGCACAACCGTGGACACCGGCGCCGCGGTGGGAACCGCCCGTTCCTATTTCAGTCCGAAGAAGGGCGGGCCGGCCTGACAGCGGCCGGCCCGCGTCAGACCTTCAGGCGTCTCAGGCCTTCAGGCGCGCGGCATGCCATTCCAGATGGTCGCGCATGAAGGTGGAGATGAAGAAGTAGGAATGGTCATACCCCTCCTGCAGTCGCAGGGTCAGGGGAATGCCCGCGTCGGCGCAGGCCTGGCGCAGCAATTCCGGCCGCAGCTGGTTTTCCAGGAAGCTGTCGGCCTTGCCCTGGTCGACCAGCAGTTCCGCCACCCGCGCTCCATCCTCGATCAGGGCCACGGCGTCGTGCCGGCGCCAGGCGGCCGGGTCGTCGCCCAGATAGCCGGGCAGCGCCTTGTGTCCCCAGGGCACCTGGGTGGGCGCCACGATGGGCGCGAAGGCTGAGACGGACTTGAACCGGCCAGGATGGCGCAAGGCCACGGTCAGGGCGCCGTGCCCGCCCATGGAATGGCCGGTGATGCCCTGCCGGTCCATATCCACGGGAAAGTTGGCGGCCACCACCTCCGGCAGTTCCTTGGTCACGTAGGACCACATGCGGAAATGCGGCGTCCACGGCGCCTGGGTGGCGTCGACGTAGAAGCCCGCCCCCTGCCCCATGTCCCAGGCGGCATCGTCGGCCACGCCCTCGCCGCGCGGGCTGGTGTCCGGACAGACGATGACCAAGCCCAGTTCCGCCGCCGCCTGCCGGAACTCGCCCTTGTCGGTCACGTTGGCGTGGGTGCAGGTCAGGCCCGACAGATACCAGACCACCGGCAGCTTACCGCCGCCCCCTTCCTTTATCTGGTCCGCCTGCGGCGGCAGGAAGACGCTGAACACCATGGGCGTGCCAGTCTCGGCCGAGGCATGGCGATAGACGCCCTGGGTCCCGCCGTGGCTGCGGTTGGTCGATACGGTCTCAAGGGTCATCGGGTGTCTCCGGACAAGGAAAGACCGGGTGCTGCCGCACCCCGGCCATAGCGCGCTAAACCACAGGCATGGGTATTCACCCCATGCCTGTGGACGCCGGCGACTGCCGGCGCGGGGCCGGTCAGGCCCGTGAGCCAAGGGCGCGGATGCGCCCGCCCGGCGCCTGAAGGACCTTAATAAACAACAACCGAGCGGATGGACTCGCCGGCGTGCATCAGGTCGAAGCCCTTGTTGATGTCGTCCAGGCTGAGGGTGTGGGTGATCATCGGGTCGATCTGGATCTTGCCGTTCATGTACCAGTCCACGATCTTCGGCACATCGGTGCGGCCCTTGGCGCCGCCGAAGGCGGAGCCCTTCCACACCCGGCCGGTCACCAGCTGGAAGGGGCGGGTGGAGATTTCCTTGCCGGCCTCGGCCACGCCGATGACGACGGACACGCCCCAGCCGCGATGGCAGGCCTCCAGCGCCTGGCGCATCACCAGGGTGTTGCCCGTGCAGTCGAAGGTGTAGTCGGCGCCGCCGTCGGTCAGGCCGACCAGGTGCTGAACGATGTCGCCCTCGATCTTCTTCGGGTTGACGAAATGGGTCATGCCGAAGCGGCGGCCCCATTCCTCCTTGCTGTCGTTGATGTCGACGCCGACGATCTTGTCGGCACCCACCATCCTGGCCGCCTGGATGACGTTCAGGCCGATGCCGCCCAGGCCGAAGATGACGACGTTGGCGCCGGGCTCCACCTTCGCCGTCTTCACCACGGCGCCCACGCCGGTGGTCACGCCGCAACCGATGTAGCAGGAGGTGTTGAAGGGCGCGTCCTCACGGATCTTGGCCACCGCGATTTCCGGCAGCACCGTGAAGTTGGAGAAGGTGGAGCAGCCCATGTAATGGAAGATCGGCTGGCCCTTGTAGCTGAAGCGGCTGGTGCCGTCGGGCATCAGGCCCTTGCCCTGCGTCGCGCGGATGGCGGTGCACAGGTTGGTCTTGCCCGACAGGCAGGATTTGCACTGGCGGCATTCCGGCGTGTACAGCGGGATGACATGGTCGCCCGGCTTCACGCTGGTGACGCCCGGCCCCACCTCGCGCACGATGCCGGCGCCCTCATGGCCCAGGATGGACGGGAACAGCCCCTCGCTGTCCAGACCGTCCAGCGTGTAGGCGTCGGTGTGGCAGATGCCCGTCGCCATGATCTCGACCAGGACCTCGCCCGTCTTCGGGCCTTCCAGGTCAACCTCAACGATCTCCAGGGGCTTCTTCGCCTCAAACGCCACGGCGGCACGGGTCTTCATGGATGCGTTTCCTATCTGGTGCAGGATTGGATGCCGGCCCCCTCCCGCCCCGCCCCGCAGAGGAAGGAAGAGGGAGGAAAAACCGGCCCGTGAGCCGCCACCTTACGCCAGGCGGGGCGGCCCCGTCCGCGCGACTATAGTATCGATTTTTCTGGCAATGGCGGACCCCGGTTGGCAAATCATTGTTGCTGGACAGCAATAATCCAGGGGCGCTTTTGCGATGGCACGCTGGGACGGCATCGATGAATTCATCGCCGTGGGGGAAACGGAAAGCTTCTCGCGGGCGGCCCGGCGCCTGGGCATCTCCACCTCCCACGTCAGCCGCGAGGTGGCGCGACTGGAGGACAGGCTGCAGGTGCGCCTGCTGTATCGCACCACCCGCCATGTCAGCCTTACCGACGCCGGCCGCGCCTTCCTGGACCGCTGCCGCCGCCTGGTGGATGAGCGTGAGGACATGTACGCCGCCGTCAGCGAACAGGACGGCATGCCCCGGGGCCACCTGCGCCTCACCTGCTCCATCGCCTATGGGGAGCGCTACATCGTCCCCCTGGTCAACCGCTTCGCCGGCGACCACCCGCAACTGGCCGTCACCATAGACCTCAGCAACCGGGTGGTGGATCTGGTGGGCGAGGGCTTCGACCTGGCCGTCCGCACCGGCAGCCTGAACGACAGTCGCCTGATCGCCACCCGCCTGGCGTCGCGCACACGCCACCTGTGCGCGGCCCCCGCCTATCTGGCCCGCCACGGCATCCCCCGGACGCTGGATGAGCTGGCCCAGCACCGCTGTCTGGCCGGCACGACGGAGATGTGGCAGTTCCGCGTTGCCGGCCAGGACGTGGAGTTCCGCCCCCAGGGCAACTGGCGCTGCAATAGCGGCTTCGCCGTGGTCGACGCCGCCTTGCAGGGCCTGGGCATCTGCCAACTGCCCGACTTCTACGTCAACGCCCACCTAGCGGAAGGGCGGCTGGTGCCGCTGCTGGACGGCCTGCACCCGCCGGACGAGGGGGTGTGGGCGGTCTATCCCCACCGCCGCCACCTGTCCCCCAAGGTCGGCCTGCTGATCGAGTATCTGCGCGGCCGGCTGGAGGCCCCGGCGACCGCCGGCAAATGACGCCACGGCGGGCCATTCCAGGACGGGCGCCCACACGTTATTAAGGGATGCGCGGCCGGACCCGCCTGTCCCTTCTCCCCAGCCGCGGGCCTTGCCATGCTGATCGAGAACCTGACCGACATCACCATCTTCATCCGCGTCGTCGCCACCGGCAGCCTGTCGGCGGCGGCGCGGGAACTCGACCTGTCGCTGGCGGTGGTGTCCAAGCGCCTGGCCCGGCTGGAAGAGCGGCTGGGCGTGCGCCTGGCCAACCGCACCACCCGGCGCTTCAGCCTGACGGATGAGGGGCTGGAGTTCCATGAGCGCTGCGTGCGCATCGTGGCGGACCTGGAGGAGGCGCAGGACCTGGTGGCCAGCCGCCGCCGCACCGCCACCGGCCTGTTGCGGGTGACGGCCACCGCCGCCTTCGCCCGCCGCCACATCGCCCCCCGCCTGCACCGTTTCCACGCCCTGTACCCGGAGGTGCGGGTGCACGTGCTGGTCACCGACACGGTGCTGGACCTGGTGGACGCCGGCATCGACGTCGCCATCCGCCAGGCGGCCCTGCCTGACAGCACCCTGATGGTGCGCTGGCTGGCCCCCAACTACCGCGTCCCCTGCGCCGCCCCCGCCTACCTGGCCCAGCATGGAGAGCCCGCGACGCCGCAGGACCTGCTGCGCCACCACTGCATCGTCATGGGCGACCCGCCGATGTCCACCTGGCGCTTCGACTGCCGCGAGGCCCACCGCGAGCCCGTGGCCGTGGAAATCCGCCCCCTGATCCAGACCAACGATGGCGAGGTCGGGCACGCCGCCGCCCTGGCCGGGTCCGGCATCGTGCTGAAATCCATCTGGGACATCTGCGACGACCTGGCGGCCGGCCGCCTGAAGGGCCTGCTGCCCCAGTACCGTTCCCCCGCCCCGGCCATCCAGGCCGTCTACCCCGCCGGCCGCCACGCCGCCGCCAAGCTGCGCGCCTTCCTGGATTTCCTCTCGGTGGAACTGAAGGCGGACCCTTGTTGGGCGGTGGCAAGCGAGTCGACATCTTACACTTCAATCCAATAGCGGGGGCGTAGTACTGCCGAGCGCATGTTTTGTGTCTTGGATCGGCAGCATCGGTAAACCGGTTACAAGACGATCCACCTTAAGTATGGTACCGTGCAATCCCAACCACCGGGGATTCCATAGCGACGTTGGAGAATGCGTTTTGTCCGATAATATATTCATTCTTGGAGATGCGGATCGCGTGCGAGAGAAAATCGAATCTGCATTATTTCGAGGGGATTTGGCGCAAATTTCTAAGCTCTCCGAGAATCTAACTGAATCTATTTCAGTTTTAGTTAAATATCTTGAAGAAATGGTTGGGGCACGTACAATTATGGCTGGAGGAGATGACGTTCTTTTCGAAATTTCCAAGGAAAATTATGATGAAAGCATATTAAATGAGGCAGCAGTCTATTTTACAGTCAATTCCGGTTGCTCGATATCATTTGGCGTTGCCGAGACTATCGAGAACGCTTATTTGAATCTTCGCAAAGCAAAATCGACAGGTGGCGGATGCGTGCACTCGGAATACTTAAAATGACCAATTTATTAATATTCGTCGACTCAGAGCGCCCCGATACGTATCTGAATAGCATTATATACAACATGCGAACAAAGTCCATCCGCAAAGTAACATTTGTACACGTCTCAGATTTCGTCAATTCTCCGAGCCATCAAAGTAAACGAGGACTCGCCTCTCGCACTCTCGCGTCAGTCAGAAAGATGATAGAGCTACTTGCTCGTCATGGGAAATACATACACCAAAACGGAAAATTAGTAATATTAGATGAGAAAAATGGCATACTTTCAAACAATGAAGTTCGCGAATTCTATTCACAAACAGAGGAAGCCAGCACTGCTTATGAAAGTGAAGACATATCTTACAAAGATCTTAGACAGTATGTTCAGGATTTTATAAAGAATAATAAAGAATACGTCATAGACGTGACCGGCCTTAGGAAAATATTCCTTGGAGACCTGACCGCACTCGGCCTGGTTGATGGGGTAAGCGGTCTTTACACCTTTGATCTTATTAAAAAAGCAGACTATTCGAATCCTTGGAAAAATTTACTACACGATCTAGATCGTTCCAGCCATTTGTGCTATGAATACGTTAACGTCCTAGAAACTAAAATATTTTCCGAATGCTCCCGCGCCGTCTTTATCAGATCTCCGCGATTCAAATACGCATTTTTTTTAGTTGTTGCTTTTATAGCCCTCGGAATAGGCCTCAATGCATATTGCGGCCTTGATAGCAATATTTCTAAATGGATAAATGTTATTTCTCAATTCGCAACATTGGCCGCTTTATTTTTTGTATTCTTTCCACCGCGCAATATTTAGCGCCACCCCGGATAGGAAAATAGATAACAATTCACGCCGATTAAATATTCATAAACTGGCATTCATAGAATAAATACCTCTAAAGTGGCAACCTGATCTCGAACGCCACACCCTGCGGCGTCACAGGCTCCGCCCGCACGTCGCCGCCGTGGGCGCGGGCGATGGCCTGGACGACGGCCAGGCCCAGGCCGGTACCGCCGCTGATGCGGGCACGGGAATCATCGGCGCGCCAGAAGGGATCGAAGGCGTGGGCCTCCATGCCCGGCGGCAGGCCCGGTCCCTCATCCGCCACGCGCAGCACGACGTGGGCGCCGTCGATGCGCGTTCCCACCCGCACCCGGCCGGGGGCGGCGTAGCGGCGGGCGTTCTCCAGCAGGGCCAGCAGCGCCTGGCGCACGCGGGCGCCGTCGGCGGAAACCTCCACGGCCGCCAGCTCCGTCTCGATGGCCAAGCCGGCGGCGGCACAGGTGGGGTCGACCATGGTCACCACGGCCGCCGCCTCCGCCGCCACATCCACTTGCTCGCGCCGCAGCTCCAGCCGGCCGCTCTGCGCCAGAGTCAGCAGCTTCAGGTCGTCGACGATGCGGGTCAGCAGGTCGACCTGGCCCACCAGGCCGCGAAAGGCCTCCATATCCGGCGTGAAGACGCCGTCGGCGTATCCCTGCAGGCGCCCCCGCAGGATGGTCAGCGGCGTGCGCAGCTCATGCGCGATGGCCACGTTCCAGGTGCGCATCTCGATGGCCGCGCGCTCCAGTTGGGCGGCCATGGCGTTGAAGTCCTGGACCAACTGCTTGGTCTCGTGGAAGGCGTTCTCTTCCACCTGGGCGCGGGCCGTCAGGTCGCCGCGGGATATGCGCTGGGCGGCCCCCGCCACGGCATCCAGCGGGGCGATCAGCCGCCGGGCGAAGCGCACGGCCGCCCGGGCGGCCAGGGCCACACCCATCATGCCCAGCAGTGCCGTGACCGACCAGTCCAGCACATGCTGCCAGATGCCCGGCGGATGGCGGAAGACCTCCGGCCACAGGCGGAACATGACGGTGAAGAATATGGTGAGGCCGACGGTCATCATGACCAGGGCCAGGCCCGTCACGGCCGCCATGGACAGCACCAGCTGGCGATTCAGGCCGGTGATGCGCTTGAAGCTCCACATCTCAGATCGCCGGGCCCAGGCGATAGCCCACGCCCCGCACCCCTTCCATGAAGCCGGCGGCGCCGGCCGCCTGCAGCTTGCGCCGGATGTTGCTGGCGTGACTGTCGATGGTGCGTTCCAGCGTGTCGCCCTCCGGCAGGCAGGCGTCGATCAGCTCCGCCCGCGTGAAGGCGCGGGTGGGCGACCGCATCATGTGCGCCAGGATGCGGAATTCGGTCAGCGTCAGGTCCAGCCGGCCGCGCCCCGCCTCCGTCATCACCACCGCCATGTGGGCGGTCAGATCCAGCTCCAGCGGGCCCAGGCGCAACAGGGTCTGCCCCTCGGCCGACCGGCTGCGGCGCAGCACGGCCTTGACCCGCGCCACCACCTCCAGCGGGTTGAAGGGCTTCACGATATAGTCGTCGGCGCCGATGCGCAGGGCCTGCAGCTTGTCCAGATCCTCGCTGAGCGCCGTCACCATGATGACGGGGGTGTCCCCGCGCCGGCGCAGTTCCGCCAGCACCTCGTACCCGTCCACCTTGGGCATCTTCACGTCCAGGATGACGATGTCGGGCGGCAGGGCGCGGTGCAGGTCCAGCGCCACCTGGCCATTGATGGCGGTGACGGTGCGCAGCCCTTCCCGCTCCAGATACCCTTGCAGGATGCTGGCGATCTCCGGCTCATCCTCGGCGATGAGCACCAGGGAACTCATGGTCAGGGAACTCATAGGTCGATCCCCCTTCCCTATTTCACGCCGCCGCCCAGCACCTGGTACAGCGTGACAAGGTTGCTGGCATCCGTCAGCCGCACCGACACCAGGGTCTGCTGCGCGGAATAGAGCGTGCGCTGGGCGACCAGCGCGTTCAGGTAGCTGTCGGCCCCTTGCGTGTAGCGCGCCTGGGACAGGTCGTAGCTGGTCTGGGCGCTGCGGACCGTGGCCTGCTGGGCGTCCAACTGCTCGGCGATGGTGCCGCGGCGGGCCAGCGCGTCCGCCACCTCCCTGAACGCGGTCTGGATGGTTTTCTCATACGTCGCCACGGCCGCGGCCTGCGTCGCCTTGGCATAGTCCAGGTTGCCCTGGTTGGCCCCATTGTCGAAGAGGGGCACCGAGACGGACGGCGTGAAGCTCAGCGACTGCGACCGGGCCTGGAACAGGTTGCCGAAGGCGGAACTGGCGAACCCGGCCGCCGTCGTCAGGCTGACGGTGGGGAAGAAGGCGGCGCGGGCGGCGCCGATGTTGGCGTTGGCCGACTTCAGGCTGTGCTCCGCCGACAGCACGTCCGGCCGGTTCAGCAGCACGTCGGTACTCATCCCCGCCGGCAGGGTCGCCAGGGTGAAGGCGCGGCCCTCGATGCCATCCGGCAGGCGGGCGGGATCCACCGGGCCGCCGGTCAGGATTTCCAGCGCGTTCAGGGCCTGCGCCACCTGGGTGGTGTAGCTGGCGACGTCGGCCCGCGCCGTCTGATAGACGGTGTCGGCCTCCGCCACGTCCAGCCGGGTGGCGACTCCGTTGCTCAGGCGCTTGCGCGTCACGTCGGCGGAGTGCTGGGCGCTGTCCATGGTTTGTTGCGCGATGCGCAACAGGCTTCTGTCGGCGGCATAGGTGATGTAGGCGGTGGCGACCTCGGAAATCAAGCTGATGCGGGTGGCGCGCGCCGTTTCCTCCTGCGCCAGGTAGGTCTCCAGCTCCGCCCGTGTCAGGCTGGCCACCCGGCCGAACAGGTCCGCCTCGAACGCGCTGACGCCGATGCCGGCCGATATCGCCTTGGTCTCCCGCCGGGTGGCGCCGGCGCCGGTGCGGCTGTAGCCGGTGCTGCCCGTGGCGTTCAGGGTGGGCAATGTCGCCGCGTCCTGCACGTTGTACTTGGCCTTGGCCGCCAGCACGTTCTGCACCGCCACCCGCAGGTCGCGGTTGTTGTCCAGCGCCTGGCCGACGATGGCGCGCAGGTCGGCGTCGACGAAGAAGTCCTGCCAGCCGGTGTCCGCCACCGATGGCGCAACCCCTGGCCCCGCCGCCGGTGGGGCATAGGCGCCCCCCTGTGGCCAGGCGGCGGGAACCGGAACGGCTGGGCGCTGGTAATCCGGATCAAGGGAAATGCACCCGGCCAGCAGCCCCAGGGTCAGGACGGACGTGGTGCTACGCATGAACCAGCGCGCCATCACACGCCCTCCGACTGCAGATCATCTTTGGTCCCACCATGCTTGCCGGCCAGGTCACCGCCGAACAGCTTGCGCACCAGGACGTAGAACAACGGCACCAAGAAGATGGCCAGCACGGTGGCGGAGATGACGCCGCCGACCACGCCGGTGCCGATGTCGTTCTGGCTGCCGGCACCCGCCCCGGTGGCCACGGCCAGTGGGATGACACCGGCCACGAAGGCCAGCGAGGTCATCAGGATGGGGCGCAGGCGCAGCCTGGCGGCCTCGATGGCAGCCCGCACCGTTGGCACGCCCCGCTTCTCCGCCGCTTCCGCGAACTCCACGATCAGGATGGCGTTCTTGGCGGACAGGCCGATGGTGGTCAGCAGGCCCACCTGGAAATAGATGTCGTTGGACAGGCCCCGCAGGGTGGCCGCCGTGACGGCGCCCAGCACACCCAGCGGAATGACCAGCAGCACCGACACCGGGATGGACCAGCTTTCGTACAGGGCGGCCAGGCAGAGGAAGACCACGAGGATGGACAGGCCGTACAGCATGGGCGCCTGGCCGCTGGACAGCCGTTCCTGGTAGGACAGGCCGGTCCACGACAGGCTGGTGCCGGGCGGCAGCTGGGCCGCCAGCCTCTCCATCGTGTTCATGGCGTCGCCGGAGCTGGTCTCACCGGCGGCCCCACCCTGGATTTCCAGGGCTGCCAGGCCGTTGAAGCGCTGCAGCTGCGGCGGCCCCATTTCCCAGCGCGCCTTGGCGAAGGCGGTGAAGGGCGCCATGGTGCCGCTGGAGCCCTTGACGTACCAGGCGCCCAGATCCTCCGGCGAGGAGCGGTAGGGCGCGTCGCCCTGGACATAGACGCGCTTCACGCGGCCCCGGTCGATGAAATCGTTGACGTAGTTGGCGCCCCAGGCCCCGCTGAGCGTGCTGGTGACGTCGGAGATGGACAGGCCCAGGGCCGTGGCCTTGGCGTGGTCGATGTCGATCTTCACCTGCGGCGTGTCGTCCAGACCGTTGGGCCGCACGGCCTGCAGGGTCTTCTCCTGCGCCGCCAGGCCCAGCAGCTGGTTGCGGGCGCCCATCAGGCCGGCGTGTCCCAGGGTGCCGTTGTCCTGCAGCCACATGTCGAAGCCGTTGGACTGCCCCAGCCCTTGGATGGAGGGCGGGATGAGGGAAAAGATCCGGGCGTCCCGGACGCTGGACAGCTTTTGCATCGCGCGGGCGGCGATGGCCTGGGCCTTGTGCTCCGCCCCCGGCCGCTCGCTCCAGTCCTTCAGGGCCAGGAAGGCCATGCCGGCGTTCTGGCCGGAACCAGCGAAGCTGAAGCCCGCCACGGTGAACAGGGCCCGGACCGTGCCGCCCTCATTCTCCAGAAAGTATTTCTCGATGGCGCGGGTCACCTGGTCGGTGCGGGCGTAGGTGGCGCCCACCGGCAGGGTGTACTGCACCATGACGGAGCCCTGATCCTCGTCCGGCAGGAAGCTGGAGGGCAGACGCACGAACAGCAAGGCCATGGCGCCGACGATGACGCCATAGATCAGCATGAACACCACCGGCCGGCCGACGATGCCGCCCAGGCGGCGGGCGTAGCTTTCCTGCCCCCGGTCAAAGGTGCGGTTGAACCAGCCGGCCAGGCCCTTGGTGTGGGTATGGCCGTTGGCCTTCAGCAGGGTGGCGCACAGGGCCGGCGACAGCACCAGCGCCACCACCACCGACAGCGCCATGGCCGAGACAATGGTTATGGAGAACTGGCGGTAGATGACGCCGACGGAACCGCCGAAGAATGCCATGGGCAGGAACACGGCCGACAGCACCATGGCGATGCCGACCAGGGCGCCGGTGATCTCGTTCATCGACTTGGCCGTGGCCTCATACGGTGACAGCTTTTCCTCGCGCATGATGCGCTCGACGTTTTCCACCACGACGATGGCGTCGTCGACCAATAGGCCGATGGCCAGCACCATGGCGAACAGGGTCAGGGTGTTGATGGAATATCCCGCGATGGACAGCACGCCGAAGGTGCCCAGCAGCACCACCGGCACGGCGATGGCCGGGATCAGCACGGCCCGCCAGCTTTGCAGGAAGACGAACATGACGATGACCACGAGGATGACGGCCTCGATCAGCGTCTTGATCACCTCATGGATGGACAGCTTCACGAACGCGGTGCTGTCGCGGGGATAGGCGATCTTGTAGCCGGCGGGGAAGGTCTTGGCCATCGCCTCCACCTTGGCCTTCACAACTGCCACCGGAGAAGCGGCCATCGGTCACCAGGGCGCAGACCTTGCCCAGGCCCTTGACTTCAGATAGCTGGTGGGAGAGC
>NZ_BACU01000532.1 GCF_000333275.1 Azospirillum sp. B4 | reverse complement strand
GACCGATCAGACACTAGCGGGCCGTCTCCTGTAACAGTGCCGCCAGTTTGCTGTAATCTTCACGCAAGGCTGATAACTGCTCTTCCAGTTCCGCCTTGGTCCGCCGAAGCTGACCCACCGTGGCGGCATCGCTTACATCCGTACCATCCGCCACATAGACGATCCGGCGGCGGAACGGGCCGTAGATGCTGGCGTCGCCTCCGACCGAAACGGTAAACGGTGTGGACGCTTGCGATCCTGAACCCAGGGCGACGGCGCTGGGCGCATACGCACCGGCATGAAAGCCGATGGTGACCGCGTCGAGGGCGGGGGTGCCAGTATGGGTAGAGGTCACAGAGGTCGCCATCCATCCAATTGCTATGGAATGGTCACCATTGGCGACGGCTTTGTCCCCGATGGCGATGGCGCGACCATCAGACGCGAAAGCAGCCGATTCAGAGCCGATGGCGATCGAACCGGCTCCTTCCGCGCGAGAAAATTCGGGAGCGTGGGGTACGACCTTGATGAAATCGTCAGTGAGCGCGGCCATGGGGGAAACTCCTCGGCGCTTTGGGGAAGCCAAGCAGCGTCCCGCGTCGCAGGACAGCCGCCGTTTGAATTAACTGATGGCTCTGCCATCAATGCACTCATTAGTTGTTTTTCTGCCCACATGCAATCAAAAAGATTCTTTTTAAAAAGAATAACAACCTTGGGATATGGGGTGCGGATGATTGGGAGTCATGAGGGCGCCTTGCCCAAACCCCGGAAAGGTTTGGAACCAAACTCCTTAGCTGGACTTGATTGATTATCCGGGGCCTGCCGCAGGGGCCTCCCGGTCAAACGAGATCTTCTGATCCGCACAGGAGGAAAACCATGGGTTTGTTCACCAAGGACATCGAGTCGATGAACGATCTGTTCGTTCATCAGCTGAAGGATATTTATTACGCGGAAAAGCGCATCCTCAAGGCGCTGCCCGACATGATCGACAAGGCGACCAATGTGGAACTGAAGCAGGGCTTCGAGACCCACCTGCGGGAAACCGAAGGGCAGATCCAACGCCTGGAGCAGGTGTTCCAACTGCACGGCGTGGAGGTCGAGGCGGTGAAGTGCCCCGCCATCGATGGCATCATCGATGAGGCTGACGACGTGGCCGGCGATGTCGATGACAAGCAGGTGCTGGACGCGGCGCTGGTGGCCGCCGCCCAGGCGGTGGAGCATTACGAGATATCCCGCTACGGCACCCTGGTGGCCTGGGCCCAGCTGCTGGGCCGGGATGACTGCGCCGAATTGCTGGCCCAGAACCTGGCTGAGGAGAAGGCCACGGATGAGAAGCTCACCATGCTGGCCAAGGCTCGCATCAATGTGATGGCGGCGGAATAGCCGTTCGACGCCTGCCGATGTCGCCCCCGGATGGCTGGCCATCCGGGGGCATTTCCTTAATGCAATCCATTGGGGCCGATGGGGCTCCCCTCGCGGGAAGAGGCTTTGGAAACCGCCTTCTTCGGGGCGGCACTTTTCGCGCGGGTCGTCTTGGCGGCCGCCTTCGGCCGGGCGGTGCTGGGTGCGCCGGCCTTGCGGCCTTCCAGCGCGTCGGTGAACGCCTCCCCCCACGCCAATGCCGTCTTGTCCTTGATCACGTCCCACAGGCCCAGCCAGCGCTGCTTGCGCTCCGCCAGCGGCATGGCCAGCGCACGGCTCAGGGCCTGCGCGATCTGGTCGGGGTCATAGGGGTTCACCTGGATGGCGGCGTCCAGCTGGGTGGCGGCGCCGGCGAAGCGCGACAGCACCAGCACGCCCGGATCCTCCGGATCCTGGGCCGCCACATATTCCTTCGCCACCAGGTTCATGCCGTCACGCAGGGGGGTAACCAGGCCCACCCGGGCATGACGCATGTAGCTGGACACCGTGGCGCGCTGGCTGCCCTGGGTGACCAGCTTCAGGGGCGTCCAGTCCGGTTCCGCATAGGCGCCGTTGGTGGCGCCGGTGATCTTCTCCATCTCCCGCAGCAGGGTGCGGTAGGCTTGCACCCCCTCCCGCGACTTGGCGGCGATCTGCAGCAAGCTGACACGGCGATGCCAGCCAGGTTCCGCCGCCAGGAACTGGCGGAAGGCCGTCAGCCGCTCCACCAGCCCCTTGCTGGGGTCCAGCCGGTCCACGCCCAGCACCAGCAGCCGATCGCGCAGGTTGTGCGCCAGATCCTGGGCGGGGCGGCGGCGCATGGCGGCGTCGGTCTGATGGGCGAACTCCCGCGCATCGATCTCAACCGGGAAAACGCCCAGGCGCACGGTGCGGCCATCCACCTTCAGGACCAGTTTGCCCACCCGCCGGGCGCCGGCGTATTGCGCGGCCGTCTGGGCGAAATGTTCCGCGTCCGCCGCCGTCTGGAAGCCGATCAGGTCGGCGGCCAGCACGTCGCGGACCAGGCCTAGCAGGCCTTCGGATATGGCGGCCACCACCGGCGGCGGGAAGGGGATGTGCAGGAAAAAGCCGATGGGGTTGGCGACCTTGCGGGCGCGCAGCGCCGCTGGCATGGCCAGGAGCTGGTAATCCTGCACCCAGACAAGGTCGTCCTTCCTCAACAGGCCGGTCAGCGCCGCGGCGAAACGGTCGTTCACGGCGCGGTAGGTCTCCAGTTCCTGCGGCTGGAAGCGCACCACGCTCGGCAGGATGTGCATCAGGGGCCACAGCACGCCGTTGGCGAAGCCCAGGTAATATTTACGGTGCTCATCCGGCGTCAGGTCGATCATGGCGCAGCTGACGCCCTGGCGGTCGACGATGCGCGGCTCCGCGTCCGGGCGCTCGGCCAGCGCGTCGCTCCACCCGAACCATAGGCCCTTGCGCTCGCGCAGCAGGCCACTCAACGCCACCACCAAGCCGCCGGCCTGCGGCGTGCCGGCGGCGGGAACCCGGTTGGAAACGATCACCAGGCGTTTCATGGGAATGCCCCCTTGGATGTGACTGCCCGCCATGGCAACCCGCGACCGCCTCGGCGGTTCCCTCCGCCCTAGGATAAATTGCGCCGGTTCAAGGGCTTCCCGGCGAGCCTATTTTCCCAAGCGATGCAACCAGATGCGGCACTTCCGGGTTGTGCCCCCGGGGCTTTGTCCCTGGGAGCTTTGTCCGTGGGAAGGGGACGGCTGGTGCGTCGGGATGCGCGGGACCGGAGGGAGAAGCTGATCGCGGCGGCGGCGGCGCTGTTCCAGCGTGACGGCTATCACGTGGCGCTGGAGGCCATCGCGATGGAGGCCGGGGTGGGGCGCGCCACCCTCTATCGCAACTTCATTGACCGCCGGGCCCTTGCCCTGGCGGTGTTCGACCGTCAGCTGGCCGCCCTGGGCCAGGATTGGGTGGCAGAGGGCGCCAATGCCGCCGCGTTCTATCCCTTCCTGTGCCGTATCGCCCACCATGCCATGCTGCACGGCCCCCTGATCGCCAGCCTGCGGGCGGAAAGCGACGGGCCAGCTCTCATCCACGGGCTGCGCGCCCGGCTGGACGCCGTGCTGGCGCCACCCTTGGCCGCGGCCCAGGCCGCCGGCCTGGTGCGGGCGGACCTGACGGTGGCGGATCTGCACCGGGCGGCCAAGATGCTGGTGGCCGCCGCCGCGGACCGGCTGGACACCGACGGGCGAGACCAGGCCCTGGCCGACGCGCTGCCCCTGCTGGTGGAGGGGCTGAAGCCGCGTTAGCCTTCCCGATTCAACAGGAAGGGACGCGCCACCGCCAGGAAGTCGGCCAGCCGGTCATGATGGGGCCAATGGCCGGCTTGCGGTATGGCGGCGGTACGGACATCCCGGAACAGGGCGGCGGCGCCGTTGGCCACCGGATCCTCCACCCAGCTGTTGGCCCCGTTGACCAGCAAGGTGGGGCAGGTGACGGCCGACCACAGGGCCTTCAGTTCGTCCAGGCTGATGCGGAACGGGTAGGCGGTGCGGATGTAGTTGTCGAACTTCCAGCTGTAGGTGCCGTCCTCGTTCTGGTGCAGGCCGTGCACGGTCAGGTGGCGCGCCTGCTCGGTGGTGAGGAAGCCGTTTTCCGCCTGCATGCGGCCCACCGCCTCCTCCAGCGTCGCGTACTTGCGGGGGCCGCGGGCCGACAGTTCGTGCACCTTGTCCACCCAGGAGCGGAAGCGGTCGGCCAGGGGCTTTTGTTCCCGCAGTTCCTGCCAGGGCCAAGTGCCCTCCACCACCGCCAGGCGCTCCACCAGTTCGGGATACAGGCTGGCCAGGAACAGGGCGGCGGCGCCGCCATAGGAATGGCCCATCACCACCACCTTGCGGCCGGCGCGCTGGCGCAGCAGCTGCACCAGGTCGGCCACCACCTCGGCCAGGGTGTAGGCGCCGCCCAGGGACCACGCGGAATCGCCGTGGCCGCGCAGGTCGGGCGCCAGGATGTGGAAATCGCCCGCCAGCTCCTCCGCCACCCAGTCCCAGCTGCGGCAATGGTCGCGCCCGCCGTGGACCAGCAGCAGGGTGGGCTTGTCCTCCCGGCCCCATTCCGCGTAGTGCAGGCGTAGGCGATCGGCGAAGTAGAAGCGTGAAACGGGCCCGTTCATCGGCTTTCCCCTGTGATATTACGGGGGCGGAATGAAAGGCCCGCCCGCCTTCTCATTCAATCGCGCGCGGCGATGGACTCCCGCTCCACCTCCGGCGACACCCAGTCCAGCATCAGCCGGTTCTGCCGCCGCGCCAGCAGCACCGCCATCTCCGGGTCCCGGGCCAGGATGGCATCCACCATGCGCAGGCGGCCGGCGCGCCAGTGGGCGCACCGGTCGGGGTGGCCCTGGAAAACGCGCAGGTTGGCGTCGCGCTGGCCGAATTCGAACAGGGTACGGTGGAACAGCTCCAGCGCCGGATTGCCGGCCATGCGCATGAGGACGGCGTACAGCGCCACCTCGTCCCGCACCACGTCGGCGGCCAGGTAGGTCACGTCCAGGCGGTCCACCAGGTGCTGGCGGAATTCCGCCAGGTCGGCGCGGGCGGCCGTGGCGTCTGTGCCCGCCGGGGTGCCGGCCGCCAGGCGCGCGGCCTCGACATTCACCAGCTGGAAGGCGTCCAGCACGTCGCGCACCGTGGTCTGGCGCAGGCGCAGGTACAGGGCGGCGGCCTGGGTGACGGCGCCGATGTCCGGCCGGCGGCCGTAATAGCCGCCGCCATTGCCCCGGCGGACGACCAGCAACTGCTCCTGTTCCAGGATGCGGGCCGTCTGGCGCAGGGTGGGCCGGCTCAGGCCATAGCGGGCCAGCAGCTCTTCCTCCGAGCCCAGGGGGGCGCCATCAGGCAGGGCCAGGATCTCATCACGCATCCGCCGGGCCGCCTGGGCCGGCGCCCCGCCCCGGACGGGCAGGGCTTCGCGCGTCTTCGCAGTCTGGGTCGTCACGATCGCTGGGTTCACAAGGTACCGGTTTGGGGGCCACAGGCCCCGTCGTCGCGCCGGATCATTTCAGGATTGCCCCGAACAGGCAACCTTTCGGGGCGTGACCCGCTGTCCCGCCGCCGCTGTTCACAAGTTTCGCAATCATCCTTCTCAGCCTTCACCCCCTTTTCCTAGTCAGGCCCGGCCGATCGCTGAATACTCTGAGGGACTATTGGCAGCCGGCTTCGCAAGAGGGCACCCCCATGTCCGAGTTCGCGTACGAGAACATCCTGGTCGAGGTACGGGGGCCCGTGGCCCTGATCCGCCTGAACCGTCCCAAGGCGCTGAACGCCCTGTCGGACGGCCTGGTCACGGACCTGGAGGATGCGCTGAACCGGCTGGAGGATGACGCCGCCATCGGCGCCATCGTTGTGACGGGCAGCGAGAAGGCCTTCGCTGCGGGCGCCGACATCAAGGAGATGAAGGACAAATCCTACATGGACGCCTACCTGGGCGACTTCATCACCAAGAAGTGGGGCCGTCTGGCCACCTGCCGCAAGCCGACCATCGCGGCGGTCGCGGGTTATGCGCTGGGCGGCGGCTGCGAACTGGCCATGATGGCCGACATCCTGCTGGCGGCCGACACCGCCAAGTTCGGCCAGCCGGAAATCACCATCGGTACCATCCCCGGCGCCGGCGGCACCCAGCGGCTGACGCGGGCCATCGGCAAGGCCAAGGCCATGGAGCTGGTGCTGACCGGCCGCTTGATGGACGCGGCGGAGGCGGAACGGGCGGGTCTGGTGGCGCGCATCGTGCCGGCCGCCGACCTGGTGGAAGAGGCGGTACGGGTGGCGGAGAAGATCTGCGGCTTCTCCCGTCCGGCCGTCATGATGGCGAAGGAGGCGGTGGACCGGGCCTTCGAACTGACGCTGGCGGAGGGCCTGCGGTTCGAACGGCGGCTATTCCACTCCACCTTCGCGCTGGAAGACCAGAAGGAAGGCATGAGCGCGTTCGCCGAGAAGCGCCCGCCCCAGTTCAAGGGCAAGTGACGCGGGAATAGACAGGCAGCTGGCGGCGAAACGGGACGGGAGACGACGAAGCAGGGAGGGCTGCGGCATGGTGGCGACGGACGGACTGCCCGGCTGGCGGATGGCATCGATCCTGCTGGCCCTGGTCGATGCCTTGCATCCCTGGCGCATCTACCTGCTGGCGCCGTCCGCCCGGTGCGCCGGTGGCGCCATCGGCCACTTCCTGATCGTTATCGATGACGAGGCGCCGCTGCCCTGCTGGGACGGCAATCTGGCGCTGGACATCCTGGGCCGGCTGGACGTGCCGGCCGCCGTCTCGGTGCAGTGCATGGGGGATTTCCGCAGCACGCTGCAGGTGCAGGGCTCCATCGCCCAGCGCATGGTGGAGGAGGGGGAGCTGCTGTTCGCGGCCAAGCCGCCGCCGACCCTTTCGCGTGATCAGTTTCAGCATCTTAAACGCCGTTCTTGATAATCAAGGTGAGGGAGCATGCGTAGCGTCGTCAAGACAGTGGGCCCCGCGCGGTCCTGGGATGAGGAAAGCCTGGCCCGCCTGGTCGCCATGAACGCCGATGGCCAAGGCGACCGGGAGATCGCCCTGGCGCTGGGGCGCACCGTGGCCTCGGTCCAGCACAAGCGGCATCTGCTGCGCCTCAGCACCCCGGTCGACCACCGCCGGGGCCGCCGCATGCGCATGGAAGGCATGGAGGAGGGGGCGCCGGCGTGAGCTCACTCCCCTTCCGGTGACCTGCGGGCCACCAACACGAAGGTGGCTATCCCGCTCAGCAGGGCGATGGGGATGATGCCCGTCAGTACGTCGGCGCTGCTGCGGCCGGCGGCGATCAGCTGGCCCGCCAGCAGGGGCCCGGCGACAGAGCCCAGGCGGCCAGCGGCCACCACGGCCCCCACGCCCAGGCCGCGCACCTGGGGTGGGTAATAGCCGGGCGCCAGGCTGTAGATCAGGGCTTGGGCCGCCAGCACCGCCGCCCCCGCCACGGCCGCGATGGTCATCAGGAAGTTGGCGCCCGCCCCGGCCAGGCCGGCAAGGGCCAAGGCCAGCGTCAGGAAAATGCCGACCACGGCCACCCGCCTGTCGATCCGCTCCATCAGCTGGCCGGCGATGCCCGAGCCGCAGGCGCCGCCCAGGTTGAAGACGAGTTGCACCCCCAGCACCAGGGTGCGCGGCAGGTCGCGCGACAGCAGCAGGATGGGCAGCCAGTTCAGCAGCAGGTACAGCACCAGCAGGGCGAGGAAGGAGCCCAGCCACAGCGCGCCGGTATCGACGCGCCGCCCGGGCGCGAACAGGGCCTGTCTGATGACGATGCGCGCCTCCGCCGGGGCGGGCGGCACGCGGAAGGCCGGTAGTGCCCAGGCCAGGAACGGCAACAGCAGCAGGGGGGCGATGCCGCCCGCCCAGAAGACGCCCTGCCAGTCGCCATGTCCGCCGCGCAGCGACAGGAAGGCGGCGGTGGCGCCGCCCAGCGGCATGCCGGCGTAGATGATGGAGACGGCGGCCGCCTTGGCCTTGGGCGCGCATTCCGCCGCGATGGCGATCAGGTTGGGAAAGGCGCCGCCCAACCCCAGGCCCGTCAGGAAGCGGGCGGCCAGCAGGCTGGGAAAATCCCAGGCCAGCGCCGTGAGGCAGGAGAACACGCCGAAGACGCCCAGGGACAGCATCAGCGCCACCTTGCGGCCCCTGAGATCGGAGACGCGGCCGCCCACCAGCGCGCCCACGATCAGGCCGGCGATGGCGGCGCTGAACACCCATCCCATCCGCGACGGCGACAGCCCGAAGGCCGGGCCCAGATGGGGGGCGGCCACGCCGGCGGATTGCAGGTCAAACCCTTCGATGGCGGCGGCCAGGAAGCAGAGTGCCATGGTCAGGCGCCGAACGCCGGATCGTTCCCCCGCCGATCCCGCCATCCCGGTCACAGGCAATGTTCCACCCATCCCGTCCCCCGTCGTTATTCTTTAATGGCGTTTCCCATCAGATTTATCTTCGATCTGATCCCGCCGCTAGGCTGCTTTGAAAATCCGCCGTTACACCTGGGGGCCAAAATGCATGACCGTATCCGGCCGGCTGATCGGTTAGGCTGCTGGCTTGGGGACACGAAGGCTTGAGATCATGACGTTCACGATAGACCGCACTTCCAATCCGACCGACGCCGCCACGCTGGCGCGCATCCTGGAAAACCCCGGCTTCGGCAAGGTCTTCACCGACCACATGGTGACCATCCGCTGGACCGAGGGCCAGGGCTGGCATGACGCCACGGTCACGGCGCGGGTACCGTTCACCCTCGATCCGGCCTCCGCCGTGCTGCACTACGCCCAGGAAATCTTCGAAGGCATGAAGGCCTACCGCGCGGCCGATGGTGGCGTGACGCTGTTCCGGCCGGAGGCGAACGCCAGGCGCTTCCGGGAATCGGCGGAACGCATGGCCATGCCCCTGATCCCCGAGGAGCTGTTCCTGGAAGCGGTGGAACAGCTGGTGCGCATCGATGAGGCGTGGGTCCCGGGCGGGGAAGGCAGCCTGTACCTGCGCCCCTTCATGTTCGCCAATGAGGCCTTCCTGGGCGTCCGCCCGGCGTCGGACTACATCTTCTGCGTCATCGCCTGCCCGGTGGGCGCCTACTTCAAGGGCGGGGCCAAGGCCATCACCATCTGGGCGCCGGACAACTACACCCGCGCCGCGCCCGGCGGCACGGGTGCGGCCAAGTGCGGCGGCAACTACGCCGCCAGCCTGATCGCCCAGCTGGAGGCCAGCAAGCACGGCTGCGACCAGGTGGTGTTCCTGGACGCGGCCGAGCATCGCTGGATCGAGGAACTGGGCGGCATGAACGTCTTCTTCGTCATGGACGACGGCAGTCTGCTGACCCCGCCCTTGAGCGGCACCATCCTGCCCGGCATCACCCGCGACAGCATCATCCAGCTGGCGCGCAGCCTGGGCCGCACGGTGGTGGAGCAGCCCTACTCCCTGGCGCAGTGGAAGGAAGATTCCGCGACGGGCCGGGTGCGTGAGGCCTTCGCCTGCGGCACCGCCGCCGTGGTGTCGGCCATCGGCACGGTGCGGACGGCGGAGGGCGATTTCGTCATCGGCAACGGCGAGGGTGGGGCCACCACCGCCGACCTGCGCGAACGCCTGGTCGGCATGCAGCGCGGCGGTGTGCCGCCGCTGGTCGAAAGCTGGGTGCGCCGGGTGATTTAACGCTTCGCTTTCAGGCGGTGACGCGGGCGCGGACGCCCTTCTTCGTCGGCTCCGGCGCCGCCTGGCCCGGCAGACGGCGGGCGACGGAGCGCGCCACCTCCTCCGCGTGGATCAGCACCTGGGGCAGGCCCATCAGCTCACCGAAGGTGCCGCGCGCCAGGGGGCCAGAGACCCACAGTGTGTCGTCGGGCACCCCGCGCGCGTCGATCACCCGGCTCTGATCATCCACGGCGATACCCAGGCCCAGCGCGTCGGCGTGCAGGCGGCCGGTGGCGACCAGGGGCGCCAGGGCCGGCACGGCGTCGATCAGGTGGTCGTGCGCCGGGCCGGTGGCCACCACCACCACGTCCACCGTCCGGGTGAGGGGGGCGCCGCCCCAGCGGGGGCGCAGGGTGGCGCGGATGCCGTCGGCGTCGGCCGTGATGTCGGCCAGGCTGGCCGCCAGGATCTCCAGCTGCCCGCGTGCCTGCAAGTCCTGGATCGTCGCCTCCGGCTGCGGGGCGATGCGGTAGCGGTGGGCGTCCCAGAAGGGGCGCAGGTGGCGCAGCAGTTTGCGCTTCTCCGCCAGGGGCAGAGCCCGCCAGATGGTCCGGGCGTCGCGGCGCACGGCGTCAAGCACCGCTTGCCAGGGGCGCCCCTCCACCTCCGCTGCCGTCACGGTGGCGCGGATGCGGCGCAGCAGGGCCAGCGCCGTCACCTCCGGCCGGGTGGCGAAATCGCCCGCCAGCTCGGTCGCGTCCAGGGCATGGCCCCGGGGCGTCAGGCCCCGGCGGGAGAAGACGGTGATGGGGCCCTTGTGCCCGGCGGCCTGCAGGGTGGCCAGGATGTCGGCCATGGTCAGGCCCGACCCCACCACCAGCACGCGCGCCTCCGGCGCCACGGCGTCCAGGGCGCCCGGTGCCCACGGGTTGGCGATCAGGCGCGGGTCGTCGCCCAGGGCCTGGACCAGGGCCTTAGGCGGGGACGGTGGCGGATGGCTGGTGGCGATCACCACCATGTCGGCCACCAGCCGCGCGCCATTCTCCAGCGCCACGGCATAGCCGAAGGACTGGCCGGGCGGGGCGTCACGGGGGATGGGGGTGACGGCGGTCGCGCGCCGCTGCACGTGACGGATGTGGGCCGGGCCGTCGGCTGCCGCCTGCTCCCGCACCAGCCCGTCAAGGTAGCGCCCGAACTCCAGCCGGCTGGAGAAGATGTGCCCGCCCTTGACCAGGGCCTGCGGGTCGGTGGCCAGCACGCCGGAACGGCGCAGCCAGCGGTCGTAATGCCCCATGTCGGCGGAAAACGCGCTCATGCGCGCGGCCGGCACGTTGATGCGGTGCTGCGGGTCGGGGGTGGAATAGGCGACCCCGCCGCCCAGCAGCAGGCGCGGCTCCACGATGTCGATATCCACCGGCACGGTGGCGGTACGCGCCAAATGCAGGGCGGTGACGGCGCCACTGAACCCGCCGCCCAGGATGACGACGCGGGGGGCGGTTCGCTGTTGGGGGGCATTGCCCAGGGACATGGGAAACCCGATCAAGTGATACCGGTTACAGGTGATACCGGTTACAGGGCGGCGGCGGTCAGGCTGTCGGATGCCAGAGTGTCAGGGGCCAGCGATTGGTTCAAGGCGGCACGGAGCCGCCGTTTGTGAACTTCGAAATTATGGCTGTCGCGGTCGCGCGGGCGGGACAGGACCACCGCCTGGATGTCATCGACGCGACCGGGGCGGGGGCGCAGCGTCACCACCCGGTCGGCCAGTACCAGCGCCTCCTCGATGTCATGCGTCACCAGCACCAGGGTCGGCCGCTCAAAGGCCCACAGCTCCAGCAGATGGTCCTGAAGCGTGGTGCGGGTCAGGGCGTCCAACGCGGAAAACGGTTCATCCAGCAACAGCACCTGGGGCCGGGTGACCAGGGCGCGGGCCAGCGCCGCCCGCTGCGCCTGACCGCCGGACAGTTCGCGCGGCCAGGCGTTGGCGTGGGCGGTCAGGCCTACCCGTTCCAGCGCCGTGCCCACGCGGGCGGCCCGCTCCCCCGCCGCCAGGGCCGCCAGGCCGAAGCCGACGTTGTCGGCCACGCTGAGCCAGGGCAGCAGGCGGGGCTCCTGGAACACCAGGCCCACCGCCGGGTGGGGACCGCCGACCAGGTCGCCGCCCACCCGCACCAATCCGGCGCTGGGCGTCTCCAGCCCCGCGATGAGGCGCAGCAGCGTGCTTTTGCCGCAGCCGGAACCGCCGACGATGGCCAGGATCTCGCCCGCCGGCACGGTCAGGTCGATGCCGCCCAGGGCGCGCTGGCCGTTGGGGTAGGTCTTCGCGAGGCCCGAGATTTCAAGCGCCACGCTCATCAGCGGCCTCCCTGATAGGCGTCCTGCCAGCGCAGCGCGGGGGTGGCCAGGGCCACGATGGCGGCGTCCGCCACCTTGCCCAGCAGGGCGAAGACCAGGATGGCGGCAATGATCTGGTCAGGCTTGCCCAGTTGCTGGCCGTCCACCAGCAGATAGCCGATGCCCTCCGACGCGCCCATGTACTCGGCCGCCACCACGAACATCCAGCCCAGGCCCAGCCCGGTGCGCAGGGCCACCACCAGGGCCGGCAGGATGGCGGGCAACAGGATGCGGCGCGCCAGGTCCAGGCCGGACAGGCGGTGGATGCGCCCCACCTCCACCAACTTGCGGTCCACGCCCAGCACGGCCCCCATGACGCCCAGATAGACGGGGAAGAAGACGCCCACGGCGATCAGCGCCACCTTGGACGTCTCGAAGATGCCCAGCCACAGCAGGAACAGCGGCACCCAGGCCAGCGACGGGATGGCGCGCAGGCCTTGCAGTGTCGGGTCCACCAGGCGGCGGAACAGGGGGGAGTAGCTGGCGGCCAGGCCGGACAGGATGCCGGCCACCCCGCCCAGCACGAAGCCCAGCCCCACCCGGCCGGAGGTGGCGCCGACATGGGGCCACAGCTCCCCCGTCCGCGCCAGCTTCCACAGGGTGACGGCGATGCGGCTGGGTGGCGGCAGCAGCCTGCCGGTGGCCAGGCCGGAGCGCACCAGCGCCTCCCAAGCCAGGGCGGCGGCCACGGGCAGGCCCAGGCCCAGCAGTAGCGGGCGCCAGTCCGGGCGCGGCAGGCTCCAGGGCCGGGGCCCCGCCGCCGCGATGGCCAGCGCGCTGTTCTCCAAACCGGCCGTCGCCTCCGCCGTCATGGCGTCAACCCACGGCGAAGCGGCTGTCGACCAGCTCCGCCGCCACCTTGCGCACGTCCACGCCCGCCTCGATCAGGCCCACCTGCTGCATGGCGAGGCCGGAGGCCACCACGCTTTCCGCCTGGGCCGGCTTCAGGTGGCCTTGGGCGATGTCGGTGCGCTGCAACTGCTTGGCCACCACGGCGTCCGGCAGCTTGGTCTGGGCGACCAGGGACGCGGCCAGGGCATCCGGATGCGCCTGGGCGTGGGCGCGGGCCTTTTCGTACGCCGCCAGCACCTTCTGCACCAGGGCGGGGTTTTGGGCCGCGAATTCCTCCCGCACATTCAGGGCGCCCCAACTGATGAAGGCGGGGTTGCGGTACAGCAGGCGGGCGTTGTTCTCGACCTCCGCCGAGGCCATCAGCGGGTCCAGCCCGGCCCAGGCGTCCACGTCGCCGCGCAGCAGGGCCTGCTTGCCATCCGGGTGCTGCAACAGCACCAGCTTCACGTCGTCCTGGGTCAGGCCGACGCTGGCCAGCGCCCGCACCAGGAAGATGTGCGGGTCGGTGCCGCGGGTGACGGCGATGCGCTTGCCCTTCAAATCGGCGATGGCCTTGGCCGGGCTGTCCGCCGGCACCACCAGGGCCGTCCACTCCGACCGGCCGTAGACGTAGATGGAGCGGATCGGGTTGCCGCCGATGCGGCCCAGCAGGGCGGCGGCGCTGGCGGTGGAGCCGAAATCCAAGCTGCCGGCGTTCAGGAATTCCAGCGCCTTGTTGGACCCCAGCGACTGCACCCAGCGGACGGTGACGCCGTCGGCCTTCAGATCCTCCTCCAGCCAGCCCTTGTCGCGCAGCAGCAGGCTGATGGGGCTGTAGGTGGTGTAGTCCAGGCGCAGCTCGGTGGTTTTGGCCAGCGCCCGGGGCGCGCGCAGCAGGGGCGTGGCCGCCACCGCCAGGCCCCCGGCCAGCAGGGTGCGGCGGGACGGCGTGAAAATCCCGGTCGTCATGAGGTTTTCCTTCTTTTAGACGGCGTTGAGGATGCGGCGCTCCAGCTCGGCCAGGCGGGGGGCGCCGGCCGCGCGGGCGGCGCGGGGGAGGTCGATGGCGACATCGTCGGCGATGACGCCGTCGCGCAGCACCAGCACGCGGTCGGCCAGGGCCACGGCCTCCGCCACGTCGTGGGTGATCAGGACGGCGGTGAAGCCGTGCTGGCGCCACACCTTGGTCAGCAGGCGATGCATGTCACCCCGGGTCAGCGCGTCCAGCGCGCCGAAGGGCTCATCCAACAGCAGGATGCCCGGCTCTGTCACCAGGGCGCGGGCCAGCGCCACCCTCTGCTTCTGCCCGCCGGACAGGACGTAGGGCCAGTCGCCGGCGCGGTCGGCCAACCCGACCTCCGCCAGCAGGGCCTGGGCGCGGGCCTTCCAGCCGGGGCCGCGGGCGATGCCGACATTGCTCAGCACCCGTTGCCAGGGCAGCAGGCGGGCATCCTGGAACAGCAGGCGCACGTCCGGCTGCAGGCCCCGCCGCGCCGTGCCGGCGATACGGATGGTGCCGCCCGTCGGGCCGTCCAGCCCGGCGATCAGGCGCATCAGCGTGGTCTTGCCCCCGCCGGAGCGGCCGACGACGGCCACGAACTGCCCGGCGGGAATGACCAGGTCCAGGCCGCGCAGCACGCCCACGTCGCCGAAGGCCTTGGTGACGCCGTCGAAAGCCAGCTCCAGCCCCTTGCCGGTGCCGTGTGTGCCAGCGCCCTGTTCGCCGGTGCCCTCCCGGCAAGTGGCGGGGGCCGGTTCCTCAAAATCGGTGACCGCGCGCAACGGGACCATCACGCCGCCTCCAGTCCGGTGCGATAGGCCGGGTTCCAGTCCAGCGCCCGCCGCTCCAGCCAGCGGGACGCGATGTCGGCCAGCTTGCCCAGCAGGGCGTAGACGATGATGCCCAGCAGCACCATGTCGGTTTGCAGGAATTCCCGCGCGTTCATGGTCATGTAGCCGATGCCGGAGGAGGCGGAGATGGTCTCCGCCACGATCAGCGTCAGCCACATGATGCCCAGGGCATAGCGTAGCCCCACTAGGATGGCGGGCAAGGCGCCGGGCAGGATGACGCGCAGATACAGCGCCACCGGCCCCAGGCCATAGACCCGCCCCATCTCCACCAACCCCCGGTCCACCGAACGGATGCCGTGGAAGGTGTTGAGATACATGGGGAACAGGACACCCACGGCCACCAGGAAGACCTTGGCCTCCTCCCCGATGCCGAACCACAGGATGACCATGGGAATGATCGCCAGGTGCGGCACGTTGCGCAGCATCTGCAAGGAACTGTCCAGGATGTCCTCGGCCACGGGCAGGGCGCCGTTGATCAGGCCCAGGGCGAAGCCCAGGCCGCCGCCGATGACCAGGCCCAGGAAGGCCCGCTCCGCGCTGATGCTGACATGGTGGGGCAGGCTGCCATCCTTCAGGGTGGTCCAGAAGGCGACGGCGATGTCGCTGGGCGCCGGCAGCACCCTGGCCGACAGCCAGCCGGCCTTGGCCGCCACCTCCCAGCCCAGCAGCAGGGCCAGGGGCAGCAGCCAGGGCACCAGGCCCCGGCGCAGGGCCCTGCCGCTCAAGGCCCGGCTCATGATGCCGACGCCTGGCGCAGCGCCTCCGTCCCCTTGGCGGGGGGCAGGGTGTTGGCGATGCGCTCCCCAAAGGGGCCGTGGTTGGTGGCCGGGCCCCGGTCACGGCCCGTGCCGGCCGCCAGGGGCAGCAGGGGAAAGACCAGTTCGGCGAAGCGGTAGGCCTCCTCCAGGTGCGGGTAGCCGGACAGGATGAAGCTGTCGATGCCGACGGCCATGTATTCCTTCATGCGCTGGGCCACCGTTTCCGGATCGCCCACCAGGGCGGTGCCGGCGCCGCCCCGCACCAGGCCCACGCCAGCCCAGAGGTTGGGACTGACCTCCAGCTTGTCGCGCCGGCCGCCGTGCAGGGCCTGCATGCGGGCCTGGCCCACGCTGTCCATGCGGGCGAAGGTCTTCTGCGCCTGGGCGACGGTGTCGTCGTCCACATATTGGATCAGGTCATTGGCGGCGGCCCACGCGGCGGCGTTGGTCTCGCGCACGATGACGTGCAGGCGGATGCCGAAGGTCACCTTGCGGCCCTTGGCGGCGGCGGCGGCGCGCACGGTCGCCACCTTCTTCGCCACCTGCTCCGGCGGCTCGCCCCAGGTCAGGTACTTGTCCACCGTCTCCGCCGCCACATCGATGCCGGCGTCCGACGATCCGCCGAAGTACAGGGGCGGATAGGGGCGCTGTTGCGAGGGGAAGAACAGGCGCCCATCCTCGATGCGGATGTGCTTGCCTTCGTAATGCACCGTCTCGCCGGCCACCAGGCGGGTCCAGACCGACAGGAACTCCCGCGTCACCTCATAGCGTTCGGCGTGCGACAGGAAGATGCCGTCGCCGGCGTTTTCCACCGGGTCGCCGCCGGTGACGACGTTGATCAGCAGCCGGCCGTTGGACACGCGATCCAGGGTCGCCGCCATGCGGGCGGAGACGGCGGGCGACTGCAGGCCCGGCCGCACCGCCACCAGGAAGCGCAGGCGTTCCGTCAGCGGCGCCAGGGCGGAGGCCACCACCCAGCTGTCCTCGCAGCTGCGCCCGGTGGGCAGCAGCACGCCGTAATAGCCCAGGCTGTCGGCGGCTTGCGCGATCTGCTTCAGGTAATCGAAGCTGACGGCGCGGGCGCCATGGGTGGTGCCCAGGTAGCGGCCGTCACCATGGGTGGGGATGAACCAGAAGACGTTCGCTTCGGTAACGGGGGCCTCAGTAACGAGGGGGGTGGATTCGCTCATGATTTCGATCCCGGAATGGCGTCGGAAACCTTGATGGGCTTGGGGATGAGGCCCAGCTGGTAGAAGGTGTCGGCGATTTTCTGCTGGGCGGCGATCACCTCCGGCGTGATGGGCTGGATGCCATAGCCCATGCGGGCCAACGCCACCTCCAGCACTGGGGCGGGGATGCCGATCTGTGGGCTCAGGCGCTGGGCCACGGCCTTCTGGTCGCCCTTGGACGCGGCGTCGATGTCCTTCAGGCCCGTCAGGATGGTCTGCACCACCTGGGGCCGCGCCTCGTTGAAGCCACGTTCAGCCAGGTAGAACTGGTGGTTGGCCACCAGGTTGCTGCCGTCGGCGCGCACGCCGTCCACCAGCACGCGGGCCTGGGTGGCGGCGGCCGCGGCGGCATAGTAGGGGTCCCAGATGACCCAAGCGTCCACGCTGCCCTGTTCGAACGCCGCGCGGGCGTCGGCCGGGGCCAGGTAGGTGGGCTGGATGTCGGCGTAGGTCAGGCCAGCCTCCTCCAGCGCCTTCACCAGCAGGTAATGGACGTTGGAGCCCTTGTTCAGCGCCACCTTCTTGCCCTTCAGGTCCGCCACGCTTTTCAGCGGGCTGTCCTTGGGCACCAGGATGGCCTCCCCCTTCGGGGCCGGTGGTTCAACGCCGACATAGACGAAGGGGGCGCCGGCGGCCTGGGCGAAGATGGGCGGTGCCTCACCGGTGATGCCGAAGTCCAGCGCGCCGACGTTCAGCGCCTCCAGCAACTGGGGGCCGCCAGGGAATTCCCGCCATTCCACGGCGATGCCCTGGGCCTTCAACTGTTCGTCCAGCTTGCCGCTTTCCTTCAGCAGCAGCAGCGTGCCGTATTTTTGATAGCCGATGCGCACCGGCTTCTCCGCCGCGTGGGCGGTACCAATGCCCAAGGTGAGGGCCGCGGCCAGGGCCAGGCGGCAAAGGGCGGAGTAGGCTTTACCCATGACAGTCTCCCGTTGGTCGTCCGGCCGGCGAAGCCAAAATCCACAAAATTTAGCCGTTGAATGATTTACGCTGTGTGAATTTTCGTCCTGATGGGATGCTAAATTAACGTTAAGTGCAGCGTCAATATAGTTTAATAACATATATCTAATGTAAAATGAGTTCAGCAAATGGATTTGGGAGACGCCTCCACCGGCCTGTGTGTAGCCTTGGATTTGACGTTGCGGCAACATGCCTGAAGCACAGGGCCCGGTATGGCGGCGGTTCGGGTTGTGCTTTGTTCTCAGATACTCGTATTTATATTAATTTTTTGAAATTCTCCCTTGAGGAGGGTGCCGCAATTCTGTAACCATAGGAGGAATAGCCCCGCGAAAATTCACACTTAAAAGTGTAGGCGCCGCCAGTCCTTTTGGAGGTGACGTTACCTCCTTGGCATGGACCAGGCGTCTTCCCGGGGGAACAGGGCTAGGGGTGACGGGGATGAACTCAAAAAACCTGCTCCGGGCCGGAGCTGTGGCGGGGGCCTGCTTGCTCACCGGCTGTGTCGGTGTCACGGACAGCATCATCCAATTGGATCAGCCGTCCGGAGCGGCCGAGAGTAGCGGTCGGGGCAAATATGCCAGTCTGCCGGTCGCCCTGGGCTATGCGGAAACGGCGAAGAGCAAGTACATGGAGGCTGTCGCCAACCAGGCGCGGCTGACGACCTGGACGGGGGCGGCCCTTATCCCGATGGGCGGCGCCGCACTGGGCCTCACCTCGATCGGTGGCACGACGCGCACGGCCAGCATCCTCGGCCTCGCGGGTGCCACGGGGCTGGGCGTCGCCGGATGGCTGCGCAACCAGCCCGCGGCCGCCGCCTATCTCCAGGGTTACACGGCGGTCAATTGCGCCATCGAGATCATCATCCCGCTCAATATGAGCGATGGCAGCCTCAAGCTGTTGACTGAGCAAAGTGCGAAGCTCGGCGGTGAACTCGGCTCCCTCAGGCAGGCCATCGAGACGGTCGAGCGCGAGGCGCGTTCAGCCGACGCCAGAATGCGTGACGCGGCGTCCCTGGCCGTCCAGGCGGCGAAGAGCATCGCCCAGGCGGGTGACGAGGCTTATGAGAACGCGACGCGGGTGCGCGCCGACGTGAATGGCGCGGCCGGCCAGCTTGTCGTCACGGTTGATCGGATCGCCGCCGAGGTGAATGCCGCCGTCCTGACCAATCAGCCCTCCTTGGCTGCCTTGCCGGGAATCATCGGCGGGTTGGCGCAGGGCGCTGCGCAGATCGCGCCGACCAAGGCGGCCACCTCCACCGCCGGGGCCATAGCGACTTCGCAAGCCATGGCCGGAACCATCTTGGCCGATGCCATTGGCGTCCTGAAGGAAAAGGCGGCGGCCGTGGAAACGTCGACAGCCGCCGTCGTGGCTATCCTCAACACCGTGTCGGGCGACACGACGCGCGAGCAGCGCGCGGCGAAGCTCAAGAACTGCGGTGTCGACCCGGCTTCGATCGTGACGCCCCTGGTCTTCGAGCCGGCGACGGCACTTGAGGTCACAGAGGGCGACATGTCCGGTCGCCAACTCCTCATCTCCGGCGGGCAGGCGCCCTATGATGTAGCCTTCCAGAATGCGCCAAGCGGTCTCTATGCGCGACCGGCCAACACCTTTGGTTCCGTCACCATCCAGGCGGAGGCCAAGAAGGAACTGGAGGGCAACACCTACACGCTCCTGATCCGTGACAAGACGGGCCGGTCGAAGACGACGACGGTCAAGGTGGTCACGACGACGGCAGCGGCGACGGTAACGGCGGCAGGGGCTGGCGGCGGCAGCGGAAGTACTGCGCCGGCGGCGGGGGCCACGTCGGCATCGCACGGTGCCGATGCGGTTTTCCTAGGTCTCCCTACGGATGAAGACCGCAAGACACTGCAGCGCGCACTCTGTCTGGTCGGCAAGGATGGGGTTGATGGCCGATGGGGGCCGCAGACGCGGGACAAGCTGATCGCTTATCAGAAGGCCAGATCCGGCGCCGCCGTAACGGACGGCAACGGAGTCCTGACATCCGCACTCGCCACTGAACTGTTGGCGCAGAAGCCGGATGCGATAGAGAAACGGTGCGGGATTCCCGCCGCCGCCTCCGTCGAGCATTTGACGCGGATCGTAAAGGATTTTGGTCGGCCGTTCACAACCAACGTGCCGACGGCCGCGACGCCCATTCGGGTAACAGCCAAGGCGACTTCCTATGTGCCCAAGGACAACGCCGTCGAGTTCACCATCGCCGGTGACGTGGGTGAAACCAAGGATGACGTGATCGCGGGCGCGCTGCTCCAACGCGTTAAAGATGCCAAGAAATTCGAAGATCTGATCGCAAGCAACTTCCATATCAAGAGGTAGCGGACCATGGTGCGCCAGCCCAGGGAACCGGAGAAGCGGCCAAAGCCGGACAAGCAGCCCGCACGGTTGCGGAAGATTGAGGCACCCGAAGAGCATCCTGCCCCCGCCGCGGAACAGGCCTTCGCCGCGTTGCCCCTGACACTGCAGCGCCGCCTCACAGCGGAGATCGTGGTGACACGAGGCGCCGAGTTGCGCCGTGCCTACAAGGACGTGAAGGCGGTGGCAGCGGGATTCCGGACGAGGCAACATCACGGCCAGCGGGTGGTAACGGACGAACCTTGCGTTGTCTTCGTCCTTCGGAAAAAGCGTTCCCTGGAGGAACTGGAGCCCCAGCGCCCTCTGCCCCGGCACCTTCTGGCTTATGCCGAGCTGGACGGCGTTCGTCGGCTATGCGCCGTCCCGACCGATATCGATGAAGCTCCAAAGCGTCGCCGGGTCTCGCTCCACGCCAGCATCGATGTGCGGCCCGCAGATGGGGGCGAGGTGCTTCACGGGTCGCTCGCCTGCGCCATCGAGCGCGAGCTTGAGCCGGGGGTCCCATATCTTGTCAGTTGCCGACACGTCTTCGGCCATCCCACCTGGTACGAGGAAACGGCAGCTTCAAGCGTCATTTCCCTGCCCGGCCGGGATGAGCCGATCGCCGAGGCCGATGGGCTCTTCTTTGGGCGCCTTGGCGACGGCCTCGTCAGTTGTGACGTGCAACTGGGGCGGATCATGGATCCGGCGGGATGCCGCGAGGCGCTTGGCCATGCCGTCTTCGATGATCATTGCCGCGAGGAACACGACATCGTCGCGACCAGGCTTTTCATTTTATCGACAAGTGGCGCGATCCCGGTCGACTTCAAGCATGTCCTGCGTGATGAGCCAGGTAATTCATTGGATTACCTGGTAGCGGGTTGCAACCGCATCGTTCACGCATCGCTCATCGAAATGCAGTACGCCGGCGAGCCGGCGGGCCGGGGTGATAGTGGCAGCGCGATCGCGACCCGGGCGGACGGTGGCCTGCTGGTCGGCATGTTCATCGCGAACAGTGAAGATAAGAAGTTGGCCTATGCGGTGCCAGCTTGGGATCTGCTGAAGCCGGGGAATTATGATCCGGATTCTGCCGACGAAACGTGGCGGCTGCTCCCGGGCATCCCGGTGCCGGCCACGGAGGCCCCAGCAGCCGAGACGTCCGTCGCCGACTTTGAAGCGGAGTTCACGCGCGCATTTCCGGGTGCCACCATCACCGACGGGATGCGGGAAGGCGTCAGCGCGTTGCGGGCCGCGGCTGCGGAGGCCGATGTCACCGATAAAAGCCAGATCGCCTACATCCTGGGCACCTGCTGGCACGAGACCGGTGGCCGGATGGAGCCGGTACGCGAAGCCTTCGGCGCGAATGATGATGAGGTGGCACGCCGGCTCGATCGCGCCTTTGAAAATGGGCAGATCACGAACCGGTACTGGGACAAGGCGCCGAACGGGCAGCGCTACTATGGCCGCGGTTATATCCAACTCACTTTTGCCGGGAACTACAGCAAGGTCGGCCGGGCGCTGGGCGTCGGCGACGACTTCGTCGACAACCCCGATTTGGTGATGGAACCGGCGACGTCGGCGAAGATCGCTGTTATCGGCATGCGCGATGGTTTGTTCCGGCCAGGGAACCGGCTGTCGGGGTTCGATCTCAGGACCGATGAGGGGCGCCGCGAGGCGCGGGCGATTGTCAATTCAAGGGGAGACCGTGCCACCGAAATCGCGGAGTATGCCAAGCGGTTCCTATCTTGCCTCGCCTAGCGGGACGGGCCATCCGGTTGACAAGGCGGCGAGGGTGGACAAGGATGACCCCATGGTCACGACGCTGCCCCTCTGCTGCACGTATTACGCGCCCTCCTCATAGGGGCGGCGTTGTTCGATCATGTTGAAACGATGCCGCCGCCAAGGCGGCAGTCGTTTTGAAAAGCGGTCTCCCTCCCTGGTGGCGGTCCACCACCCCAGGGAACCGCTGAATGGACACGCTTAATCCTCCCCGCCACGACTTCCGCTCCTCCGCCTTGCGAACGCTAGAGGCGCGCGGCTACCTGCACCAGTGCACCAATCCGGAGGGGCTGGACGCTGCCTTCGCCGCCGGCGTGGTGCCGGTCTACATCGGTTTCGACGCCACGGCGGATAGCCTGCATGTCGGCCACCTGCTGCCCATCATGACGCTGCGCCGCCTGCAACGCTTGGGGCACAAGCCCATCGTGCTGATGGGGGGCGGCACCACCCGGGTGGGCGACCCCAGCTTCCGCGCCACGGAACGCCCGCTGTTGAGCGACGATCAGATCGCCGCCAACATCCAGGGCATCCGCCGGGTGTTCGAACGCTTCCTGACCTTCGGCACCGGCCCCATCGACGCCGTCATGGTGGACAACGCCGACTGGCTGGACCGCCTGGGCTATATCGACCTGCTGCGAGACGTCGGCCGCCATTTCTCCGTCAACCGCATGCTGTCCTTCGACAGCGTGAAGGCGCGGCTGGAGCGGCAGGACCCCATGAGCTTCCTGGAATTCAACTACATGATCCTCCAGGCCTACGACTTCCTGGAACTGCACCGGCGCGCCGGCTGCCTGGCGCAGATGGGTGGGTCGGACCAGTGGGGCAACATCGTCAACGGCATCGACCTGGTGCGCCGGCTGGAGGGGCGGGAGGTGTTCGGCCTGACCACGCCGCTGCTGACCACGGCGTCGGGCGCCAAGATGGGCAAGACGGCCGGCGGTGCGGTCTGGCTGAACGCCGACCGGTTGTCGCCCTACGACTACTGGCAGTTCTGGCGCAATACCGAGGACGCGGACGTCGGCCGCTTCCTGCGCCTGTTCACCGATCTGCCGCTGGAGCGCATCGCGGCGCTGGAGGGCCTGGCCGGCACCGGCATCAACCAGGCGAAGGAGGTGCTGGCCGATGCCGCCACCACCCTGGCTCACGGGGCCGATGCCGCCCAGGCGGCCAACGCCACCGCCCGCCAGGCCTTCGCCGGCGCGGCGGCCCAGGGCTTGCCCGAGGTGACGCTGACGGAGGATGAGGGGCGGGACGGGGCCGTCATCGTCGACCTGCTGGTGCGCGGCGGGCTGGCGACCTCGAAGGGGGAGGCGCGGCGCCTGATCGCTGGCGGCGGCGTGCGGGTGGAGGGGGAAGCGGTCAGCGACCTGGACGCCCGCTTGACGGTGGGGACTGCACCCCTGCGCCTGTCTGCGGGGCGCAAGCGCCACGTCCTGGTGCGCCGGCTGTGACGATGAAACGGTGGGCGCCAGGCGATCCCTTGCGCCCACCGTTGCCCTTGGGCACAGTTCATCCGGGCAAGCATGAGGCGTCGGGGGCGTCATGGGCAAGTGGGCGGTCATCACCTTTCTGGCGGCTTTGTTGGGCGCGGGTGCCGCGCTGGCGGCGGAGCCATCCCCACCGCCCGGCCTGACGGCGGCGGACTGCCGGGCGCCCGCCTCCGCCTCCCTGCAGGCCTTGTGCACCGATTCCGGCCTGCGCCAACTGATCGAGGGCGTGCAGGACGTACCCTATGTCCGGTTGGGGCGGGCCTGGACCCTGGATGCCGACGTGTTCCGGCGCTGCGATTCCACGCTGGATGCCCGCGCCTGCCTGGACCAGGAATACCGGATGAAGGTCAAGGCGGTTCAGGCGGAATCGGCCAAGCGCGCCACCGCCTACGTCCCGGACGGCAACAAGGCGGACGCCAAGGCCCTGCTGGCCCGCCTGGCCGGGCTATACAAGCACCGCGTCCGCACCGCCGACGGCCCCGGCCATGAGGCGGAGAACGTGTTCGAGATCGTTGGCGTCGGCGATGCCGCCGCTTATGTGCGCATGCAGCTGTTCTTCTACGACGGGCAGACCTGCGGCATCGCCGGTGTCGCGGAATACAAGAAGATTGGCGGCTTCGTCTTCCAGGACCCCGACCGGCACGACCAGTGCCTGCTGACCGTTTCGCTTACCGGGGGCGAGGTGGGGTTCAGCGACCCCAACGGCAGCTGCCAGAAGTTCTGCGGGACGCGTGGCAGCCTGACGGAGGAGACCTTCCTGCTGAAGCAGAAGAAGAAGGCCCGCAGCCTGTCGGTCCTGCGGAAAACGCCCGAATTCCAGCAGGCCATGCAGGACTACACCGCCCGGCGCGCCGGTGTCGCCAAGGCCGATCGCTGAAGCGGCTTCAACCGCATAAAAATTGCCGCTGGTGCCCCTGTCGGCGGGACAACGCAAAAACATTCCACGGGCGGCCGGTATATTTCCCCTGAGAACAGGGTGCCTGAAGGGGAACGAGGATGACTGGGAAACGAGACCGCCGCCGATTGGGCGGCTTGGCCGCCGCGCTGATGCTAGTCACGGCGATGCCGGCCTTCACCAATGCGGCGGCGGCCGAGGCGCCGGTGGCAACCCATCACACCACCACGCTGAACGGCCGCAAGCTGGGCTATACCGCGACAGTGGAAGGCACCGACGTGCTGGACGCGGCGGGCCAGCCGGGCGCCCACCTCGTCAGCTTCGCCTATATCGCCGACGGCATGAAGGAGCCGGCCAAGCGTCCGGTGTTGTTCGTCTTCAACGGCGGGCCCATCACCGCCTCCTTGTGGCTGCACCTGGGCGTCATGGGGCCGAAGCGCGTGGCCGTGCCGGACGACCTGAAGGCCGATCCCAGCACCTTCACCCTGGTGGACAACCCTTATTCGCCCCTGGACGCCACCGACCTGGTGTTCATCGACCCGGCCTCCACCGGCTTCAGCCATGTGGCGCCGGGCGTGGATCCCAAGAGCTATTACTCGGTGAAGGCGGACGGGCAGCAGGTCACGGCCTTCATCCAGGCCTGGCTGACGCAGCACAACCGCCTGGGCTCCCCCGTCTATCTGCTGGGGGAGAGCTACGGCACCATGCGCGCGGTCGAGGTGGCGGGCCAGCTGGCCGAACTGCCGAAGCCCATCCTGTTGGATGGCGTGGTTCTGATGGGGCAGGCGGTCAACATCATCGAATACGCCCAGCGGCCGCAGAACATCATGAGCTACGTGGTGTCGCTGCCCACCCTGGCGGCCATCGCCTGGTACCACCAGAAGGTGGACCGCCACGGCCTGTCGCTGGAGGCCTTCGTGGATGAGGCGCGGCGCTATGCCCAGAGCGACTACATGCCGGCATTGTATCAGGGCAGCGATCTGCCCACGGCCGACCGCGACCGCGTGGCCCAGCGGCTGCAGGAACTGACCGGCATCCCCGCCGCCTATTACCGCGAGCATGCCCTGCGCATCAGCAAAGAGACGTATCGGGGTGAGCTGCTGAAGGACCAGGGCCTGCTGCTGGGCCGGGCCGACGCGCGCTACACCGCCCCCATCACCGACAAGGGCATAGCCCCCGACCCCTTCGGCGCCTCAGTGATGGCGCCGTTCTCCCGCCTGTTCAACGACTACATCCACAACGACCTGAAGGTCGACCGGACGGACCCCTATGTGGAGATGGCGGAGGTCGGCGGGCTGGACGATTGGGGCTGGAGCTTCGCCTCGCCCTTCGCCAACTGGGCCTACGGCGACCGGCTGCTGAAGGCTATGAAGGCCAATCCGAAGTTCCAGCTGCTGATCGGTAACGGCTATTACGACACGCAGACCACGGTGGGCGCGGCGGAGCTGCTGGCCCGCCAGGGCGGCTGGCCCCAGGGCCGCGTGCACCTGACCTTCTATGAAGGCGGGCACATGGCCTATACGGTGGAGAGCGCCGCCAGGAAGTTCGGCGCCGACATCCGCGCCTTCGTCAAGCCGGCTTCCTGACCGTCTCCATTCCAGGAAGCCAGTGAACGCCCGCAGGTCTGCCGCCTGCGGGCGTTCGTTTTTGAAGACCGCGGGGGACCGGCGCGCCAGCCTAAGGGGCGGAAGGGCGGAAGGGCGGAAGGGCGGAAGGGCGGAAGGGGACCGCCGACTATGTACGGACAAGATGCGAATGATTCTTATTGACTAATCAACCAATTTCACCGATGCCTGACCGCCGACGCCATCCTGACGCTTACTTTAAATTTGCGACTAAGACGTAATCGCATTTGGTGTCGGTGGGTGAAGTCAAGGCCGGTCGGGACCGGCGGCGGTCGTGAAATGGGGGAGTCATCAGGTGAAGAGGATTGTGAAGCCGGCGCGCTGGTGGGGCGCCTACTTCTTGGGAACGGTGGCGCTGGCAGGGTTGGCGCCGGGCATGGCGGCGCGGGCGGCTGAGCCTGCCGACGCCGCGTCGGCGGATGCGACGATGGCCGAAGGTGCCTCCGAGGGAACCGGGGACCCCGTCGCCACCGTGGACGTCTATGCGGACCGGGAGAAGGACCGGACCGTCACCGCCAAGCTGCCCATGACGCCGCATGAACTGCCGCAGTCGCTGTCCGTGCTGGGGGTGGAGCAGTTGCAGGAGCAGAAGCTGATCACCCTGGACGACGCGTTGCGCCAGACGCCGGGTGTGATCGTGGAGCCCATCGACGGCAACCGCGTGAATTTCTATTCCCGCGGGTTCGAGATCACCAACCTGCAGTTCGACGGCATCCCGACCACCATGGACGACCGAATCTTCGCGCCGCCCGACCTGGTGGTCTTCGACAAGGTGGAGGTGCTGAAGGGCCCCGCCGGCCTGCTGTCCGGCTTCGGTGGCCCGGGCGGCGCCATCAACCTGGTGCGCAAGGCGCCGCTCAGCACCACGGCGGGCTATGCCAACCTGACCGTCGGGTCGTGGGACAATTATCGCCTGGAAGGGGATTTCACCGGTCCCCTGAATGACAGCGGCACGGTCCGCGGTCGCCTGGTCGGCACATTCCAGGAACGGGACACCTTCCAGGACTGGACGCACCAGAAGCGCCTGCTGGGCTACGGCACCGTGGGCGCCGACCTGACACCCGACACCACCGCCACCGTGGGCGTCTACCGGCAGGAGAATGACTACAAGGGCGGCTGGAACTGCCCGGCGGGATCAATGTGGCCGGTGGCAAGTACGTGCTGAGCCTGCTGAACGTGCCGCGCTCCACCTCCCTGGGGGAGAAGTGGAACGACGATGAGTTCACCACCACCGGCGCCTTCGCCAATGTGGAGCATCGCTTCGGTAACGGCTGGCACGTCAACCTGGGCACGCAGTACCTGGACAACGTGATGGACCGGGTCATGGCCTATGCCTACGCGCCAGTATACGCCGGCCAGAACACCACCACCCTGTATGCGCAGAAGGTACGCTACGACCAGTCGCAGGCCGGCACCGACATTTCCGCCTCCGGCCCCTTCACCCTGTTCGGCCAGGTGCATGAAGCGGTGATTGGCGCCAGCTACGAGCGTACGGAATTCCGTGCCCGCTCAGCCAACGGCTATGACACCAACGGCAACATCTGGTCTGCCACCGTCAACGTCAACTCCGCCGTGGCGACGGCGGCGGAGCCGGTGTGGGCCGCCTGGCAGCGGGACAACACCACCCTGACCCAGACCTACAGCACCTATGGCGCGGTGCGGCTGCGTCTGCTGGACCCGCTGCGCCTGATCGCCGGGGTACGCGCCACCTGGTGGGACACGGCGGTCGACACCGCCATTCCGGCCAACACGGCGCGCAGCACGTCGTCCATCAATGGCAAGGTAACGCCCAACGCCGGCCTGGTCTATGAAGTGACGCCGGCGGTGGCGCTCTACACCAGCGTGACGCAGGTGTTTCAGCCCCAAGACTATACCGACGCCAGCGGCAAGGTGCTGAAGCCGCTTCAGGGCATGCAGTATGAGGTCGGCACCAAGGTGGACTTGCTGGACGGCCGCCTGCACAGCAGCCTGGCCCTGTTCCATGTCGATGAGGAGAACCGCGCCCAGGCCGACACGCGCTATCCCAACCAGTCCATCTACCTGGCCCAGGGCAAGGCGCAGAGCCAGGGCTTGGAACTGGACCTCACGGGCGAGGTGCTGCCCGGATGGACCGTCACCGCCGGCTATGCCTACACCTTCGCGGAGAACCTGGACGACAGCGAGGCCGATAGCAGCGCCTTCAGCGCCATCGCGCCCAAGCATTCGTTCAAGCTGTGGACCAACTACCGTCTGCCGGAAAGCCTGGACAAGCGCTGGACCATCGGCGGTGGCGCCACGGTGCAGTCGGCCATGTCCAACACCTTCCCCACCCTGGGCAATGCCGTGCTGACCCAGGGCGGCTACGCCGTGTTCGACGCCCGCGTCGGCTTCGACGTCACGGAGAAGGTCAGCGTGGCCGCCAACCTTAAGAACCTGTTCGACCGCACCTATTACCAGCGCATCGGCACGCCACAGTCCGGCAACATCTATGGCGAACCCCGGTCGGTGATGGTGACCCTGCAGGCCAAGCTGTGACTGCCGGTAATCTCCATACCGTGGCGCGGGTGCTGGCGGCCATCGCCGGCACCTACGCCCTGGCCTGGGGCTTCAGCGCGCTCGGCGCCGTGGCGGGCGCCCGCCTGGGCATGGCGCCGGCGGAGGCCACGACCCTGTTCGGCCTGCTGGCCCTGCTGGCGGTGCCGGCCGTCGCGCTGTGGGCGCTGGCCACGCGGCGGCTGGGACGGACCTGGGCCGTGCTGGCCGTGGGCGGTGTCGCCATGACCCTGCTGGCCCGGGGAATGGCGCCATGAGTAAACAGGAAAAGGGTAAGGGGGGCCTGCGCGCCCTGCTGCTGTGGCCGCACACCTGGATGGGCGTCACCCTGGGCGGCCTGCTGGTCCTGATCTTCTTCATGGGCTCGCTTTCGGTGTTCGCGCCAGAGATCGACCGCTGGATGATGCCCGCCACCCGCCTGCCGGCGCCAACGGCGCCCATCTCCCTGGACGCGACGATGCGCCCGCTGCTGGAGCAATTGCAGGCGCCGGCCCTGGCGCAGGGCGGGAGGGCGCAGGGCTGGATGGTGGAGATGCCGGAGGAGCGGGTGCCGGTCGCCTGGCTGCGCGTCCGCACCACCCAGGGGATGGAACAGGCGCTCGTCACGGCCGATGGGCGGCGCCTGCCGCCGCCGCAGACCCTGGGCGCTTCCGGCTTCTTCTATCCACTGCACTACTGCCTGCTGCTGCGGCCGGGCTTCGTGGGCTATTGGATCGTGGCGCTGGCCGCGGTGGCCATGCTGGCCGGCCTGGTTTCCGGTGTCGTCGTCCACGCCCGCCTCTTCGCCGACTTTTTCACCTTCCGCCCCCGGGCGCGGCCGCAGCGGGCCTTGCTGGACCTTCACAACCTGCTGGGGGTGTTGGCCCTGCCGTTCCACCTGATGATCACCTTCACCGGCGTGGTCATCGTGCTGCCCATCGTCCTGCCGTCGGGCGTCAGCGTCCTGTACGACGGCAACCTCACCCGCTTTTATAATGAGGCTGTCGCCGCCTATGACCGTCCGGCCGCCGGTGTGGCGGCACCGCTGCTGCCCCTGGATCCCTTGGTGGTCCGGGCCAAGGCGATGTGGCAGGAGGGGGGCGGCAAAGAGGCGCGCGTGGCCCAGGTCACGGTGGTCCATCCCGGCGACGCCGCCGCCTATGTCCGTGTCACCCGTTTCAATGACGATCGCGTGACCTTGCATAACCAGCCCATCGTCTTCGACGGCGTCACCGGCGCCCTGCTGCTGCGGGGCGCGCCGGGACCGGTGGTGGCGGCCCAGCGCTTCATGGCCGGCCTGCATGTGGTGCACTTCGACCATTGGACCCTGCGCTGGCTGTATTTCCTGCAAGGGCTGGCGGGGGCTGTGCTGATCGCCACCGGCCTTCTCTACTGGCTGGAGAAGCGGCGGGCGCGGCATGGCCAAGGGCTGGCCGGCTGGCGGGTGGTGGCGGCCACCACCTGCGCCACCACCACCGGCCTGGTCATCGCCACCTTGGCCATGATGGCGGCCAACCGCCTGATCCCCGCCACCCTGGCCGGCCGCATGGGGGAAGAGGTGGGGGTGTTCTTCCTGGTATGGGTCGGCACCGCCGTCCACGCCGCCGTGCACCTGCGCCGCCATCCACAGCCGCCCTGGGCGGGGCACGCCTGGGCCATCGCCGGCCTGGCCGCCTTGTGCGTGGTGGCCAACTGGGTGACCACCGGTGACACCCCGTGGCGGGCTTGGGCCCTGGACCGGCACGCCGTGCTGGGGGTGGACGCGGGCTTGGCCGTCACCGTGCTGCTGGCCGTCGCGGCTGCCCGCCGCCTGGGGGCCGCCCGGCGTCGGCAGGCGGCGCCGGTGACCGGCGGGCAATTGCTGAAAGGGGCCAACAATGCCTGAGGCGCCCTTCCTGATCGCGGTCTTCGCCCTGGCCTACGCCGGCATGGCCCTGGCCGCCCTGGGCCTGGACCGCCACTGGCGTGACCTGGTGGACCCCCGCCGTCCCGCCAGCCGACGGCAGGTGCGGTGCCTGCGGGCCGGGGCCATCGCCTGCGGCCTCGCCGCCCTGGCGCCGGCCCTGGCGTGCGACGGGATGGCCATCGGCCTGCTGTTGTGGATCAGCGCCCTGACGGCCGGTGCCCTGGCGGTGGGCGCCACCCTGGCCATCCATACCGTGATGATGGCCAAGCCGCGGGCCTGAGCCGTCATTTGGAAACGGCGGATCCCCGTGAAGCCAGCATAGCTTATGCGCACCCGTCCGTGCTGACGGAATACCATGCCTGGAGGATGGTGGCGCCGGGGCGCCTCGGCAGGGGCTGCCACCCCCTGCCAGCCCTTCCAGACCTCACCTTGGTATTCGCGTTTTAGAGATAATCTATCCGGGATCCGGTCCACGGCTCGCATTGGAATGCCGGCTTCAGCCCTTAAGCCGGTGTACAGTTTCACCCATCCCCCTCTGAGCCATCCGTTTGATGCCGCCGATCAGGGGCGTCCGGCAGAAAATTTCCGCACCGCACCCTCGGGGGATAAAATTTTCTCCCCGGCCGGCCGGCGACCCCCCAATTGGGAAAGAAAACCCCGCCACCGCCGGTATCATAAATTATCTTTTTTGCCTCACCGGATAACAAAACCCCGCAAGTGTTGGTGGTGGCGGTGGGCGCTTATAAGAACAGGGGGTAGTAATATGAAGGGTATGAGTGGTATCCGGGCGCTGCTCGCCACGACTATTCTTGGCACGTTTTCCTTCTGGGCCATGCCTGGCCTGGCCGAGGGTGCCGCCACCGATGACAGCCTGGACGACCTGCAGGAAATCGTCGTCACGGCGCAGAAGAAGTCCGAGCGTCTGATGGACGTGCCGGCCTCCGTCGCCGTGGTCAACACCCAGTCCCTGCTGCAGACCAACAGCACGCAGCTGCGCGACTTCTACGCCCAGGTGCCGGGCCTGAACGTCACGTCCAGCGGCAACGGCCGCACCACCATCGCCATCCGCGGCATCACCACCGGCGCTGGCAACAACCCCACCGTGGGCCTGACCATCGATGACGTTCCCATCGGCTCGGCCACCAGTTCCGGTCTGGGTGACGCGGTCGTGCCGGAAATCGACCCATCCAGCCTGCAGCAGATCGAAGTTCTGCGCGGGCCCCAGGGCAGCCTGTACGGCGCCAGCTCCATGGGCGGCCTGATCCGCTATGTGACGGCGGCCCCCAGCCTGACGGAGACCTTCGGCCAGGTGGCCATCAGCGGCTCCACCGTCGCCCATGGCGGCGAGGGCGGCGGCGGCCGGGCCTACGTCAACGTGCCCATCGTCGAGGACAAGCTGGGCCTGCGGGTCAGCGCCTTCGCCCGCATGGACCCGGGCTACATGACCAACGTCAACAGCGGTCAGACGGAAACCAACGTCAACCGCACGGAAGGCGGCCGCGCCACCCTGCTGTGGCAGATCACCCCCAGCGTCAGCTACCAGGCCTCCGCCACCTACCAGCACATGACGGCCGGCGGTAACGCCAACGAATATGTGACTGTGAACCGCGTCCCCATCTCCGGCGACTATACCCAGGCGCCCATTTCCGGCCTGAACACCGGTTACCTGGACATGGGCATCTACAACGGCAACCTGAAGGCTGACCTTGGGTTCGCCAACCTGGTGGCCGTCACCTCCTACAGCCACACGGTGTTCAACGGCCCGCAGGATACCACCGGCACCTTCGGCCGCTATCTGGGCTACTTCTTCCCATCGTCGGCGCTGCCGGCGCTGGGCACCGGCATCTACAACTATTACCAGACGAACAAGCTCAGTCAGGAACTCCGCCTGGAATCCCAGCCGGGCGGCATGATCGACTGGATGGTCGGCGGCTTCGCCACCAACGAAGATAATTTGAACCGCCAGACCGTCTACGTCGCCGACAAATCCACCGGCAAGAACGTCGGCTTCCCCGATCTCTACACCGTGTTCGGTCCGGCGCATTACCGGGAATACGCCGGCTTCGGCTCCGCCACCTACCACTTTGACGACAAGCTGGACTTCACCTTCGGTGGCCGGTACAGCCGCCAGTTCCAGGAGAACGCCAGCGAGGTCGGGGGCGTGCTGCAGGGCGACACGACCTACAGCGACCTGCATTCCAACACCAGCGTCTTCACCTATTCGCTCGGGCCGCAGTATCACATCACCAAGGACATGATGGTCTATGGCCGCGTGTCCACCGGCTACCGCCCCGGCGGCCCCAATGACGCGCCGGGTGAGCCCGCCTCCTACAATTCCGATACCACCACCAACTATGAGGTGGGTTTCAAGGGTGTCATCATCGATCGCCTGCTGACGGTGGACGCCGCCCTGTTCGATATCGAATGGGACGACATCCAGCTGCAGGCGGCCTCGCCCTCCGGCTTCTCCTACATCCAGAACGGCGGCACCGCCCGGTCGCGGGGTGCGGAACTGAGCCTGACCCTGACGCCGTCGGAAGGCCTGAGCGTGGTGGCCAACCTGGGCTACACCGACGCCACCCTGACCGAGGACATCAAGACCTCCGGCCTCTATGGACTGAAGGGCCAGCGTCTGCCGTACTCCGCCAAGTTCAGCGGCAGCCTGTCGGCCGACCAGAAGTTCCGCATCATGGACGGCTTCACCGGCTTCGTCGGCGGCACCGTGTCCTATATGGGCAACCGCTACGGCGTGTTCCCCACCAAGTCCACCGGCCAGCGTTTCTTCATGCCGTCCTATGCGACGGTGGACGTGCGCGCCGGTGTCACCCATGACGACTGGAACCTGTCGGTCTACGGCAAGAACCTGGGTAACGAGATCGCCTTCGTCTCAGGTAGCCCGTTGGATACCATCACCCGCACGGGCACCTATTCCGCGGCCATCATCCAGCCGCGGACCTTCGGTGTCACGATCAGCAAGGACTTCTAAGGTCCAAGCTGAGGTCAGCGCTTAAAGGGCCGGTCCGGTAGTGCCGGGCCGGCCCTTCCCACGTCAGTACTGAAAGAACAACAGGGGCACGGGCGATGCGGCATCTCAAAATTGGCGGTCTGGCGGCGCTGTTGGCGCTGTCCGTGGCACCGGTGGCCCTGGCGGCGCCGGAACCGCACCTGACCGTGACGCTGAAGCCGGCCCCGGCCGACGGCGCCGGCACCGTGCCCTTCGTCGACGTCACGGTGGAAATCCCCGCTGTCGCGGCCGCCGCCGGGGCCCCCCTGCTGCGCCTGCCGCTGGTGACCAACAACGTCAAGAGCGTGGCCGAGACGCTGTCCAACCTGGCGGCCGCCGATGCTGGCGGGCCGGTCGAGCTGGCAGCCAAGGATGATGCCGACAGGCCCACCCGGGCCTATCGCCACTGGACGGCGGCGCGTTCCGTGCGGGGCATGCTGACCGTGCGCTACCGCGCGCCCATCACCACCCTGGCCAATCCGCGCGGCGCCGCCCCGCCCCTGGAGCTGCGCACTGACGGTGGCGGCTTCTCCGGCGCCACCGACACCTTCCTGATCCTGCCGGACACGGAGACGGCCTACGGCATGGCCATCCGCTGGGATCTGTCGGCTTCCGGTCCCGGGGCGGCCGGCGTGTCCAGCTTCGGCACGGGCGACGTCACCTCCGCCACCGCGCTGAAGCCGGAGGAATTGGGCGCCACCTACGTCATGGGCGGTACCGTCCACCGCTATCCCGACGTGCCGCCCAAGCAAGGATTTTTTTCCGTTTGGCAGGGGGACCCGCCCTTCGATGGCCGCGCCCTGATGCAGTGGACCGAGGCGCTGTACCACCATTACCTGGGCTATTTCAAAGCGGTGGGCACGCCGCCCTACGGCGTGTTCCTGCGTCCCAACCTGGTGAACGCTGGCGGCGGGGTGGAACTCAACGGCTCCTTCATCGGTACCTTCGATCAGAAGACCGACGTGAAGCAGTTCAAGTTCACCCTGGCGCATGAGATGGTGCACACCTTCATCGGCTCGCTGGACGCGCCGCAGGGCCTGGCTTCCTCCTGGTTCGGGGAAGGGCTGGCGGTCTACTACCAGAACCGCCTGCCGCTGCGCGCCGGCATGGTCACGGGCGATGAGTTCCTGAAGGACCTCAACACCACGGCCGCCCGCTACTACACCAATATCCTGAACACCACGCCCAACAGCGTAATCCCGGAGCGTTTCTGGGCCGACACGCGGGTGCGGGTGCTGCCCTATGATCGCGGCGCCCTGTACTTCGCGCTGGTGGACGGGGAGGTGCGCAAGGCCAGCCACGGCAGGCGCTCGCTGGACGACCTGGTGCTGGCCATGCTGGCGCGGCGGCGCCACGGCCAGCCCATGGACCATGACGCCTGGGTGGCCGTCGTCAGCAAGGAGTTGGGGGAGCGGGGCAAGGCGGAGTTGGAGGCCATGTTGAACGGCGCCCTGGTGCTGCCGGACGACGACACCTTCGGTCCCTGCTTCACCCGCACCACGGCACCCTTGCGCCGGTATCAGTTGGGCTTCGATCCCGAAGTGCTGATCGAGCCCAAGCGCGTCATCCATGGCCTGATCCCCGGATCGGCGGCGGAGAAGGCGGGCTTGCGCGATGGCGATGAGATCGTGAAGCCCGTGCCGCAGGACGGCATCCAGGCCGACCAGCAGGCGACGCTGACCCTGCAGATCCGCCGCGACGGCCAGATCTTCCCCGTCACCTACCTGCCGAGGGGCGAGACAGTGGAGGCCTATCAGTGGGTGCGCCGGCCCACCGCCCCCGCCAGTTGCAAGTGAGCCGGCAAGGGGACGATTAGCTTATGCGTGGCCGCCGCGGACCGCCGCATAAACTAACCGCCGGCCCCGCACCGGCCCTGGGCATTCGCAAAAAAGCACCCGCCACGCTGACTAGAATTAGGCATCGCAGGATCGCTGGGGCCCCGACCGGGCCCGGGTTCCTCGCCCGGATAGGAAGTACGCCTTGAAATCTGCCGATAAATCCGTCGGTACCGCATCCCCCGCCAACACTGGTCCTGCCGCCCCTGGCGGCGATTTTTTCGCGGCGGCGCAGTATTCAGACTGGGTACGGGGCTCCCTGCGCGCGGTGGCCGGCCGGCCCAATGCCATCGCGCTGTACGACAGCACCATCAGCGAGCCGTCCGACCTGCTGGCCCGCCTGGTGGCCACGTCGCTGGTGACCACGGATGACGCTGGCGCGCCCCAGCTCAGCGACCGCTACGTCAGCGTGTTCGCCAACGGCAACCGCTTCCTGGTCGACGCGCTGTGCGCCCGCTATGGCGAGACGCCGGAGCGCCTGCAGACCACCACCGGTGTCACCGGCGCCCTGCAGTTGATCCTGCGCGCCCTGGTGAAGCCGGGGGAACGGGTGCTGGTGGAGAACCCGGGGTTCACGCTGCTGTCCAACCTGGCGGAGGAGGCCGGCGCGGCGGTGGAAGGGCTGGACCGGCCGGCACCCGATTTCGGCATCGACCCCGCCCAACTGGCGGCCGCGCTGATGCCGGACACCCGCCTGGTCATTCTGACCAATCCGCACAATCCCACCGGCGTCTTCCTGGACCACGCCACCCTAAAGGCCGTGGCCAGGGCGGCCGGTACGGTGGGCGCCCTGGTGGTGGTGGACGAGGTCTATGGCGACTTCGCCCGCCGGCCCTCCGCCGGGCTGGCGGCCAGGCTGGCCCCCAACATCATCAGCCTGGCCAGCCTGACCAAGGTGTTCGGGCTGTTCGCGCTGAAGTGTGGCTGGATGGTTGCTGCACCTGAGGTGCTGACCCGCATCCGCGCCGGCCAGCCGGAGGGTGACGTGGGGGTGTCCAAGCTGGCCCACGCCGTGGCGGCCCACGTGATGGAAAGCGCCGATACCTTTGACCGGCACTGGCAGGCGGTCATGACCGCGACCACGCCGGTGCTGCGGCGCCACGCCGCCGCCCTGCAGGCGGAGGGCCTGATCGAGGGCGCGGTGCCGGCCGCCGGTTGCCTTTACTTTCCCCGCATCGTCGGGGTGGCCGACACCATGGCCCTGACGCGCTATCTGTGGGACCAGGCGGATCTGCTGGTGGCGCCGGGTGAGTATTTCGGTTTGGCTGGCCATGTCCGCGTGGGCTACGCGGGCGATGCCGACACGCTGGACCGGGGGCTGGCCCGGCTGCATGCCGGCCTCAGGGCGTGGCGGGCGGGGCAGGGGCGCTGACGGAATAAGACAGGGGGCGGGGGACATGCGGGCAGGATTTCGGTACGGCATCAGCGCGCTGGCCCTGGCTCTGGCGGCCGCGTGTGCCGGCCAGGACAAGGCCCCTGCCGCCAGCCAGGGCGTCAACCAGCGGATCGTGGTCGCGGGCAAAGTCCTGCGCTACACCGCCGAGGCCGCGACCCTGGACTTGACGGACGCGCAGGGCGTGGTGCGCGGCCACGTCTTCTATGTCGCCTATCGCGTGCCGGGGCAGGCCAAGCGGCCGGTGACCTTCCTGTGGAATGGGGGACCCGGCGCCAACTCCACCCTGCTGCATTTCGAGGCCTTCGGGCCCAAGCGTCTGGAAGGCGGCGCCCTGGTCGACAATGCGGAGACCCTGCTGGGGGGCAGCGACCTGGTGTTCGTCGATCCCGTCGGCACGGGCTTCAGCCGCCCGGCCACGGCGGAGGATGGCCAGCGTTTCTACAGCACGTTGGGCGATCTGGCCTCCGTCACCGACTTCGTCCAGGCCTGGACCAAGCGCCATGCCGCGGCCGGCACGCCCCTCTACCTCATCGGCGAAAGCTATGGCGTCTGGCGCGCCGCCGGCGTGGCGGAGGCGCTGGAGAAGCGGGGCCAGCCGGTGGCGGGCGTGGTCCTCATCTCCGGCGGCATCCCGGTGGGGCCGGTGCTGCCCAAGGAACTGACCACGGCGCTGAAGCTGCCCGGCCGCGCCGCCGCCGCCCAGATCCACGGCCGTCTGCCGGCCAGCCTGGCGGCGGGCACTCCGCAGGCGACGGCGGACGCCACGGGCACCTGGGCGGAGCAGACCTACGCCCCGGCGCTGGCGCACCTCGGTGACCTCAACGCCCAGCAGAAGGCGGCCCTGGCCCAGGACGTCGCCCGCCACATGGGTGTGGACGCCGGCTTGGTGGATAGGACGACGCTGACCGTCTCCTCCCGCCAGTTCCTGAACAATCTGCTGCCTGGCCGCCGGCTGGACACCTTCGACATGCGCATCAGCACGCCGACGGGGCAGGGTGAGGGGGCGGAGCCCGGCGGCCCCGTCATGGTGCGCTACCTGCGCGAAACCCTGGGCTTTCGCACCGACCTGCCCTATCTGGGCCTGGAGAAGGACACCGATCCCACGGCCAAGGCGGTGGGGGAGCAGTGGGACTACAATTCCGGTGACACCTCGCCCGCGGCCTTCGCCGCCGCCATCGCCGCCGCGCGGGCGGGCGAGGGCCCGCCCGGTTCCGAACCGTGGATCCGGCGGGCGATGGAGATGGACAAGAACCTGCGCGTCTTCGCCGCCGCCGGCCTGTACGACAGCCTGAACAGCTGCGCGGCCAATGAGATCCTGAAGACCAGGCTGCAGCCCGGCCTGTCCGCCCGGCTGTCGGTCAACTGCTACGGCGGCGGCCATATGATGTACCGCGATGCCGAGGCGCGGGTGCGCCTCAGCGCCGATCTTGCCCGGTTCATGGCCCCTCGACCCTGAGGGGTTATTTTATTCACTGGAAGGTGCGGGGCTTCAGCGGCACGGCCGTGGTGTGCTTGGCCTCCGACAAGGTCACGATGGACCGGATGTCCTGCACACCCGGCAGCTTCATCAGGCTACTGAAAATGAATTCCTGATACCATTTCACATCCGGCGCGACGACCTTCAGCAGGATGTCCATCTCCCCGAATACGGTATAGCATTCAAGGATCTCCGGAATGTTCTCCACCCCCCGGAAGAAGGTCTGACGTTCCTCGTCCGACAGTCGGGCCATCTTCACCTGGGCGAAGATCTGCATGTGGAAGCCCAGCTTCTCCCGGTCGACGATGACGACCTGGCCCTTTATGTAGCCGTCATCATGCAGGCGCTGGATGCGGCGCCAGCAGGGGGATTGGGATATCCCAACCTTTTCAGCCAGTTCTGCCGTTGTCAGCGATGCATCCCTCTGCATCAGCGTCAGGATTTTCATGTCTATGGCGTCTAGTTCGGCAGCCGGCATATCCTATGTGTTCCCCTGTCCGTTCCCGCATCGCCCATGGGGTCTTTCGCCCCTGCTTGGCATAAATCTACCCACTTTGGCGTGGCGTCGATAGTGCCATGCGCGCGATCCGCGTTTACTGGAATTTGCGGGGCGTCAAGGGGATGGCCGTGGTGCTCTTGGCCTCGGACAGGGTGACGATGGAGCGGATGTCCTCCACCCCCGGCAGCTTCATCAGGGTGTTGAAGATGAACTCCTGGTACCACTTCACATCCGGCGCCACGATCTTCAGCAGGGCGTCCATCTCACCGAAGACGGTGTAGCACTCCAGCACCTCCGGGATGTTCTGGATGCCGCGGAAGAAGGTCTCCCGCTCCTCCTCCGACAGGCGCGCGATCTTCACCTGGGCGAAGATGTGCATGTCGAAGCCCAGCTTCTGCCGGTCCACCAGCACGACCTGGGACTTGATGTAGCCCTCGTCATGCAGGCGCTGCACCCGCCGCCAGCAGGGGGATTGGGAGATGCCGACCCGTTCCGCCAGTTCCGCCGTCGTCAGCGAGGCGTCGCGCTGCATGTGGGTCAGGATCTTCATGTCGATGGCGTCCAGTTCCGCGTTCGCCATGGCCGTCAATCCCTTCGCAGCAGGGGCCAGGCCGCCGCCAGGTCCTGCACCACGTGGCCCAGGGACTTGTACAGCGTCACCTGTTCCGCCGACTGCCGGCCGTCGACCTTGCCACCCAGCACCTCCCCGATCTCCGCCACCACATGGGCCTCGTCGATCAGCCCGGCCGCCTTGGCCCGTAGGAACTCCGCCCCCTGGCGCAGCACATGCTCCCGGCAATCGGCGATGAAGCGCGCGCGGATGACCATGTCATGATCCACCTCCGCCGGGCCGGCGATGCTGGATCCCACGACGTTGACGTGACAGCCCGGCGGTACCCAGGCCCCCTGCAGGATGGGCTCCCGCGCGGCGGTGACGGTGCAGACGATGTCGGCGTCCACCACCGCCTCCTGCGCGCTGGCCGCCGCGCGCGCGGGCAGGCCCAGTTCCTGTCCCAGGCGGGCGGCGAAGGCGGCGGCGCGGCCGGGGTGGCGGCCCCAGACGGTGACGCGGCCGAGGCGCCGCACCCGGGCGATGGCTCGGGCGTGGGTCAGCGCCTGCTCACCGTAGCCCAGCAGCGCCATGGTCTTGGCGTCTTCCCGGGCGAGGGCGTCGGTGGCGACGGCGCTGGCCGCCGCCGTGCGGATGGCGGTGACCTCCCCGCCGTCGACCACGCCCAGGGGCCGGCCGCTGTCGCGGTCGAACAGCACGATGACCCCCTGGTGGGAGGGCAGGCCCTTGTCGAAATTGTCGGGGAACACGGCCACCAGCTTGGCGCCGAAGGGCCCGTCCCCATGAGGACCAGGGGCCAACGCGCCCGGCATGACGCCGAACATGTGCCCGTCATCCAGGGCCAGCACGCCCCGGGGCAACTGCTGCGTCTCCCTGTTAGACAGGGCGGCCATGGCCTGGCGCACGATGGGGATGCAGGTGTCGTAGTCCAGGCGCGCCGCCACCTCATGGCCATCGACCATGGCCAGGGACGGGGCGGGCGTGGGCCGGGCATGCTCAAACAGCCAGGCGGTGGCGGCCAGATCCTGCACGGCATGGCCCAGGGACTTGTAGACGGTGACCTGCTCCGCCGTCTGGCGGCCGGGCGCTTCACCCGCCAGCACGGCGCCGATCTCCGCCGCGATGTGGTCGTCGCCGATGGCGTCGGCGGCCTTGGCGCGCAGGAACTCCCCGCCATGGACCAGCACATGCTCGCGGTGGTCGACGATGAAGCGGCTGGCCGCCACCAGGTCGGTGTCGACCTCCGCCTGGCCCGGGCCGCTGGATCCGACGACGTTGACATGGGTGCCCGGGGCGATCCAGGCGCCGCGCAGCACCGGGTCGGTGGCGGCGGTGACGGTGCAGACGATGGCGGCCTGGGCCACCGCCTCCACCACGCTGTCATAGGCCTGGGTGTCGATGCCGGTCGTGGCCTCCACCTCCGCCGCGAAGGCCCGGGCCTTGGCACCGTCGCGGCCCCAGACGCGGATATGGCGCAGGCGCCGCACCGTCCGGATGGCCTGGACATGGGCCAGGGCCTGCCGGCCGATGCCGACCAGCGCCAGGGTGTCGGCGTCCGGCCGGGCCAGGATGTCGGTGGCGACGGCGCTGGCCGCCGCGGTCCGGATGGCCGTGACCTCCGCCGCGTCCGCCAGGCAGACGGGGCGGCCGCTGGCGCCGTCGAACAGCACCACCAGCCCCTCATGCGCCTTGCGGCCCCGGGCGTCGCTGTAGACGCTGACCAGCTTGGCGCCGAAGTAACCGGGCCGCTCGCCACCCACGAAGGCCGCCGGCATGATGGCGAAGGTACGGCCGGCGCCCAGGCTGATGAAACTGCGCAGCTGCTGGCGCACCCCGTCGGTGCTGAGCGCCACCATGGCCTGGCGCACGGCGGGAAGGGCGGCCTGATAGGTCAGGCTGGCCCGCACGGCGGCGGCATCGAAAACGGCAAGGCCGGTTGGCAGGGTGCCCATGTTTCTGTCCCCGAGATCCTGTTCCACCATCACCTTAGGGCAGGGACACGGGTTTTTCTTTCCGGAGTTCCGCGCCAAGCTGCCAATGTGCCGGTAAAATTTGCGCCATGTCGGTATATGTTCGGATGGTTTATGCAGGGAAACGGGTAAAGCCGGTGGGAAACTCCGCTGACTTCAGGGCTCACGCACGGAAGGATTATCGCGTCCTTTCCCGGTATGGGTATATCCATGCGCCATGCGCGTGGTCGCGGGATAAATTTTCCATACAGCCGTCGAGCAAGCGCAAATTCCCGAAAATGCCCC
>NZ_BACU01000533.1 GCF_000333275.1 Azospirillum sp. B4 | reverse complement strand
TCACCCTGAACAGCACCGCGCTGGCCCTGTGGAACCAGGACATGAAGCGGGTGGTGGAGCCGGGCGCCTTCGACATCATGTTGGGCGCCAGCTCCGTCGACTTGAAGACCACCGTGCTGACGGTTAAGGATTGAGCACCATGAAGCGCCTCATCCGTTCCCTTCTGCTGGCCACGGCTACGGTCGCGCAGGCTCCTCAGGCCTGGGCCCTGGGCCAGCCCCAGTATATCCAGGCCGATGCCGCACCCGGTGGTTTCGCCATCGTCCAGGGTGGCATGGCCGCCCGCCTGCATGTGGACGAGCAGGACTACGCCGGCGTGCGGCGCGCCGCCGGTGACCTGGCGGCGGATATCGGCAAGGTCACCGGCGTCACGCCGGACCTGACCGCCGGGAAGGACCTGGGTGCCCTGCCCATCCTGGTGGGCACCCTGGGCCACAGCCCCACCATCGACCGGCTGGCGGCGGCGGGGAAGATCGACGCCGCCGCCCTCCAGGGCAAGTGGGAGGCCTTCCGCATCCAGGTGGTGGCCGACCCGCTGCCCGGCGTGGCCAGCGCCCTGGTCATCGCCGGCAGCGACAAGCGCGGCACGATCTATGGCCTGTACGACGTGTCCGAGCAGATCGGCGTGTCGCCCTGGTCATGGTGGGCCGATGTGCCGGTGCGCCACCGGGACGCCCTGTATGTGAAGGCCGGAACCTATGGCGAGGATCCGGCACCGGTGAAATATCGCGGCATCTTCCTGAATGACGAGGCGCCGGCCCTGACCGGCTGGGCCAGGGAGAAGTTCGGTGGCCTGAACCATCAGTTCTATGAACATGTGTTCGAGTTGATCCTGCGGCTGAAGGGCAATTACCTGTGGCCGGCCATGTGGGGCAACGCCTTCAATGAGGATGATCCGCTGAACCCCAAGATCGCCGACGAGTATGGCGTGGTCATGGGCAATTCCCACCATGAGCCCATGCTGCGGTCACAGCAGGAATGGAAGCGCCACGGCAGCGGCCCCTGGGACTACGCCAGGAACGGGGATGTGCTGCGCAAGTTCTGGGCGGACGGCGTGCGCCGGAACAAGGACTTCGAGAGCGTCGTCACCATTGGCATGCGCGGCGATGGCGACATGCCCATGACCGGGGATGAACGGGCGGCCAACACGGCGCTGCTGGAAAAGGTGGTGGCGGACCAGCGCCAGATACTGGCCCGGGAGGTCAACCCGGACGTCACCCAAATCCCGCAGATCTGGGCGCTCTACAAGGAAGTGCAGGAGTATTACGAGAAGGGCATGCGCGTGCCCGACGACGTGACGTTGCTGTGGTGCGACGACAATTGGGGCGACGTCCGGCGCCTGCCGACGGCGGAGGAGCGCAAGCGCCCCGGTGGCGCCGGCATGTACTACCACTTCGACTACGTGGGCGATCCCCGGAACTACAAGTGGATCAACACCAACTCCCTGCCCAAGGTCTGGGAACAGATGAACCTGACCCTGGAATATGGCGCGGATCGGCTGTGGATCGTGAACGTGGGTGATCTGAAGCCCATGGAGCTGCCCATCGAGTTCTTCCTGGATTATGCCCGCGATCCCAGCCGCTGGCCCAAGGAGAAGCTGCCGGAATTCACCCGCGCCTGGGCCGAGCGGGAGTTCGGGCCCGGGCACGCGGCTGAGATATCGTCCCTGGTCACCCGCTATGGCCGGCTGATCAGCCGGCGCAAGCCGGAACTGCTGGACGCCGACACCTTCAGCCTGACCGATTACCGGGAGGCGGAGCGGGTGGTGGCGGACTATCGCGACCTGGTGGCCAAGGCCGAGGCGGTTTCGAACGCCCTGCCGGCCGATGCCCGCGACGCCTTCTTCCAATTGGTGCTGCACCCGGCCAAGGCGGCGGCCCAGGTGACGGAGCTGTACGTCGCCGTCGGCCGCAACCGCCTCTATGCCAACCAGGGACGTGCCTCCGCGAATGCGGAGGCCGCGAAGGCCAGGGCCCTGTTCCAGGCCGATGCCGAGCTGGCGAAACAATACCACGCGCTGAATGGCGGCAAGTGGGACCACATGATGGACCAGACCCACATCGGCTACGCCTCCTGGCGGGAACCGCTCGTCAACGTGATGCCGGAGGTGCGGGAGCTGACCCTGCCGGCCGAGGCCAAGCTGGGCGTGGCGGTGGAGGGCAAGACTCAGGCCTGGCCCGCCCTGGATGGCAAGCCGATCAAGGACGCCGCCGTCTTGCCGGACCTGGATGTGGTCAACAAACCAAGCCGTTACATCGATATCTTCAACCGGGGTTCCAAGCCCTTCACCTATACCGCCAAGGCCAGCGCGCCCTGGATCACCCTCAGCCAGGCCAAGGGCACGATCGCGCGGGAGACCCGCCTGGAGGTTGCCGTGGACTGGAGCAAGGCGCCGCCGGGAACCAGTCCGGGCAGCGTCACCATCACCGGTGCCGGCGGCAGCGTCACCGTGCACCTGCGCGCCCTGAACACGCCCCCGCCGGCTGACGGCCAGCCAGCCTTCATCGCCGCCGACGGCTATGTCGCCATGGAGGCGGAGCACTACACGGCCAAGGTCGACGCCGGCGGGGCCGCCTGGCAAAAGATCCCGGATTATGGCCGTACCCTGTCCGGCCTGGCGCCCTTCCCGGTGACGTCGGCCAGTTTCGCCGCCGGGCAGGGCCCCCGCCTGGACTATCGTGTCTATCTGCCGGCCGCGGGGCCGCTGACGGTGCGGGCCATCGTCGGCCCCACCCTGAACTTCGTGCCCGGGCGCGGCCTGCGCTATGCCGTTGCCATCGATGACGAGGCGCCGCAGGTTGTGGATGTCCTGGCCGACGGTGGCGTGGCCGCCTGGTCGAAAGCGGTGGAGGAGAATGCCCGCATGCCCACCAGCCGCCACACGGTGGCCAGCGCCGGCTATCACACCATCCACGTCTGGATGGTGGACCCGGCCCTGGTGCTGACCAAGCTGGTGGTGGATCTGGGCGGGGTGAAGCCCAGCTATCTGGGCCCGCCGGAAAGCGCCCGGGTGGCCGCGCGATAAGCATAAAGCGGGAGGATTTTGATGCGTGTGAAATCACTGCCGGCCCTGGCCGCCGGCCTGATGCTGACCACCGCCGTTCCCGCCTGGGCGGAAGATGCGCCCATGCCGGTGGCCCCAATGGACGTGGCGCTGACCATGGATGACCTGCCGGTGCACGGCCCCCTGCCGCCCGGCCTGACCCGGGCGGAGGTGGCGCACCGCGTGCTGGCGGCCTTCAAGGCGGCGGGCGTGGCGGAGGTCTATGGCTTCGTCAACGCCAAGGGCCTGGTGGACGAGGGCGACGATGCCGCCCAGGTCCTGGACCTGTGGCGCAAGGCCGGCTATCCGCTGGGCAACCACGTCTATGCCCATGACGACCTGCACGGCCGCGACGTGGCGGCCTTCACCGCCGCCGTGACCGCCGACGAGGCGGCGTTGAAGGCCTATATGGGGGATGCTGACTGGCACTGGCTGCGCTTCCCCTACCTGCACATCGGGGAAACGCCGCGGAAGCGGCGGGAGGTCGCGGCCTTCCTGAAGGACCACGGCTATCGCGTGGCCGAGGTGACGCTCAGCTTCAACGACTACATCTACAACGCGCCCTATGCCCGCTGTATGGCCAAGGGCGACCAGGCTGCCGTGGCGCAACTCCGCCGCAACTATCTGGACCGCGCGGCGGAATCGCTGGACGTCGGGCGCCGGCAGGCCCAGTCCCTGTACGGCCGCGACGTGCGCCACGTCATGCTGCTGCATATCGGCGGGTTCGAGACGGTGATGCTGCCGGATCTGCTGTCGCTGATGAAGGCCAAGGGAGTCGCCTTCGTGCCGCTGGCGACCGCCGAGGCCGACCCCATCTACGCCACCAACCCCGACACCCCGTCGGATGGTACCGGTGGCCTGCTGGACCGGGAGATGGCGGCCCGCAAGCTGACTCCCCCCGCCCGCAGTCCCGACCCGACCCCCTGGCTGGACGGCCTGTGCCGCTGACGCCCCGAGTTCAAGAGGAAGCGCCCATGCGCGTTTGTTATCTCGCCCTGGCTGGGGCCTTGCTGGCCTCGACCATTGTTTCCGGGGCCGCCCATGCCGCCGACGTCACTAAAGCCGAGGCCACCAAATGGGTGGGCAGCTGGATGACGGCCGCGCAAGCGGGCGATGCCAATTCCGCCCCGCCGGCGCCAGGATTCGCCGACGCCACGCTGCGCCAGGTGGTGCACCTGAGCCTGGGGGGCCAGCGGGTGCGCCTGCGCCTGTCCAACGCCTTCGGCACCGCGCCTCTGACCATCCCCGGCATCCATGTCGCCCTCTCGGCCAAGGAGGGCAGCGGCCCCAGCGCCGCCATCCGCCCCGGCAGCGACCACGCCCTGACGTTCGATGGCCAGGCGTCCGTCACCATCCCCGCCGGCGGCGCGGTGTGGTCCGACCCGGTGGACTTGGCCGTTCCCGACAGGGCGGACCTGGCCGTCAGCCTGCGTCTCAAGGATGTGCCGGACACGGTGACCGGGCACCCGGGCTCCCGCGCCACCAGCTTTGTCGCCCCGGGCGACGCGCTGGCCGCCACCGACCTGCCGGGCGCCGCCACCGTCACCCACTGGTACGTCCTGACCGGTGTGGATGTGCAGGCGCCGGCCACGGCCAATGCCGTGGTGGTGCTGGGCGACAGCATCACCGACGGGCGGGACAGCACCACCGACGGTGACGGCCGCTGGCCGGACGCGCTGGCCAAGCGCCTGTTGCAGGGAAAAAGCCCGGTGGGGGTGCTGAACGCCGGCATCGGCGGCAACCGCCTGCTGCTGGACGGCAACGGCCCGCGTGCGCTGGACCGGCTGGAGCGTGACGTCCTGGACCAGACGGCCGTGCGCTGGTTGGTGGTGCTGGAGGGCATCAACGATCTGGCGACGGCGGTGAAGGCGGCGGAGCGGAAGGAGGTGGGGGCGACGCCGGATGCCATCATCGGCGCCTACCGTCAGATCATAGACCGGGCCCACGCGCGCGGCCTGGTGGTCTACGGCGCCACCATCCTGCCTTGCCAGGGCATTGGCTATTGCGACCCGGCGATGGAACCCAACCGCCAGAAGGTCAACGCCTGGATACGCGGCGGCGGCGCCTTCGACGCCGTCATCGACCTGGACCGTACGCTGGACGATCCCAAGAATCCCGGCCATCTGTTGCCGGAGGCCGACGGCGGCGACCACCTGCATCCAGGCGACACCGGCTATCGCCTGATGGCGGAAGGGGTGGACCTGGCGCTGTTCGCGCGGTGACCCCTTACAATCCCGGCGGAATCTTCGCCAGGATGCCGGAGCGGAAGGGGCCGGGGCGCTCGCCGCGCGCCAGCACGCCGGTGTCGCTGGCGGCGTACTGGGCGGCGAGATCCAGGGCGGCGGCGGCGGTCTCGGGCGTTGGCGTCTTGTCGCAGAACAGGTAGCTGGGCTTGCCGGGGCCCGACAGGGCGACCGTGCAGGCACGGTCGCAGCCGCTCATGCACTCCACCCCGTTCAGCGCCACGAGGGCGCGCCCCGGCCAGTCGGCATGCAGGGCGGCCACCGCCTCGAACAGCAGGCGGCCGTCGCGTACGGCCTCCGGCGGGGCGCCCTTGGGGCGGCAGGTGACGCAGATGTGCAGGGTGTGGGAGGGGACTTCGCTCACCGGGGCTTCCTTAAGGCCTGAACGCGGGCGACTATGGGGCCGGCCGGGCGGGGGCCGTCAAGGGGATACGGCGTATACCCGTCACAGGCGGCACCCGTCACAGGCGGCGGCGCCGCCGCCCGCTATAAGACGGCTGCAACCGCCCATGGGATTCCGGCCTGATGCCCGCAACGCCTCTCGAAATTTCGCCCATCCGCGCCCGTCATCTCTGGCTGTCGGCCCAGCGCCTGCTGGAACCGGCCCCGTTCGGCGCCGGCTCCCAGGCGGTGAAAGCGGCGACCGAGCACCTGGGCTATGTCCAGATCGATACCATCAACGTCATCGAGCGCAGCCACCACCACATCCTGCAGACCCGCATCCCGGACTACACCCGGGCGGACCTGGCGGCGGCGCAGTCGGTGGACAAGTCGGTCTTCGAATACTGGGCGCACGCCCTGGCCTACATCCCCACGGCCGATTACCGCTATTTCGCGCCGGACATGCGCCAGACCCGCGACAACCCGCCGGCCCACTATGCCGCCATCGACCGGCGCGATTACACGGCGTTGCTGCGTCGCATCCGTGAAGAGGGGCCGCTCAGCATCCGTGACATCGATGATGAGGTGCTGGTGGAGAAAGAGCACCTGTGGGCCAGCCGCAAGCCGTCCAAGCGCCTGCTGAACTTCGGCTTCTACAACGGCGACCTGACCGTTTCCGCCCGTGACGGCATGCTGAAGGTCTATGAACTGACCGACCGGCATTTCGGCTGGGACCGCCGGCCGCGCCCCGCGACCCCGGCCCAGGTGGCCGACTACCTGCTGCGCCGGGCGCTGCGCAGCCAGGGCGTGGTCAGCCTGGATTCCATCTGCTACGGCAACCTGCCCCTGAAGGCCGAGGTGCTGCCGTTGATCGAGAAGGCGGTGCGCGCCCGCCGGCTGGCGCCGGTGGTGATCACTGGGGCGGAGAAGGTGCCGCATTGGGCCGAGCCTGCGGCGCTGGAGGCGGCGGGGCCACCGGTGCCGGCCAACCTGGTCCACATCCTGTCGCCCTTCGACCCCCTGGTCATCCAGCGCAAGCGGCTGGAGGCCATTTTCGGCTATGTCCACCGGTTCGAGGCCTATGTGCCGGCGGCCAAGCGGGTGCTGGGCTACTTCGCCCTGCCGGTGCTGGTGGGGGAGGAGATCGTGGCGGCCCTGGACCTGAAGACCGACCGCCAGGCCGACCGCCTGCTGGTGCAGCGCTGGACCTGGATCGCGCCGGAACGGCCGGACCTGAAGGCCGCCATCGAGGAGGCGCTGGACCGCTTCCAGCGCTTCCAATTGGCGCCCCAGGCGACCGCGCCCTCAGTCCTGACGGCTTGAGGGCAGGGTCTCCAGCAGCGGCCGGGCCAGTTGCAGCACCTGATAGGCCACGGCGGTGGCGGGCAGGCCCGTGGGCTCCGCCGTCGTCAGGCGCAGGCGGGTGAGGGTCCAGGTGCGGGCGTCCACGCCCACGGCGGCGGCGACGACGCCATCTTCCTCCGCCACCTGGCGGTTCAACGCGATCTCATCGGCGCACAGGCCCGCCAGGCTGGCATCCACCGGGATGGGTGCCGTGTCCACCACGGCGAACCGGGCCTCCCGCGCGGGGCCCTTGCGGGCGTCCAGCGCCACGCGGACGTCGATGTCCGCCCGGCCGAAGGTGTCGGTGACCGTCTTGAACCGGCCCTGGACCAGGAAGTCCCGGAAGGCCGCGTCATGCCGCCACAGGTACAGGGCGGAATAGACGTTGGCGATGGCGCCCAGACGGCCGGCCTGGCGCAGCAGGAAGCCCTTGAAGTACAGCTCGGGCATGGCGGCCCAGCGGGCGACGTTGGCCTCCGCCCGGGCGCGCAGGATGTCCAGGTCGTAGTCGGCCGTCAGGCGGTGGCTGTAATGGGTGATCAGCATCGGGTGTCTTCCCCCGTTCGGTGGCGATATGGGGAGGATAGTCGCCAGCCGATGATCACATAATCATATGAATGGATATTCAGTCATTTCATTTTGAAATACTGTTCCCTCAAGCGCCGGGCGCCCGCATCCGCGGGCTTGGCTTGTCCTCGGTTTCCAGTCCGCTATCGCTCCCCGTAAACCTCCGGCGGCCCCATCGGGGCCTACAGCGTCATGTCGCTGGTCTCATTGGCGGTGCGCCGCAGGAAATCCGCCAAGGCCCGCACCGGCGGCGGGGTGTAGCGCTGCTTGGGGTAATAGAGGTACCAGCCGGGGAAGGGCGGGGAGTAGGCCTGCAACAGCGGCACCAGGGCGCCCTGGTCGATCAGCGGTTTCATCCACCGGTCCGACCAATAGGCGAAGGCGATGCCCACGCCCTGGGCCGCCGCCGCCAAGGCGGTATCGCGATGGGACACCACCAGCGGCCCGTCCACGGCCACGGCGAACCAGCGGCCATCCGCCTGGAATTCCCAATTGTACAGCTTGCCGCTGCCGGGCTTGCGCCAGTTGATGCAGCGGTGATGGTGTAGGTCGGCCGGCGTTCGCGGTTCGCCATGGCGGGCGATGTAATCGGGGGAGGCCACGGCCACCTGGTGCAGGTCCGGACCCAGTTTCACCGCCACCATGTCCTTGGCCAGCAGTTCGCCCAGCGTGATGCCGACGTCGAACCCGGCCTCCACGATGTCCACCACCGCGTCGTCGATGGCCAACTCCAGCACGATATCGGGATAAGTCACGTGGAAGCGGCCCAGCATCGGTTCCACCAGCGTGGCCGCCGCCAGGCGGGGCAAGTGCAGGCGCACGGTGCCGGTGGGGCTGCCGCGCAGGGTGCCGACGTCGGCGACCGCCGCCTCCATCTGTTCCATCGCCGGCTTGAAACCGGCCAGCAACCGGGCGCCAGCCTCCGTCAGCGCGGTGCTGCGGGTGGTGCGCTTGAACAAGGCCACGCCCAGCCGTTCCTCCAGCGCGCGGATGGTCTGGCTGAGGGCCGAGGGCGTGACCCGCAGCTGGGCGGCGGCGCGGGAGAAGTTCCCATGCTCCGCGATCATGGCGAAGGCCCGCAGATCGGCGAATTCCTGCCCGCGCATTCTATCTCCATGGCTAACAAGCGCATCCGGTTTATGTAGCATACCGCAGCGCCGGCACCTGTGGCCAACTGCCCGCCGATCCAACCATCGGCGGAACCTCTTATGTCCGACACTCAGATTTTCCTGATCACCGGCGTCAGCAGCGGCTTCGGCCGCGCCTTTGCCCAGGCCGCCCTGGCGGCTGGTCACACGGTGGTCGGCACCGTGCGGGACGCGACGGCGCGGGCCGCCTTCGCCGCCCTGCACCCCACCCGCGCCCATGCCATCCTGCTGGATGTCACCGATACCGACGCCATCGCGCCGGTGGTGGCGACGGTGGAGCGGGAGGTCGGCCCTGTCGCCGTGCTGGTCAACAACGCCGGCTACGGCCACGAAGGCATCCTGGAGGAATCCCCCCTGAGGGAGATGCGCCGGCAGTTCGAGGTCAACGTCTTCGGCGCCGTGGCCATGATCCAGGCCGTGCTGCCCTTCATGCGCGGGCGCCGGGCGGGACACATCGTCAACATCACGTCCATGGGCGGTTTCATCACCATGCCGGGCCTGGCCTACTATTGCGGCAGCAAGTTCGCGCTGGAGGGCGTCAGCGAGGTGTTGGCCAAGGAGGTCCGGGATCTGGGCGTCCGGGTGACGGCGGTGGCCCCCGGCTCCTTCCGCACCGACTGGGCCGGCCGCTCCATGGTGCGTTCAGCCCGTGGCATCGCCGATTACGACCGTCTGTTCGATCCGGTGCGCCAGGCGCGGGAGGAAAAGAGCGGCCGCCAAGCCGGCGACCCCACCAAGGCGGCGCAAGCGCTGTTGGCCCTGGTGGCGGCGGAGGCGCCACCGGTGCACCTGCTGCTGGGCACCGACGCCCTGTCCCTGGTGCGGGACAAGCTGGCGGCGCTGGAGGCCGAGATCACCGCATGGGAGGACCTGACCCGGTCGACTGACTTCACCTGAGGTCGCCTCACGGCTGAAGGATCAGCACCAGGTATGTGCAGGGCCGGTCGCCCCGGTTCTCGAACACGCAGTCCGCCGGCGGGCCCAGTTCCAGGCTGTCGCCGGCGGAGAGCTGGTGGACGGTGTCGCCCTCGGTGAAGGTCAGCTCCGCCGCCAGCACGTGGATGATGTGCCGGGTGAAGGCGTAGGCGGAGGCGGGGAAGGGCACGCGCGCACCCGCCGGCAGGTCGATGTGCACCAGTTCCAACGGCAGGTCGGAACCGGGCGGTGGCGCCACCAGGCGGCGGACATAGCCGGTGGCGGGGTCGCGCCAGCTGCGCTGTTCGCCCGCGCGCAGCAGACGGCGGCGGCCGTCATCCTCCGCCCGGGCCAGCAGCGCCGACAGGGTCAGGCCGAAGGCGCCGGACAGCCGGCCGAGGAGGGAGGCGGTGGGGCTGCTTTCCGCCCGCTCGATCTTGTTGATCATGGCGCGCGACACGCCTGCCCGTTCCGACAGGTCGGTCAGCGACCAGCCGCGCGCCTCACGCTCCACCCGGATGCGGGCGCCCAGCCGCGCATCCAGTTCATCCCCGTTCCCCGTCATCGTCCTCAAAAACCCGGCTTGCCGATCGCGGCATCGTATCACATAGTGGACGTGATGAAACTATAGTGAACGGATCGCCCGCCCATGACCGAGACCCGGACCGTCCCGTCCATCATCATCCGTCCCGCCACCCCGGACGATCTGGAAGACATCCGCGTCATCTACAACCACGCGGTGGTGCACACCACGGCCATCTGGAACGACATGCAGGTGGATCTGGAGAACCGCCGCCAATGGTTCGAGGCGCGCATGGCGCGGAACTTCCCGGTGCTGGTGGCGATGGCGGGGGACGCGGTGGTGGGCTATGCCGCCTATGGCGACTGGCGGCCCTTCGACGGCTTCCGCCACTCGGTGGAGAATTCCGTGTATGTGGCGCCCGAGGCGCAAGGCCGTGGGGTGGGGGAGGCGCTGCTGCGCGCCCTGGTGGCCTGCGCCCATGAGCGGGGCATCCACCGCATGATCGCCGCCATCGCCAGCGAGAACGCGATCTCCATCGCGCTGCACGCCAAGGTGGGCTTCCGCACCGCCGGCGTCTTTTCCGAAGCCGGCACCAAGTTCGGCCGCTGGCTGGACCTGACCTTCATGGAACTGGCCGTGGGCCAGGGGAGATTGGACGGGGGCGGCGCGTAACCCCCCCGTCCCGTGTTGGTGTCAGCTCATCGTCGGGATGACGAAGCTGGCGCCCTCCTTGGTGCCGGAGGGCCAGCGCGAGGTGACCGTCTTGGTCTTGGTGTAGAAGCGCACGGCGTCCGGCCCATGCTGGTTCAGGTCGCCGAAGCCGGAGCGCTTCCAGCCGCCGAAGGTGTGATAGGCCAGCGGCACGGGGATGGGCACGTTCACGCCCACCATGCCTACGTTCACCCGGGCCACGAAGTCGCGGGCGGTGTCGCCGTCGCGGGTGAACATGGCGACACCGTTGCCGTAGGCGTGCTCGTTGGGCAGGCGCAGCGCCTCCTCATAGCTGTCGGCCCGGGTGATGGACAGGACGGGCCCGAAGATCTCGTCCTGGTAAATCTTCATCGCCGGGGTCACGTGATCGAACAGGCTGCCGCCGATGAAGTAGCCGTTCTCATGGCCCTGCATCCGAAAGCCGCGGCCGTCCACCAGCAGCTTGGCGCCTTCCGTCACGCCAAGGTCGATGTAGCCCTTCACCCGCTCCAGGGCCTCGCGGGTCACCAGGGGGCCGTAGTCGGCGCCCTCGTCGGTGGACAGGCCCACGCGCAGGGATTCCACGCGCGGCACCAGGCGTTCCACCAGGGCCTCGGCCGTGGCCTTGCCCACCGGAACGGCGACCGAGATGGCCATGCAGCGCTCACCCGCCGAGCCATAACCGGCGCCGATCAGGGCGTCCACCGCCTGGTCCAGGTCGGCGTCCGGCATGATGATCATGTGGTTCTTGGCGCCGCCGAAGCACTGGGCGCGTTTCCCATGCTCCGCCGCCGTGGCGTAGATGTAGTTGGCGATGGCGCTGGAGCCCACGAAGCCAACGGCCTGGATACGCGGGTCGGTCAGCAGCGTGTCCACCGCCACCTTGTCACCGTTCACCACGTTGAAGATGCCCTCGGGCAAGCCGGCCTCCAGGAACAGTTCCGCCAGGCGCAGCGGGACGGAGGGATCGCGTTCCGATGGTTTCAGCACGAAGGCGTTGCCGCAGGCGATGGCGGGGGCCGCCTTCCACAGCGGGATCATGGCCGGGAAGTTGAACGGCGTGATGCCGGCCACCACGCCCAGCGGTTGGCGCATGGAATAGATGTCGATGCCGGGGCCGGCGCTGTCGGTGTATTCGCCCTTCAGTAGGTGGGGGATGCCGATGGCGAATTCCGCCACCTCCAGCCCGCGCTGGATGTCGCCCTTGGCATCCGGGATGGTCTTGCCATGTTCGGAGGACAGGAGGCGCGCCAGGCTGTTCATCTCCCGGTTCACCAGCTCCACGAACTTCATCAGCACACGGGCGCGGCGCTGCGGATTGGTGGCGGCCCAGGCGGGCTGGGCGGCGGCGGCGGCGGCGATGGCGGCCTCCACCTCACCCTGGGTGGCCAGCGGCACCTTGGCCTGCACCTCGCCGGTGTTGGGGTCGAACACGTCGCCGAAGCGGCCGGACGTGCCGGCGACATGGCGGCCGCCGATGAAATGCGTCAATTCCCGGGCCATGGGGCCTTCCTCCTGCTGTTGTTTTGTGGAAGTTAAGCATTCATATTCCTGCACGTACAGGGCGCATATTCGTCTTTGGTTGTGCGGGAATTCCCATATGGAAAGCTCTTTTGACTGGGATGCCCTGCAATCCTTCCTGGCGGTGGTGCGCGCCGGCAAGCTGACGGCGGCGGCCCGGCGTCTGGGCGTGGACCATTCCACCCTCAGCCGGCGCATCGCCGACCTGGAACGCACGCTGCAGACCCAGCTGTTCACCCGCAGCGTCCAGGGCTATGCCTTGACGCCCCAGGGGGAAAAGCTGCTGGCCTCTGCCCAGGCCATGGAGTCCGTGGCGCTGGGCATATTGGGGGAGGTCGCGGGTTCCAGCCTCAAGGTCGCGGGCACGGTGCGCATCGGCGCGCCGGACGGCTTCGGCACCGTCTTCCTGGCGCCGCGCCTGGGGGACCTGGGCGCCGTCCACCCCGACTTGGTGGTGGAACTGGTGACCACGCCCCGTCTGTTCAGCCTGACGAAGCGTGAGGCCGACATCGCCATCGGCCTGGCCCCGCCGCGCGAGGGGCGGCTGCACGCCCGCAAGCTGACCGACTATCAACTGGGCCTTTACGCGGCGCGGGACTACCTGGACCGCCGAGGCGCGCCGCAGCGCCGGGGCGACCTGCGTGACCACCGTCTGATCGGCTATGTGGGGGAACTGATCTACGCACCGGAACTGGACTACATCCCCCTGATCGAGAAGGACCTGACGCCCAGCATCACCAGTTCCAACCTGATGGCCCAGTACCACATGACGCTGGCGGGGCAGGGCCTGTGCGTCCTGCCCTGCTTCATGGCCGGGCTGGAGCCGCGGCTGACCCGCGTGCTGCCTGACACCGTGTCCCTGACCCGGTCCTTCTGGCTGATCGTCCATTCCGACCTGCGCGCGCTGGCCCGGGTGCGCATCACCTCCGACTTCATCGTGGAGGCGGTGAAGGCCGCTCGGGGAACCTTCGTGCCCGGGGACTGAGGCGTCCCACCGGGTATCCAAGGGAATCAGTAGGCCACCGCTATCATGGCCGCTGTCACTGATTCTAGAGTCATTCCGGCTTTCATTGAAGCGCCAGGCCAGATCGCCGGAATGACTCTAAACCTCTACTCCGACGCGCAAGGAAGGGTTCAGATGCCTTCATATGAACCGATCAAGACACTAGCGGGGCGTCTCCTGTAACAGTGCCGCCAGTTTGCTGTAATCTTCACGCAAGGTGATAACTGCTCTTCCAGTTCCGCCTTGGTCCGCCGAAGCTGACCCACCGTGGCGGCATCGCTTACATCCGTACCATCCGCCACATAGACGATCCGGCGGCGGAACGGGCCGTAGATGCTGGCGTCGCCTCCGACCGAAACGGTAAACGGTGTGGACGCTTGCGATCCTGAACCCAGGGCGACGGCGCTGGGCGCATACGCACCGGCATGAAAGCCGATGGTGACCGCGTCGAGGGCGGGGGTGCCAGTTTGGTGCGCCCGGTCCTGCTGCCGCCGCCCAGCGCCATTCCCACGGCCTTCGTGGCGGAGGTGCGGAGCGGCCAATGGACGGATGCCATCCTGCACAGCCTGGTGCATTACACCTGGGGCCTGGTCCTGGGCTCCGTCGGCGGCATCGCCGCCGGCGTCCTCACCGGCATGTCGCGCCGGCTGGAGGACTTCACCAGCTGGGTGGTGCGCCTGCTGCGGCCCATCCCCGGCCTGGCATGGGTGCCGTTCGCCATCATCTGGTTCGGGGTGACGCCCACGGCGGCCACCTTCATCATCGTGCTGGGTGTCTTCTGGATCAATTACTTCGCAGCATTGGGTGCCGTGCAGGCGGTGGACCGCGACCTGCTGGAACTGGCCGACGCCTTTGGCCACCGCTCCACCCTGGCCAAGCTGGTCAAGATCGTGCTGCCGGCGGCGTCGGGCGCCATCCTGGCGGGATTGCGCACCGGGTTGGGCCAGGCCTGGATGTCGGTGGTGGCGGCGGAGTTGTTCGGCGTGCCCGGCCTGGGCCAGCGCATGATGCAGGCCAGTTCCCTGCTGGCGACCGATATCGTCATCGTCTACATGGCCACCATGGC
>NZ_BACU01000534.1 GCF_000333275.1 Azospirillum sp. B4 | reverse complement strand
CCCTTGTGCGCCTCATGCGCGATGATCTCGGGGCACAACCAGTCGGTGCCCAGCAGGCCGGTGGGGCCATGCTGCTCGTTGGAGCCGATGGGGATGACGACGGTCTTGGAGCGCTCCAGGAAGCGCTCGACTTCGGACCAGGTGGACAGGTGCAGCAGCATGGGGCTCGTTCCTCCGGCGGCGTTCGATTGGCCGCCACCATAGGGGTCCGGCCGGCCGAAGGCATCCCAAAACCGAACCGGCGGCCATCCATGCCCAGGCCTTGATCGCTCCCTTGAACACTTCACGTCGGTCCAGGACATCACCCGGGCTCGATTGCCGCCAACGCCCAAAAAATGGGCGTCAATTGATGAGGCTTTACTTGTGGCCGGAGGAAAATCGGGGAATAGGTCAGGTTGCCGTCATCTTCAAAAGGTAGTTTTACGGGATGCGGTGGGCGCGGCCAGGGTATTACTTGGTTGCGTTCGTGCAATAGTTCAATTTAAGGAAGGGAAATGGTGACCGTGAGTGAGACGGACTTCGCCCACCAACAGATATTTTCCGCTGACGATATCCAGTCCATCAAGGGGTATTGCGTGGGTGATGGCGATGCCGTCTCTTTCGGCGCCTCGGTTGTTTACATCAGTTGCTACAAGAAGAAGGATGCAACCATCGTCCATGCCATCCTGGATTGCGTGGTGATCTGCTTGGGCCATTCACCCGCCGGGCTCAGTCTCCAACTGGCCGCCCCCTTGGGTGATGGCAATTATATCCGGATGGCTACCGGTGATGTGGTCAGCCTGGTGGTCACGGCGCCCATCTTCGGCGGCTCGGTCCTTGCCGTGGCCGATCACCGGCACATTGACGCCATCGCCAATTTCTTCGCCAGCGCCGGTGTCGACGCCGGCCCGGTCAGGCCAAGTCTGCGGCTTGTGAAGTCGTAGACACGCCGCGGCCACCGCGCATGCTTGGCAGTTATGACGTCAGAACCCCGTCAGAACCGGTAAGCGTGTACCGGAATCCGCCGGGGGTGGGAACCGGGGCGGCGGCTCGGCGGTTTGCTGAGCATGGGGGCGGGTCGAAGATGGATCGCTGGCCATGCGACGGGCATTCAGGATAATCGGTTGGTCGGTGGGCGTGCTGGTGGTGCTGCTGGTGTTGGCCGGTACCGGTGTCTACCTGTTCGTCACGTCGGACTACGTGCGCGCCCAACTGGAGAACCGGGCGGAGGCGTTCTCCGGCCGCAAGACCCAAATCGGTAAGGTCACCGTGCAGTGGGGCTGGGTGACCCACCTCCTGCTGGACGACGTCCAGGTCTCGAACACCGATTGGGGCCAGGCGCCCCACTTGTTCACGGCCAGGCAGATTGAACTGGATATCGAGCTGCGGCCGCTGCTGTTCCACCGCGACCTGGTCTTCCCCCGGCTGATCCTGCGGGCACCCGTGATTGCGCTGGAGAAGAACGACAAGGAGGAATGGAACTGGAGCGCCGGGGAGAGTCCGGTGGCCCATGGCGCCGTGAACCAGCTGAAGCCCGAAAGCCGCGATGAGGTGCCGATGATCGGCCGGCTGGAGATCGACGACGGCCGTGTCAGCTATCGGGACGCCAAGCGCAAGCTGAACCTGGATGGCACGGTGCAGACGGCCACCGGCCAGGCGCCGGCCAACCCGACGGCGGAACTGGACCTGAAGGGCAGCATCGAGAGCAAGGCGCTGACCGTGCACTTTGTCGGCGGGTCCGTCCTCATGCTGCGCGATACCGACCAGCCCTATCCGGTGGATCTGCAGGTGGACTACGGCGCCACCAAGCTAACGGTCAGGGGCACGTTGCAGGATCCCTTCCAGTTCACGGGATCGAACGTCCAGGTGGCCCTGTCGGGCCAGAACCTGGCGGATATCTTCCCCTTGCTGGGCATCCCCGGGCCGCCCACGCCCCCCTATCGCATCAACGGCAAACTGACGCATGAGCCCGGGGTGTGGCGGGTGGTGGACATGACCTGGCACGCGGGCGACAGCGACCTGGCCGGCGATATCGCCATCGATCATCACGCCAAGCCGGCCTTCCTCACGGCCCATCTCACCTCCGACCACTTGGCGTTCGCCGACCTGGCGCCCCTGGTGGGCGCCACGCCGGGCAGCAAGGGCAACGTCTCGGTGGAACAGAAGAAGACGCAAGCCAAGCTGGAGGCCAGGGGCGACCTGTTCCCGGACGTCCCGCTGCAGGTGGAAAAGCTGCGCGCCATGAACATGGACGTCAGCCTGGACGCCCGCCGGGTGGTGGCGCCTGATTACCTGCCGGTCACGGCCTTGAGCTTCCGCGTCCAGGTGAGGGATGGCGAGGCGGTCGTGAACCCCTTGCGCATGAGTGTGGCGGGCGGCGGGCTGTCCGGCGACATGGCGCTGGATGCGCGCGCGGCCGACCCGCGCACCCGCGCCAACCTGAATTTCCAGGACGTCGACCTGAAATCCTTTTTCCGTGGCTCGGACTATTTCGACACCACCAAGGGCAAGCTGCGGGGCCGTGTCCAGCTGGTGGGCAACGGCCGATCCCTGGCCGACGTCATGGGCTCGGCCACCGGCAACGCGGTGATCACCATGTCAGGCGGCACCATCAGTTCGCTGATGGTCAGCCTGGCGGGGCTGCAAATCGCCGATGCCCTGGTGCTGTACATCACCGGCGACGACCAGATCCCCATCCGCTGCGCCGGGGGCCGCCTGAATTTCAACCATGGCGAGGTGGTTTTCGACCGGACCTTGATGGACACCCGGAAATCGGTGGTGCATGTCGAAGGTCGGGCCGGCCTCAAGACCCAGGAGGTCGATACCGAGATCACGGCCGATACCAAGAAGTTCGACCTGCTGGATCTGCACGCCCCTGTGGTGGTGAAGGGCAAGATCCGCTCACCGCGCATTTCCATCGGCCGCCTGATCCCCATCCCGCTGCCCGACTTCGGCGGCGCCGATGACGTGGATTGCGAGAGCATGACCAGGCAGTTGCTGGCATCCGATTAAGCGGCCCCGCCCGTTCATGGCGGCGCGCGCGATGCGGTGAGCGCGATTGGTCTTTCCCGCCCCCGGAATGTCCGCTGGCAGTGGCCCGCCCTGTGCTATCCTATTCCCGCATTCCTACCGTCTGGGCCCAAGATGGCCCGGTCCAAGATGGCTGGGCTTGACCCATCTCAAGGCATCGGCTGGGGGTGCTTGGTACGCTTGCCTCATCGTTCGTCTCGCCCGCGCAAGCGGGGTGCAGCGCCTGCGCCCCGCCGGGGGTCGCAACCAGGGAGGACGCCATGCCTGATGCCGTCAAAACACCGTTTCCGGAAAAGGACCTGCCGCACCCGGTGCTGGAAGCCCTGATGACGGAAAACACCGCCTGGATGGATGACATCCATCATGTCTACGGCCGCATCACCCACGGCGGCTTGGCCTTCTTCCAGGAAATGACACGGTTCTGGGAACTGCGGATGCATGAGGACCGGGAGGCCTGCGCCGCCCTGCTGGCTTGCCGCACCCCGCAGGAGTGGCAGGAGTGCGGCCAGCGCTTCGCGCTGAAGGCCAGCCAGGATTACGCCAATGGCATCAGTCGCCTGCTGCAGGTGACCATCGGCACGCTGGAGGATGGGCCGGCGGTGGCCAACGGGGCGAAGAAGCCGGCGCGTGGCGCCCGTTGACCCTTGCCCCGCTGGACGCGCAGGCGACCCGTGCGCGGGTGCCGCGTTTAAAGTCCGCCCGGCACCCCGTATGTTCAGACGGTTAGCAACCGGGACGGCCGCCTGCGGGCGGTCGCCCCACCGCCGGGACATGCGCGATGCCGCAGCACCACGACCTCTATTCCTACGAGCCCGCGCGGGGCCATGGGCTGCCGCACGATCCGCTGAACTCCATGGTGGGGCCGCGGCCCATCGGCTGGATTTCCAGCCGGGGGCGGGACGGCAGCGTCAACCTGGCGCCGTACAGTTTCTTCAACCTGTTCAACTACCGCCCGCCCATCGTGGGTTTCTGCAGCACCAGCGCCAAGGACAGCCTGCGGAACGCCGAGGAGACGGGCATGTTCGTCTGGAACCTGGCCACGCGCGATCTGGCGGAACAGATGAACGCGACCAGCGCGCCCGTGCCCTACGGCACCGATGAATTCCAGCTGGCGGGACTGACCCCCCTGGCCGGCACACACGTTGACGTGCCCCGCGTGGCGGAAAGCCCCGTCCATTTCGAATGCCGTGTGACGGACATCCACCGCCTGCGCCGCCACGACGGCAGTCCCGTCGATTCCTGGCTGGTGATGGGGGAGGCGGTGGTGATCCACATCGCCCGTTCGTTGCTGGTCGACGGCATCTTCGACACCTTCGGCGCCGGCATCATCCTGCGCGGCGGCGGCCCCTCCGCCTATGCCGCCATCACGCCGGACACCCGCTTCGACATGGACCGGCCGGGGGCCAGGCGCTAAGCCCGGTCATCAAGAACCGTGGTGATCAAGAACCATGTGGCGGATATCAAGAATTATTAAATTACGGACTCGGTCGCCCGCATGGTAGGGCAGCGGGGCCGTATCCGGACAAGCGGTCGGGCGCCTTCAGGCATCTGACCCGCCTTGTCAGGGGCGGCAAAGCGGTGTCCTATGCCATCGTCCGCGTCGCCGGTCGAAATGTTTGTCCCCCCTCCGTGTCGTCCCTACCCGAGGCCTCATGTCCAGTTCGTCCGCCGCTCCGCCCCTTGATGCCGACCCCGCCCTGGTGGACGGCCTGCGCTTCGCCATGCGCCGCCTGGCGGCATCGGTTTCCGTGGTGACGCTGCGGGACGGCAAGGGGGCGGCCGGGGCCACGGTCAGCGCGCTATGTTCCCTCAGCTTCGACCCGCCCTCCGTCCTCATCGCGCTGAACCAGTCGGGCAGCGTGCATGACCGGCTGCTGGCGGCCGACACCTACGCCATCAACATCCTGCACGCTGACCAGCAGGACATTTCGCGCACGTTCGGCCAGCCCAACCGCACCGAGGACTGTTTCAAGCCCGGTGAGTGGGAGGACGTGATGGGCGCTCCCTGCCTGATCGGCGCGCAATCCACCCTGGTATGCCGCCGCGCTGCCGAGCTGCCCCACGGCAGCCACCGCGTCATCGTGGGCGAGGTGCTGTGGACCCGCAGCCGGACCGAGGTTGATCCGCTGCTCTACGCCGACGGCGGCTATCGCCGTTTGAGCGGCATCTGACAAAAAGACCCCCGGAGGCTGATGCCGCCGGGGATTCCAGTTGGTACAGGGCGATCCGGGCGGGTTTCCCCACCCGGACCGTCGGGAGGATGCCTCAGAACTTGGCGCGGGCGCCGAAGATCACCTGGGTGCCCGGGTAGTAGATGCTGTAGGGCGAGTTGGAGTGGCCGAACAGGGTCACCAGCGGTTCGTTGGTGATGTTCAGCGCATCCACCGTCAGACGGACGCTGTCGTTGAACACCGGCAGCTGATAGCCCAGCGATACGTCCAGCTGGCCGCGCGACGCGTTGATCAGCGCTTCCTGCAGGTTGTTCTGCGGGGCGTTGGCGGCCGTGGACTGGTCGTTCCAGACGTAGTTCACGCTGACCGACACGCCGTGGCCTTCGTAATAACCCTGCAGGTTATAGCTGTAGGGCGAGATGCCGGTGGCGAACAGGCCGCTGTCCGAGCTTTGCTCGATATGCGTGCCGTTGGCCGAGAAGCCCAGGCCTTCGACGATGAAGTCCAGCGGCTGCACCCAGGTCAGCTCGATGCCCTGCAGCAGCAGCTTGCTGAGGTTCACCGGCTGGTTCAGCGTCACGGTGGCGACGTTGGGGCCGCCACGCAGCAGCAAGGCCTGCTGCTGGCTGGTCTGCAGATCGCTGAAATTGATGCCCAGCGCGGTGAAGGGCACCGTCTTCTGCGTCGTGACGGTGAAGCCGTCGATGTCCTTGCGGAACAGGGCGGCGCCGACATAGCCCAGGCCGCCGGTGTACCACTCGCCGCCGATGTCGATGTTGTTGGAGGTGTAGGGCTTCAGGTTGGGGTTGCCAGCACTGGCCACCTGGGCGGAGATGTCGGAGAAGGTGGTGCCGGGCAGCAGCTGGCTGGCGTCGGCGCGGGTGATGCTGCGCGAGGCGGCGGCGCGCAGCTTGATGTCATCCGTCAGGCTGTAGACCACGTTGGCCGAGGGCAGGACGTCGCTGTAGCCTGTGTTCAGGGTCTGGTCGATCAGCGCGCCGGAGGCGGTCTGCAGCGGGCTGGTCACCGTCTGGTCGGTGTGGAAGTAGCGCAGGCCCATGTTGATGGCCACGTCGTGGCCCAGCAGGGTGTCCTTGGCGTTACCCTCGGCATAGCCACCGAAGGTCTTTTCCGAGATGTTGCCGACGGAACCACCGGTGACGGCGCTGCGGGTCTGGGGGGCGCTGTCCTTGAACTGCTCGTAGTTCGTCGCCTTTTCCAGGGCCGACAGGTTGGTCATGATCCACTTGGTGTAGCCGACGTTGCCATCAGCCAGGTGGCCGAAGTCGTTGATATTCATGGGCAGCAGGTACTGGCCGATCTGGGAATTGGGCACCAGGCCGGACAGGCCGTCGCAGGTGGCGCCGCAGACCGCCGTCTGGAAGGCGGTGCTGTTGTCATAGGCGCGGATGATGCGGCTGGCCATGTCATAGGCGCCGCCGACCTTCAGGTTGACGGCGTCGTCGCCGTACTGGGTGTCGATGTGGGCGCCGCGGGTGGTGGTCTCACGGTACACGTTCTGCACGTTCACGCGATACCACTTCCAACCCAGGTTGGGGTCGTTCAGGTCGCGGTTGGGGATGATGATGGGCTGGCCGTTGGCGCCGCCGGTCTGGTAGGTGACGGTCAGGCCGGACTGCGCCGGGGTCTGGACGTCGAACTGCGGCTGTTCGCGGAAGAAGGTGCTGTGGCCGTAATTGACCTGGGCGTCGACCTTGAAGTCCTTGGACGGCTTCCAGGTCAGGGTCGGGTTGATGTTGTAGAACTCGGTATGCTGATTGAAGATGTCGTTTTCCAGGAAGAAGCTGGAATTCGCGAAGGTGCCTTGGGTCACGACATTGTTGCTGTCGACCGTCAGGTTGAAGGGGACCATGCCGCCGGTGGAGGTGGGGCTGGTGCCGGGGCCGGAGTTGCGCACGTACCAGTTCATGTTCAGGCGCTGGTAGTCGCGGTCCGACTGGGCCCACAGGCCGTCGATGGCGAAGTGCCATTCGTCGCTGGGCCGGTATTCCAGGGACAGCAGGCTGGACACGCGCGACCGGTCGCCGAAGGTGTAGCTGTTGCGGCCCAGGCGCGGGATCAGGGCGCTGCCCAGTTGCGGCAGGCTGAGGCCGGAGGTCTGGGCCAGGTTCACCGGCTGGCCCGGCGTCAGGCCGGTGACGTTGTTGGGGGCGGTGCTGGCATAGACGAAGCCATTGCCGGTGCCGACGTCGCCGTTGGCGGCCCCCAGGTTGCCGTCGCTGTAGCCGATGGTCTCGAAACCGTCGATGCGGGTGGTGGTCTTGACGCCCGAAACGCCGACCAGGACGCCGAAATCACCCCAGGTGTGGCTGGCGACGAAGGCGCCGCGGGGGCTGACTTCGCCATCGGCGTTGGTGTACTGGCCCTGGCCGATCAGGGTGACATGCGTGCCTTCGTTATCGAAGGGACGGGCGCTGTGCAGGTTGACCGTGCCGGCGATGCCGCCCTCCAGCATGTCGGCCGTGGGGCTCTTCGCCACGTCCAGCCGGGTGAACAGCTCGGACGGGAAGAAGTCCAGGTCGACCTCACGGTTGGCGCTGCCGCCGTTGGTGCCGCCGTCCGACGCCACCGCGATCTGGGTGTTGTTCAGCAGGACCTTGGAAAAGCTGGGACCCAGGCCGCGGATGGAAACCTGCACGCCCTCGCCATTGATGTCGCGGGTCAGGTTCACGCCGGGAATGCGGTTCAGGGTTTCCGCCAGGTTGGTGGCGGGCAGCTTGCCGATGTCCTCGGCGAAGATGCTGTCGCCGAAGGACACGGAATTGCGCTTCTGCTCCGTGGCGTCCAAGAGGCTGCGGCGGATGCCGGTGACGGTGATTTCCTCCATCTCGTCCCCGGTGGAGGCGGGCGACGCCGTCTGGGCCTGGGCCTGCAGGGCCAGCATGCCCAGCAGGGCACCGCCGGCCAGGGCGGTGGTGGTGAGAAGGGCCTTCCAGTCTCTTGAGTGCGCCATGATTTCCTCCCTCTCCGCCCGCGATCTCTGGAATTTGAGCGGGCTTTTGTTGCGTCTGGTCTTTGCGCGCCGCGCGGATGCGGATCAGCGGTAACGGCGGTCGCCCTGCGTGTGGGGGACGGGGGCGTCCAGCACCGTGCCGCCCCCCAGCACCTCGGCCGCCAGCGCGGCCAGGCCGGCGATCACACCCGATCGCCAGGATTTCATATGCCGGCCGGTGGCCGATTGCAGGCATGCCATTCCGCTTCTCCCTCAAGCCGGCGCGTTGGTCGCGCTCAAATGGTACCGTTACCATTTCCTGACAAGGGCAATATTGTCAAGATATTTCTCAAACAATATTGAATGCATATTGGGTGAGTATTTTAAAAATAAGACTAATACATAGACGCGTCCGAAATGGAGCGACGTGATTTCCGTTTTATATTTAGGTGGCTTATTGGGCGTGGACTCAGGATGGGTCACCTCCGCCGTCGGTGCCGGGAAGGGCCGGGCGCAGGTGTGGGCTCAACATCTGCAGGGCCAGCAAGGCCAAGGGATAGGCGGCGGCGGCTGTCAGGAAGACGGGGCCGTAGCCGCCGGTGGTCTGCAATATCCAGCCGGTGAACTTGGCCATCAGCATGCCGCCGACGGCGCCCGCCGTGCCGCCCATTCCCACCACCGTGGCCACGGCCGAGGGCGGGAACAGGTCGGAGGGCAGGGTCATCAGGTTGGCGGAGAAGCCCTGATGGCCGGCGGTGGCCAGGCCGATGATCAGCACCGCCGGCACCAGGCCGCCGACCCAGGGGGCCGCCAGCACCGGCACGACACAGACGGCCGCCGCCAACATGGCCAGCTTGCGCGCCCGGTTGGCACCGATACCGCCGCGTATCAGGCGGGACGACAGCCAGCCGCCGGAGACGCTGCCGATGTCGGACATCAGGTAGATCGCCACCAGCGGTGGGCCGAAGCCGGAGAGGTCCAGGCCGAACCGGCGACCCAGGAAATCCGGCAACCAGAACAGGAAAACCCACCAGATGGGGTCGGTCAGAAACTTGGCCAGGACATAGGCCCAGGTCTGCCGCTGGCGCAGCACCCAGCCCAGGCGCGGCTCCGCCTGGACGGTGGCGTCAACGGTCCCATCGGCACGGATATGCGCCAATTCCTCGGTGGTCAGGCGGCGGTCCTCTTCCGGACGCCGGTAGAACACCAGCCAGGCGGCCAGCCAGGCGAAGCTTATGACACCGGTTACCATGAACGCCATGCGCCAGTCGGCCACGGCGACAATGAGGGGCACGACCAGGGGCGTGACGATGGCGCCGACGTTGGACCCGGCATTGAAGATGCCGACGGCCAGCGCGCGCTCGCGCCGGGGGAACCACTCGGCCACGCTTTTCAGGCCGGCGGGGAAGTTTCCAGCCTCCCCGGCGCCCAGGGCCACGCGCACCAGGACGAACTGCACCAGGCCGCTGGCCAGGCCGTGGGCCATATGCGCCAGGTTCCACACCAGGAAGGTCAGGGCATAGCCCCAGCGGGCGCCAACGCGGTCGATCACCCGGCCGAATACCAGGTAGGCTACGGCGTAGGCGGCCTGGAAGTAGAAGATGATGTCGGCATAGTCGGTGTCGGACCAGTGGAACTCCTGCGACAACAAGGGTTTCAGCAGGCCCAGCATTTGCCGGTCTACGTAGTTGATGACCGTGGCGGCGAAGAGCAGGGCGACGACGATCCAGCGCCGCTGGCCTAGTCTGGCCGGCGGTGGGGTCGGTGCGATGGTGGCTTCCGCTGGCCACGCCATGGACGTCTCACTCCCCTTTATCACCGCCGGCCCCCAAGGCCCGCGCGGCGCTGTTCGTTCACTTCGGCGCGCTTCAGGCCGCGCCCGGCCTCATGTCAGGTCACCAGTTCCACAGCGTGCCGTCGGTCAGGCGCGCCACTGGCAGGTAGGCCGGCTGGTAGGGGTACTTCGCCGCCTCCGCCTCATCGATGTCGACGCCGTGGCCCGGCGCCTCGCCTGGGTGCATGTATCCCTTGTCGAAGGTGTAGGCGTGGGTGAAGACGCTGTCGGTCACGTCCTCATGCACCATGCGTTCCTGGATGCCGAAGTTGGGCACCCACAGGTCGAAGTGCAGGGCCGCCCCCATGCAGACCGGCGATAGGTCGGTGGCGCCATGGCTGCCGGTGCGGATCTGGTACAGCTCCGCCAGGCTGGCGATGCGGCGCAGGTGGGTGATGCCGCCAGCGTGCACCACCGTGGTGCGGATATAGTCGATCAGCTGGTTCTGGATCAGGTCCTTGGCATCCCAGATGGTGTTGAACACCTCCCCCACCGCCAGGGGGGTGGTGGTGTGCTGGCGGATCAGGCGGAATGCCTCCTGGTTTTCCGCCGGGGTCGGGTCTTCCATCCAGAACAGGCGGTAAGGTTCCAGCGCCTTGCCCAGCCGCGCCGCCTCAATGGGGGTCAGGCGGTGGTGCACGTCATGCAGCAGGTGCAGGTCCCAGCCGAAACGGTCGCGCGCCGCGGCGAACAGGGTGGGGGCGAAGTCCAGGTAAGCCGCGGTCGACCACGCCGATTCCGCAGGCAGGCCACGGGTGGCCGGTTCGTAATTGATGCCCTTGGCCACGCCGTAGACGCCCTTGAGGCCGGGCACGCCGGCCTGGACGCGGATGGCCTTGTAGCCCTGGTCGATGTAGTGCTGCACCTGGTCCAGGGCATCGCCCACCGTCTGGCCGTTGGCATGGGCGTAGACCATGACGCCGTTGCGGCTTTTGCCACCCAGCAGTTGATAAAGGGGCAGGCCGGCCACCTTGGCCTTGATGTCCCACAAGGCCGTGTCCACCGCCGCGATGGCCGACATGGTGACGGGGCCCCGGCGCCAGTAGGCGCCCTTGTATAGATACTGCCAGATGTCCTCGATGTCGTGCGGATCACGGCCGATCAGGCAGGGGATGACGTGGTCGGTGAGGTACGACGCCACCGCCAGTTCCCGTCCGTTCAGGGTGGCGTCACCGATGCCGTAGACGCCTTCGTCGGTGCGGATCTTCAGGGTGACGAAGTTCCGTGCCGGGCAGGTGACGATGACATAGGCGTCGGTAATCTTCATGGGGGGCTCTACTCCGAAGCGGGTTCCAGGCTGGCGCGGGCGCTTTGATCGCGCGGTAGCGGCTGCAAGGCTGGCAAATCGTATTTAGGAACGCCCGTTGGGGGCGGCATTCTCTCCCTGCGCGGACTCAGGTCCGCTCATTCGTCGGTTACCATTCATGTATACTACCATACCAGACGGGTCAACAGGCCAGTGCAGGATATGCACGTCGTTATCAGAACCCCGTTCTCCCACGATCGCGGCCTTGCCTGTTATCTAGTATGGTAGTATGCATGGTGGGCGACAACAACGGCGTTCGACAAAACGCGGCGGTCCTGGCAACTGCTTTTGAACGCGCCATCCGATGCCCCAGGGTGGAGGCGGGCTCCGGCCCCCGTGGGACTCTAAGGGGTGCGTCAGTGTNGGCGGAAAATGACCGTGTCGTCCTGAATCGGATCCAGGCGGACAGTGCGGAGCCCGTGGCCCGCCGCGTGTTCCGGGAGCTGCGGGGCGCCATCGTGGCCATGAAGTTCCGCCCTGGTCAGGCCATCTCCGAACAGGACATCGCCGACCAGTTGGGCGTCAGCCGCCAGCCGGTACGCGAGGCCTTCATCAAGCTGAGCGAGGCGGGGCTGCTGTCCATCCGGCCGCAGCGCGGTTCCTTCATCGTCAAGATTTCCGTTCGCCAGGTGTTCGACGCCCGCTTCGTGCGCGAGGCGGTGGAACTGGCGGTGGTGCGCCGGGCGGTGGCGGAGATGAAGGGGCGGGACATCGATCTGCTGCGCGACAACCTGCGCGCCCAGGCCAACGCCGCTGAGGACCGGGACCACGTCCGTTTCCTGGAACTGGACGAACGCTTCCACCGCGACATCGCGCTGCACGTCGGCTGCGAGTACGCCTGGCGGGTGGTGGAGGAGACCAAGGCCCAGATGGACCGTGTCCGCTACCTCAGCATGCCGGAGGCGACGCCGCTGACGCTGCTGATCACGCAGCACCAGGCCATCGTCGACGCCATCGCCGACCGTGACGCGGACCGGGCGGAGGCGGCGATGCGCCTGCACCTCCAGGAAATCCTGACCTCTCTGCCCCAGTTGGCCACCCGCTTCCCCGACCTGTTCGCGGACGATTTGGCCCCATAACCATTTGGCTGTTTGGATGAGGCTGGCCCCGGCCGGCCTGGTGTTTTAGGCTCATGGTAACGGTACCATGATGCCGAACAAGAATAACGATAGGGAGACGCGCCCGTGCGTACACGCCATAACTCTGTTCGCCGGCTGGTCCTGACCGGTGCCGCCGCCGTGGCCGTCAGCGCCGCCGCCCACGCCGGTGACACGGCGACTGGCAAGCCCGCCGTCTATAAGGACCCTGGCGCGCCGGTGGCCGCCCGGGTGGATGACCTGCTGGCGCGCATGACGCTGGACGAGAAGGTGGCCCAGTTGATCGCCGTCTGGGACCACAAGCCCGCGATCTTCGATCCGGCCATGAACTTCGATCCCGCCAAGGCCAGCGGCGTCTATCCCAACGGCCTGGGCCAGTTCACCCGTCCCAACGACGAGAAGGGCAGCGGCTCCATCCGCGACCAGTATTGGCGCGACACGCGGGGCACGGTGGCCATGGTGAACGCCGTCCAGCATTGGGCGGTGGAGAAGACGCGGCTGGGCATTCCCGTGCTGTTCCATGAGGAGGGCCTGCACGGCTATCCCGCCATCGGGCCCACCAGCTTCCCCCAGGCCATCGCCCAGGCCAGCAGCTGGGACCCGGAGCTGGTGCGCGAGGTCGACGGCGTGGTGGCGCGCGAAATCCGTGTGCGCGGTGTCAGCCTGGTGCTATCGCCCGTGGTGGATGTGGCCCGTGATCCGCGCTGGGGCCGTATCGAGGAAACCTTCGGCGAGGATCCGTATCTGGCGGGCGAACTGGGCGTCGCCGCCGTTCAAGGCCTGCAGGGCGACAGCCTGCCCCTGGCCGACGGCAAGGTCTTCGCCACCCTGAAGCACCTGACCGGCCACGGCCAGCCGGAAAGCGGCACCAATGTCGGCCCGGCATCCGTGGGGGAGCGCACCTTGCGGGAGATGTTCTTCCCGCCGTTCGAGCAGGTCATCCACCGCACCAACGTGCGCGCGGTCATGGCCTCCTACAATGAGATCGACGGCGTGCCCAGCCACGCCAACACCTGGCTGCTGCAGGACATCCTGCGGGGTGAATGGGGCTACAAGGGCGCCATCATCAGCGACTATTCCGGCGTGGACCAGCTGGCCAGCGTCCATCATGTGGTGCCGGACCTGCCCGCCGCCGCCATCCGGGCCATCAAGGCCGGGGTGGATGCCGATCTGCCGGACGGCGAATCCTACGCCAGCCTGGGCGACGCCGTGCGCGCCGGCAAGGTGAAGGAGGAGGTGATCGACCGCGCCGTCCGCCACATCCTTGACCTGAAGTTCCAGGCCGGCTTGTTTGAGCACCCCTACGCCGACGCGGACAAGGCGGATGCCCTGACCGGCGATGGCGAGGCCCGCGCCCTGGCACTGAAGGCGGCGCAGAAGTCGGTCGTGCTGCTGAAGAATGATGGTGTCCTGCCGCTGGACACCGCCAAGGTGAAGACCCTGGCCGTCATCGGCCCCAACGCCGCCAAGGCCCATCTGGGCGGCTATTCGGGGGAGCCCAAGCAGACCGTCAGCATCCTGGATGGCATCAAGGCCAAGGTCGGGTCCAAGGTGACGGTGACGTACGCCGAGGGCGTGCGCATCACCAAGGACGACGACTGGTATGGTGACAAGGTGGAACTGGCCGACCCGGCGGAGAACGCGACGCTGATCCGGCAGGCGGTGGCCGTGGCCAAGGCCGCCGACCACATCGTGCTGGTCATTGGCGACAATGAGCAGACCAGCCGTGAGGGCTGGGCCAAGACCCACCTGGGCGACCGCGACAGCCTGGACCTGGTTGGGCAGCAGAATGACCTGGCCCGGGCCCTGTTCGCGCTGGGCAAGCCGGTGGTCGTGGTGCTGCAGAACGGCCGGCCGCTGTCGGTG
>NZ_BACU01000535.1 GCF_000333275.1 Azospirillum sp. B4 | reverse complement strand
TGATGTGGGCAATTGGGCAGCTTCAATGCCCCCAGCTTGAAGGACCTTGATGCCGTCTGATAGTAGGCGATCGCCTCATTCAACAGTACCGGATCCACTGCTTTGGGCGTCGTCTCCAGCGTCCGAGGATCGACCCTGTAGCTCTCCACC
>NZ_BACU01000536.1 GCF_000333275.1 Azospirillum sp. B4 | reverse complement strand
AGTGGAAGACAGGGTGTAATATCCGGCGACACTTCCGTCAGGCAGGACCAGGACAAAGGGGGCGGCGATGTTCTTGCGGGAATCCTGCCCGACCTGTGTACGGAAATAGCGATCCAGGGCTTCCACGCCACTGGTGAAGCTACTGCGGTCATGCTGCGGGCCAAGCATCTCGACCCGCAGAGACTCAAGTCCACGATCAGCCGTCGCCATGCCGTCTGTCAGGTGCCAGTGGCGTCGCGATATCGACGTATGGTGTCGCGCAGCCGGTCGTTCACAGGCTGGGGATTGCAGAGGGCCGCGACAAAAGCCTGGCTGTCCCGAACCGACAGTTCGAGACGCTGGTGCTCGTCAATGGCGCGCCGGGCTGCGTCTTGTACGCTGGCCAGGACGAAATCCGTAACCGATCGACCCTGAAGCGCCGCCGCCCGCTCAATCAGGTCTTTCTGCTCGGCGGTGATGCGCGCTTCCAACCGTTCGCTGCGAGTGCGGCGTTGGGGGGCATTTGCTGCGGGTTGAACCATGCTGTTCCTCCAGCTTCACATTGTACGGCCATCGGCCGGACGTTGTAAAGGAGTGAAGAGTTATGCCCCGCTCTCCAGCTCCTCCTTCAGGGCCTCCAGCTCCAGCCAGCGTTCCTCGGCCGTGGCCAGATCCTGATGGGTCTTGTCCAGGTCGGACGTGGCCTTCTGGAAGGCGGCGGGGTCGCGGGCATAAAGGGTGGCGTCGGCCAGCTTGGCCTCTAGCTTCTTCACCTGCTCGCCCAGCTTGTCCATCAGGGCCGGCAGCTGGTCCAGCTCCCGCTGCTCCTTGTAGCCGAGCTTGCGCTTGGCCTTGGGCGCTTCCGTCGCCCGGGGCGCGTCCGTGGCCTTGGGTGCCACGCCGGCGGGCGCCGCGCGGGCCGGGCGCTGGATCAGGTAATCGCTGTAGCCGCCGGCGTATTCCGCCACCACGCCGTCCCCCTCCACCGCGATGGTGGAGGTGACCAGCCGGTCCAGGAAGTCACGGTCGTGGCTGACCAGCAGCAGGGTGCCGGGATAATCGCTCAGGACCTCTTCCAGCAGGTCCAGCGTGTCCATGTCCAGATCGTTGGTCGGTTCGTCCAGCACCATCAGGTTGCTGGGCTGGGCGAACAGCTTGGCCAGCAGCAGGCGGTTGCGCTCACCGCCCGACAGCGCCCGGGTCGGCTGCTCCAGCATGCCGGGGTCGAACAGGAAATCGCGCATGTATGAGGCGACATGGCGGGGGGTGCCGCCCACCACCACGCTGTCGCCGCCGAAGGGCAGCAGCACCTGGCGGATGGTCTGGTTGGGGTCAAGCTGGGCCCGGCGCTGGTCGAACACCACCGTTTCCAGGTTGGTGCCCAGGCGGATGGTGCCGCTGTCCGGCGCCAGTTCGCCCATCAGCATCTTCAGGATGGTGGTCTTGCCGGCACCGTTGGGGCCGATCAGGCCCACCCGGTCGCCCCGCAGAATGCGGGTGGAGAAGTCGCGGGCGATGACGCGCGGGCCCTCCGGCCCCGCAAAGCTCTTGGCGATGTTGGTCGCTTCGATCACCAGCCGGCCGGAGTTCTCGGCCTCCGCCACCGCCAGCTTGACTTGGCCCTGGCGGTTGCGGTCCGACCGTTCCTTGCGCAGGCCCTGCAGGGCGCGGACGCGACCCATGTTGCGGGTGCGGCGGGCGCTGATGCCTTCGCGCAGCCACTTCATCTCCACCGCGATCTTGCGGTCCAACTTGGAGAAGGCGAGGTCCTCCGCCGCGAACACCTCGTCCCGCCAGGCCTCGTACTCGGCGAACGGCCGCTCCGTCTCCCGCATGGTGCCGCGGTCCAGCCACATGGTCTTGCGGGCCAGATTGTTCAGGAAGGTGCGGTCGTGGCTGATCAGCAGCAGGCCGCCGCGGAAGGCCTGCAGCGCCTTTTCCAGATACTCGATGGTCGGCAGATCCAGATGGTTGGTCGGCTCGTCCATCAGCAGGACGTCGGGATCGCTGACCAGGGCCTGGGCGATGGCGGCGCGGCGGGCCTCACCGCCCGACAGGGTGCCGGCTGCCCGGTCGCCGGGCAGGCTCAGCTCGTCCAGCACGGCCTCGACGCGGTAGGGCGCGTCCTCCACCTGGCCGGCGCGCACGAAGTCCGCCACCGTGGCGTGGCCGCTGAAGTCCGGCTCCTGGTGCAGGTAGCCGATGCGGGCGCCTGGCTGGATGTAGCGCTCGCCCTTGTCCAGATCCACGACACCGGCCAGGGCCTTCAGCAGGGTGGACTTGCCGCTGCCGTTGCGGCCAACCAGGGCGACCTTGTCCCCCCGGCCGATGGCGACGTCCACCTCCTGGAACAGGGTGGTGGCGCCCAGGACGATCTGGGCGCCCTTCAGGGCGACGATGGGCGGGGTGGGTGCCATGGAAGCGATGAACTCAAGTATGCGGTTTACTGGTGCGGACCGGCGGGCGCGCCGGCCCGCTGGCTCTGGATCTTGTCATAGGCGGCGTTCAGCGCGGCGGTCTTCCGCGTGGCGATGTCCACGAACTCCGCCGGCAGGCCTTGGGCCATGACCGTGTCGGGATGGTTGTCGCGCAAGGCCTGGCGCCAGGCCAGCTTGATTTCCGCATCGCTGGCGGTACGCGCCACGCCCAGCACGGCGTAGGGGTCGTCCAGCGGGTCGGCGTAGCCGGCGGCCGTGCCGCCGTGGATGCGGCGGATGCCTTCGAAGGTGGCGTCGGAAATGCCGAAGATGCGGGCGACGTCGGCCAGGAAGGTCAACTCGGCGGGGTGCAGCTGGCCATCGGCCACGGCGATATGGAACAGGCAGCCCAGCAGGTCCTCCAGCACCTTGGGCCGGTCGCGGAACATGCCGGCCAGCTGGTGGGCATAGGGCTCGAACCCGGCGCTGTCGCGCTTGGCCAGGTCGAAGACGCGGCCGACATGGCGCGCCTCCTCCGCCGGGATGCGGAAGACGCGCTTGAAGGCGTCGACCTCGGCCCGGGCGACCACGCCGTCAGCCTTGGCCATCTTGGCGCCCAGGGCGATGACGCCCACGGTGAAGGCCACGGTTCGGGTCTGGTCGGGCTGGCCGTCCGGTCCGGGTGGCGGGGCGGCCTGGGAGGCCCAGGCGTCGGCGGCATGGCCGGCGGCCACGCCCAGCAGGGCGCCCAGCGGCCCGCCCACGGCGAAGCCCGCGACACCGCCCACGATCTTGCCCCAGATGCTCATCGATCCCCACCTCGGCCATGGCAGCCGGCCTTGCCGGAACAGGAAGGCCGGCCGGCACCATAGCGGCCCGGCCCAATCCCGCCAATGAGTCCCTTCATGTCGGTCCTCCGACTCAGCCGTCCCCATGTCCATTCTCCGCGAAGGGGGGGACGCCTGGCTTGCGGGTCCGTCAACCGGCCAGACCGATGATGGGGCAGGCGTCCATTTGGAAAGACGCCGCCGCGCGGCGTTTATTCCATTGGGGCGGTGAATCGGTGACCGTGGGGCGAAGGGGCCAGATGGCCCGCCGGGAATGGGGCCAGCGCTGGTGGGGGCGGGGCCATCTTGGTAAAAGGGTGGGGATGACGAGGGCCGCGCCGGGGGGACCGGGGAAGGCCCCCCAGATGAAGGAAAGGCGCAGCGCCATGACGGAATGGTTCTTCCACAACGGTCAGCAGCAGGCGGGGCCCCTGGATGACGCGGCGGCGCGCAACTTCGCCCGCGCCAATCCAGGCGCGCATTGCTGGCGGGAGGGCTTTACGGACTGGCTGCCCGTGGGCCAGGTGGCGGAGCTGTACGGCGGCACCGCCTCGTCCCCGCCCCCGCCGCCGCCGCCGGGTGGTGGCATCTGGGGGACCTTCGCCGGCGCCGGCAACCCCTTCACCGCCTCCCCGCCGCCGGGACCGGCCAGCGCGCTGGACTATACCATCCACGGCCATGAGATGCAGTATGTGGAGGTGACGCTTTCGCCCGGCGACAGCGCCATCGCCGAGGCCGGCGCCCTGCTGTACAAGGACGCCAGCGTCGACATGACCACCATCTTCGGCGACGGCTCCTCCCGCGATGGCGGCAGCGTGCTGGACCAGCTGTGGGGGGCGGGCAAGCGCGTGCTCTCCGGCTCCACCCTGTTCACCACCGTCTTCACCCAGCGCGGCGCCGGCCCCGGCACGGTGGCCTTCTCCGCCCCCTATCCCGGCACCATTTCGGCGCTGAAGCTGGCCGACTATGGCGGGCGCCTGATCTGCCACAAGGACAGCTTCCTGGCGGCGGCGCGTGGGGTCGCGATCGGCATCTATTTCCAACGCCGCATCCTGACCGGCCTGTTCGGTGGCGACGGCTTCATCATGCAGAAGCTGGAAGGCGACGGCATCGTCTTCATCCACATGGGCGGCACCCTGGTGGAACGCACCCTGGCCCCGGGGGAGGTCATCCACGTGGACACCGGCTGCCTGGCCGCCATGACCGCCGACGTCGATTTCGACGTGGAGCAGGTGGGCGGCATCAAGTCCATGCTGTTCGGTGGCGAAGGCCTGTTCTTCGCCCGGCTGCGCGGTCCCGGCAAGGTGTGGCTGCAAAGCCTGCCCTTCTCCCGCCTGGCGGGCCGCATGCTGGCCTCGTCCCTGGTGGGAACCCGGGAGGAGGGGGGTGTGTTCGGCGCCATAGGCAACATTCTCGACAAGCGCTGACATCGGGGGTGGCGCTAGACTGGGCGTCTGTTCCAAGCCTGGAGAGATCCGCGATGACTGCCACCCGCACCGAAACCGACAGCTTCGGCCCCCTGGAGGTGCCGTCCGACCGCTATTGGGGCGCCCAGACCCAGCGGTCGCTGGGCAACTTCAAGATCGGGGGGGAGCGGATGCCGCCGGCCCTGGTCCATGCCCTGGGCATCCAGAAGCAGGCGGCGGCCCAGGCCAATGTGAAGCTGGGGGAGCTGGACGCGGCGCTGGGCCGCGCCATCATCCAGGCGGCGGCGGAGGTGGCGGCGGGGAAGCTGGACGACCACTTCCCCCTGGTGGTGTGGCAGACCGGGTCCGGCACCCAGACCAACATGAACGCCAACGAGGTCATCTCCAACCGCGCTATCGAGCTGCTGGGCGGGCAGATGGGGTCCAAGACGCCGGTGCATCCCAACGATCATGTGAACCGCGGCCAATCATCCAACGACAGCTTTCCCACCGCCATGCACATCGCCGCGGCGGTGGAGCTGCACCGCACCCTGGTGCCGGCGCTGGAGCATCTGCGCGACGCCCTGGCCGCCAAGGCCGAGGCGTTCAAGGCCATCGTCAAGATCGGCCGCACCCATCTGCAGGACGCCACGCCGCTGACCCTGGGCCAGGAATTCTCCGGCTATGCCCAACAACTGGCCTATGGGGTGGAGCGGGTGAAGGCGGCCCTGCCGGCGCTGCTGCGTCTGGCCCAGGGCGGCACGGCGGTGGGCACCGGCCTGAACGCCAAGGTCGGCTTCGACGTGGCCTTCGCGGCCGAGGTGGCGGCCCTGACCGGCCTGCCCTTCGTGACCGCCCCCAACAAGTTCGAGGCGCTGGCGACGCACGACAGCCTGGTGGAGGTGTCCGGCGTGCTGAACACGCTTGCCGCGTCGCTGATGAAGGTGGCCAACGACATCCGCCTGCTGGGCTCCGGTCCCCGCTGCGGCATCGGGGAGCTGAGCCTGCCGGAGAACGAGCCCGGCAGTTCCATCATGCCCGGCAAGGTCAACCCGACGCAGTCGGAAGCCATGACCATGGTGTGCGCCCAGGTGATGGGCAACCACACCACCGTCACCATCGCCGGCGCCACCGGCCATTTCGAGCTGAACGTCTTCAAGCCCGTCATCATCCACAACGTGGCCCAGTCCATCCGCCTGCTGGCCGACGCGGCGCGCAGCTTCACCGACAACTGCGTGGTGGGCATCACGGCGAATGAGGACCGCATCGCCACGGCGCTGCACCAAAGCCTGATGCTGGTGACGGCCCTGAACCCGCACATCGGCTACGACAAGGCGGCCAAGATCGCCAAGAAGGCCCACGCCGAGGGCACCACCCTGAAGGCTGCCGGCCTGGCCCTGGGTTTCCTGACCGAGGCGGAGTTTGACGCCTGGGTGAAGCCCGAGGACATGATCCATCCCGGTTAAGGTGGACCTGGGCGGCAAGCGGGTTTGGACCGGCGGGGGGAGCGCAAATTCCCCTTGCCAGAATTCTTGTTATGTGCCTTGATCGTTCTTATTTTGTTCTTTCGCGACATCAGCGATGGAGGACGATATGGCCGGCGCGTTTCAATGGGGGCATCTGGACCAGGGCAGCATCGTGGCCGACATGGCCACCGCCGTGGCGGTTTACGCCAATCCTCGGGATGAGATCGTCATCCGTCGCCAGGGCGGCTTCGGTACCGAGGATGAGGTGGTGGTGGTGCCGCTGCGGGTGGCCGAAGGCCTCATGCGCCGCATGGAAAACCTGATCCGGGAACTGCGGGCCGAAACGGCGCTGAGCTGACGTGTCGGCGGCCTACTTCAGTTGTTCCAGCGTGTAGCAGACATGGTCCCCGAGGCAATGGCGCATGATGGAATCGGCGGGAGGCTGCTCCGGGCAGCGGCCTGTCGTCCCGGGGGGCGGCCGCGCGACACCGAAGCCGTGAGCGACGGCCATGAGGGCGCGGTATCCCAGTTCGCCCTGGCGATAGCTTGGCGTGGCTAGCGTTGGGCAGGGCGCCACCACTTCCAGCTGGAAAATATGGTCGGGCGCTTGCGGCGCCTGGGAGCATAGGCGCTCCCGCGTGGCGGCGACGGTCATCATGGTGAGCTGCCGGGATTGAAGCGACCGATCCTCCAGGCAGGAACGGACACCCGTCCGGTCCAATTCGACCATCACGGTCAATGGGACGGGATGTCCGTAAGAGCGGTTGTTGAGGATGGCGACCAGGTCCCCTGGTTTGCTGCGGTCGGTGATGGCCGTGATCAACGCGGTCGCGGTCGTGGAAAACCATTCCGGTGAATGGGCGGTGCTGGTCAGCAGCAGGGTCAGGGCCGTGACGCCGGTCACCATGGCGGCCGGCATGGCGGTCAAGCCCTTCGGCAGGGGAAGTCCCGGCACCTCCGCGACGAGGGCCGCGATGGAAAGCATCAGGACCAACAGCAGCGGGGCCGTGCCGAAATCCAGCATATAGGCGTAAATGGAACCGGTGCTGCGGGAGATGATGACGATTTCCAGGACCATCAGCAGGCCGCTTATCATGGCGGCCTCCCGCCATAGGCGATGGAAGCGGCGTCGGCGAATCATCAACGTGATTCCGACGAGCAGCGGGGGTACCAGGAAATCGCGGGGCAGAAGCCATTTGCCCAGGGCCAAGGCGGCGATCTGACCCAAGGGACGCCGCTCGAAGGCTGGTGGCCTCAGGGCCGTACGGATGATCGCGATGATGTTCCCTGGCGGGTTCAGAATGGCATCCAGCACCATAGGCAGGGCGAACAGGCCAATGATCGCCGCGCATCCAGCCCATGTGGCGAGGGAGAAGCCCTGGCCCATGGCGCTGCGGCGTTCGGTCCGGCCGCGCGCCAGGGCATAGGCCCAGATCACCACCACCCCGGGCGCCAGGGGGATATAGGCGTGCACCAGGATACAGGTGAGCGCGGTGGTCGCCACCAGCCCGAAGGCTGAACCCCGGACCAGCAGGACCGCCGATAGGATCAAGGCGGTCGTGGGCAGCGGCAGGAAATGGGGGATGAACAGGGTCGCGTACCAGTCCGCGCCCGACAATTGCAGGGGAATGGCGCACAGTCCCGCTAGCACCGCTCCCCGTCCCACCCCATCATCCCGCGTCAGTCGCAGCGCCAGGAGGGCGATCAGGGCGAAAAAGCCGGCGCCCAGCGCCATCATGGCGATGAGATGCGCGAGATGGAGCGACCCGACCAGCGGGGCCAGCGGCTCGAACAGCCAGCGGACGTAGAACAGGACGGCCC
>NZ_BACU01000537.1 GCF_000333275.1 Azospirillum sp. B4 | reverse complement strand
CACCCAGGGCAAGGACATCGCCGTCCCCATGCTGGCGGCCCTGGTGGAAATCGAAACCGGCACGCCGATGCTGCAGTGAGCCGATGCTGCAGTGAAATGAAAAAAGCCTCGGGGATGCTCCGGGCTTTTTCCTATCCCTCAACTGCCAGTCTGTCTCACGAGCCCGTCCGCCTCGCCTCATAGGCCCGTAGGTGGGTGGCGGACAGGGTCAATAGGGGCAACTCCAGGCCCAGCTCGCGGCCCCGGCGCAGCAGGTCGCCCACGATATGCTCCCCCTCCGTCGGGCCGCCCTTCTCGATGTCGCGCATCATGGAGGCGGAGAGGGTGCTGTCCTGCATGGTCAGGTGGTAACGGGACTCCGCGTCGCGCTCGGCGCTGGGCGGGTGGCCAGCGGCCGTCGCCACACGGGTGCATTCGTCCAGCAGGCCGGTGATGAAGGCCAGGCCATCCGGCGCCTTCAGGATGGCGCCGATGGGCGCGCGCATCAGGGTGGTGCTGCCGGCCAGCGTCGCCAGGAAGTAGAATTTCTCCCACATCTCATGAACGATGTCGGGGCTGTTGACCACGGTGATCGGGCACTTGGCGTAGGCCTGGGCCAACGCCTCCGCCACCGGCGCCTGGACGAGATGACGGGCACCGAAGGTCAAGCGGTTGAAGGCGTGCAGGTGGCGGATGGTGCCGTCCGCGTCCATGGTGATGGTCAGGTGGCAGAGGCCACCCATCACCCGCTCCGCCCCGAAGGCGGCGTCCAGCTTTTCCAGATGGTTCATGCCGTTCAGCAGCGGCAGGATGCGCGTATCCGGTCCCACCGCCGGGCGTATGGTCTCGATGGCGGCGTCCAGGTCGTAGGCCTTGCACGACAGCAGCACCAGGTCGAAGGGCTTGTTGACCCGGGTCACGGCCTGCACCGGCAGTGTGATCTTGCCCTGCGGGCTGATCACCACCAGGCCATTTTCCATCAACTGGGCATGGCGCTTGGGCCGCACCAGGAACGTGACGTTCTCCCCCGCCATCATCAGGTGGCCGCCGTAGAAACCGCCGGTGGCGCCGGCGCCCAGCACCAGGACACGCATGGTCATCGCTTGTTCCCTCTTTGCAAACGCCGGGCACCCGCGTCCGCGGGCTTGGGCTTCCTCGATTTCCAGTCCGCTGACGCTCCTCGGAGATCTGCCCCCGGGAAATCCGCGGGGCCGGTGGTCGCCGGCCTAAATCGTTCACGCCCCCAAACGCCGGGCGGGCTTAGCCTTCCGTTGCCTTGGCCTCCAGCCAGCCGGCGGCCTTCAGGCGCGGCAGGGCCGTGCGGCTGACGGGCACCAGCGTGCCGTCTGTCAGTCGCAGCTGCGCCGCCTGTCCACGCACGGTGGCCTCCGCCACCGCCTCGCGCGCCACCCAGAAGGAGCGGTGGACCTGCATCCCGCGTTCCTCCCCCAGTTCGGCGGCGGCGTCGCGCAGGCGCATCAGCACCAGATCGGACCCCCGGTCGGTATGGATGCGCAGGTAATGGTCCTCCGCCTCCAGCGCCAGAAGCCGCGCATCGGAAAGACGCGGGCAGGCGCGGGCGAGGAAGGCGGCGGCCGGATCGGCGGCGGGCGCCGGTGGGGCTTCGACCAGGGGCGCGGCCATCGAAACGACGGCGGCCGGATCGGCCGTGAATGCGGGCGCCACCGCCTCCGGCGGCGACGGATCCCTCCGCCCCAGGATCACGGCGAACACCAGGGTGGTGATCGCGACCTGCGGCCAGGTTCGCCAGAAGTTCAAGGTACCCATCGGCACCCGGGTGAACAGGCCAAACAGCAGCATGATCCAGAGCGTGGCGGGCAGCGAGGCGATCAGGGCGGCGACGCCCCGCCGCTGCCAGGCGGGCCAGGCGGCGGCGATGGACCAGAGGCGCAGCCCGGCATGCCCCGTCCGCGCCATGGCCGCCACGCCCACGGCGGAGGCGCACCAGAACGCCATGCGGGGAACGGCATCCATGGACAGGAAGGTGCCATAGGGCCCGAACATGGCCAGCACCAGGGCCAGCGCCACGATGCCGCCCCAACTGCGCATCCAGGCGGGAGGGTTGACGGTGACGATGCCGGCAAGGCTGCCCGGCGGCCGCCTGTTGGCGACACCCGCGTCAGCCCCCCGTTCCATCCCGCGTTCCGCCGCCAAAGCCGGCCTCATCCGTTCACGCTTCGCGAACCGCCTTTACCAGTCACTCACGAAATCCGTCAAGCAGGCCGCGAAGGCGACGTTGCCGGCGGCGGGCCAGCCGGGCGAAGGCTAGGTCCATCAACCACTTGGCCCGCCCACCGGACACGTCCGCCGGGCACATGCAATCGGAGCCCGCGTCATCATGGAAATCATCGCCCGCATCGTCAGCCACACCCCCGTCTGGATCTTCGCGCTGTTCGCCTTCCTGGTCTTCATGGGGGTGCGGCGCCTGCGGACCAACGTGCAGCAGACGGGCCGGGTCTGGCTGATCCCCGGCGTGTTCATCATCTGGGGCCTGTACGGCCTGATCACCCGCCCCGGCCCCATGGGCCCGGTGCTGCTGGAATGGGCGGCCGGCGCCGCCGTCGGCCTGATGCTGGCCCGCCTGTCCACCATCCGCATCGAGGTGGACCGGGCGCGCGGCTTGGTGCGCCAGCAGGGCAGCTGGATCCCCCTTGCCCGCAACATCTTCCTGTTCGGTTCCCACTACGTCCTGAACGTCCTGGCCGCCGTGCGCCCCGACCTGCATGACGCGGCCATTGCCCTGGACATCGGCGTGTCGGGCTTCAGCGTCGGCTACTTCGCCGGCTGGTCGTGGGCCTTCGTCCAGGGCTATCGCCGCGCCCCGGAGGTGGCCCTCGCGGTCTGATCCGGCACGCCAAAAAGAAAGCGGCAGGGGGAATGCCCTTCTGCCGCCTTCCTCATTTCCCGACGTGGGGTTGAGCCTCACCCCACGCTCTTGCCCGTGCAGCTGGCGTACAGCGTCTCCACCACCTGGCGGCTGACGTTGCGGGTGATGAAGACGATGCGGCTGCGGTGGTCATCGCTGGGCCAGGCGTCCAGCTGCACCGGCGGGTGGAACAGGTGCTGGACGCCGTGGATGACGATGGGCTGGTCGCTTTCCCGCACATTCAGCACGCCCTTCACCCGCAGCACGTCGGGACCGCGCAGGCGGGCCAGCGTCTCCAGAAAGCCCACCAGCTCATCCCAAACCAGGGGTTCGGTGAAGGTCAGGCAGAAGGCGCCGATGGCCTCGTCATGGCGGTTGGCGTCGTGGTCATGGTCGTCATGCGCGCAATGGCCGTGGTCATGGTCGCAATCCGCATGGTCATGGTCGTCGTCATCATGACCGTGATGGTGGTCATGATGATGGTGGCCGTGGTCGTCATAGGCCTCCGCCCGCAGCCAACGCTGCACGTCCAGGCTCTTGGTTTCCGGGTTGTAGAGCCCAGCATCGAACAGCAGGACGGGCAGCGCCTCCTCCGTCTGGGCGTCGACCAGCACGGCGGCCGGGTTCAGCTCCGCCAGCCGCTCTTTCAGATAATCCACCGCCGCCGGCGTGGCGATGTCGGTCTTGGTCAGCACCAGCCGGTCGGCCACCGCCGCCTGCTTCAGGCTTTCCTCCTGCGCGTCCAGCTGGCCCATGCCATGGACGGCGTCCACGGTGGTGACCACCCCGTCCAGACGGAAGCGGGCCGCCACCAGCGGATCGGTCATCAGGGTGTGCAGGATGGGTGCCGGGTCGGCCAGGCCGGTGGTCTCGATCACCACGCGGTCGAACTCCGGCACCTCGTCGCGCAGGCGGCGCAGGTACAGGTCGCGCAGGGTGTCGGCCAAGTCACTGCGGATGGTGCAGCAGATGCAGCCCGAATCCATCAGCACCGTGTTCTCATCCGCCTTGGCCACCAGCAGATGGTCCAGCCCAACCTCGCCGAACTCATTGATGATAACGGCGGTGCGGGCCATGCGCGGGTCGCGGATGATGCGGGACAGCAGCGTGGTCTTGCCGCTGCCCAGGAAACCGGTCAGGACGGAGATGGGCAGGCGGGCGGCGGATACGGCGGTCACGGGTCTGCGATCCTTACGTCTTCAAGGGAAATGGACAGGCGGGGCGTCAGCCCGCCGCTTGGCAGGCGGGGCAGAGGCCCAGGACCTCCACCGTCTGGCGCAGGGCGCGGAAGCCGCGGGCGGCGGCGCCGGCGGTGATGGCGTTGGCCACGGCGGCGTCGTTCAGTTCGGCGGCATCGCCGCAGCGTTCACACACCAGGAATTGGCCGGCGTGGCTCTGGCCCGGTTCCGGGCAGCCGACATAGGCGTTCAGCGACTCGATGCGGTGGACCAATCCCTGCTCCACCAGGAAATCCAGGGCCCGATAGACGGTCAGCGGCGCCACACGTTTGCCGTCGACCGCCATCTCTTCCAGGATGGCGTAGGCCCCCCGCGGCTTATGACTGGACCACACCAGTTCCAGCACCCGTGCCCGCAAGGTGGTCAGGCGGGCCCCCCGGGCCTCGCACAGGCTGTGCGCCCGGGTCAGGGCATCCCCCACGCACGCCTTGTGGTCATGCGCACCCCCCTGGGGGCCGGGGTGGTCATGCCCGCCCTTGAGGGGGGCCGCATGGACATGCGGGCTAGAGCTTTGGGTGGCCACCGACATCATTCCAGCCTTTCCTGCACTGCCATTCAGGCGAACCATAGCACGGAAGGAACGGGTTTCCTGTCCGCGCCCGTGAACTAAGCTATGTTACCGTTCGTAGTCGTGTCCGGAAACACAGCACACCGGACGCGGCCAAGGCCGGGGGGCACCATCGCATCGAAGGGACGCGCGATGCCACGAGACTTCAATACGCCGATCCTGCGACAGGCGCTTGTCATCAGCACCGCCCTGATATGGGGAGGGGCCGGTCACGCCGCCAGTACGGCCACGCCCCCGGACCTGGGGCCGGCCGCCTCCACGCCCATGCCCTCCACCCCCGACACGACGGTGGAACAGTCACTGGACTTCGCCGCCCACTATGGTCGCAACACGCCGCTGGGCCATCACCGGGTGACCGTGGCCAGGGCGGCCAACGGCGACACCGTGGTGGACGTAGACATCAGTTTCGAAGCCAAGCTGCTGATGATCACCGCTTACCGTTACCACCACACCAGCCATGAGATCTGGCACAATGGCCGGCTGGCGGCGCTGGAAAGCGACACCAACGACAACGGCGACACCGACTGGGTCCGGGGCCATGCCGTGGCCGACGGCTTCGCGGTCGAAAGTTCCCACGGCAAGGTGACGGCGCCGGCCGATATCCTTCCCACCAGCTATTGGAATCCCGGCACACCGAAAGCCACCCGCATGCTGGATACGATCCGCGGCGTGGTCATGGACGTGAAGGTGGACCGCGACGGGGAGGAGGTCATCCACGCCGGTGGCGGCGCCATCGCCGCCACCCACTATACCTTGAGCTTCATCACCAACCCGCCGCCCGCCACCAGCAAGGTGGATTTCTGGTACGACGACACCGGCCGCTGGCTGAAGCTCGCCTTCCATGCCCGGGGGCACGACGTCGCCTACGCCCTGCAAGGCGCGCCAGCCAGTGAGGTTCAGGTGGCATCACCCAGCGGCACGGAAACCAGCCCGCCGGCACCGGAGAAGAAGGATTAACCTTATCCGTCTTCCTAGACGCCGGCGCGGCCTGGTGGCTGTGAGAACCCGCGCGCCCGGACGGGAACCGGAAAGCGCTTGCCCGGCCGCCGCACCCATCGCTAAATGCCGGGCCATGAGCACGGACACCGCCGCCATGGCCCCGCCCTTCCCCCCCTCGCCGCCCATCGTCCGCACCCCGGACGAGCTGCGCGCCCGTGTCGCCGCCTGGCGCAAGGAAGGCCTGCGGGTCGGCCTGGTGCCCACCATGGGCGCCCTGCACGAAGGGCACCTGACCCTGGTCCGCCGGGCGCGCGACCTGGCCGACCGGGTGGTGGCCAGCGTCTTCGTTAACCCAACCCAGTTCGGCCCCAACGAGGATTTCAGCCGCTATCCCCGCGATGAGGCGGGCGACGCCCGGTTGCTGGCCGGCGCCGGTTGCGATCTGCTGTACGCGCCGGGGGTGGAGGCGATCTATCCGCCGGGCTTCACCACCACGGTGGACGTGGGTCCGGTGGCGGTGCCGCTGGAGGGCCACTTCCGCCCCGGCCATTTCCAGGGGGTGGCAACGGTGGTGACCAAGCTGCTGTTGCAGGCCCTGCCCGATGTCGCCTGCTTCGGCCAGAAGGATTACCAGCAGCTGGCGGTCATCCGCCGCCTGGCGGCCGACCTGGACATCCCCGTGCGTATCGAGGGCGTGCCCACGGTGCGCGAGGTGGACGGCCTGGCCCTGTCATCGCGCAACCGCTATCTATCAGCGGAGGAGCGGCAGCAGGCCGTCACCATCAGCCAGGTGTTACGCCACCTGCGCGACACCCTGGGCGACGGTGGCCAGCCGGTGGCCCCGGCCATCGCCCAGGCCACCGACACGCTGACGGCCGCCGGCTTCACCCGAATCGACTACGTCGCTGTGGTCGACGCCGAGACGCTGGCACCGCTGGAACGGGTGGACCGACCGGCCCGCGCCCTGGTCGCCGCCTTCCTGGGCCGCACCCGCCTGATCGACAATTTGGCATTGGGGCCGGGAGCGGCTTAGTCCGGAGGCGACAGTCGGCTGGTGGAGGTGGTGACCCAGCCCTGGTCGCGCATGCAGGCCAGCACGGCCTCGTGGACCCGGCCGCCGTGCCAATCCGAAATCGGATAGTCCCGGCCCGCCTCCACCTCGGCGAGGTGGTCCGGATCGTGGGTGGCCACGCAGGCGCGCAAGGTTTCAGGAAAATGCGCTTCCTTGTCCCGCACCAGGGCCTGCTGCTGCGCCAACGACGGGTTGCCCCGGGTCAGCAGCGCCATGTCCACGTTCCAGCGCCGGTCGCCCCGGTAGGCGCAGGCGGCGAGCACCGCCAGGCAGGCCACGGTGATGACAACGCGGCGTCGCATCGCCCCTCCCCTCACCAGGCCGCGATGTGGCCAAGCGCCACCTGCTATAGGGCGGCCAGCGCCAAGGACAGCACCGTCATGGGGATGCCGCAGCGGGCGTGCTCGCGGAAGCCCAGGGTGACGCCGGCGGCGGCGGCCCGCTCCACCGTGATGATATTGGCCAGGCTGCCCGGCAGCAGCAGGTTGCCGGCCAGGGTGGAGAACAGGGCCAGGGCATAGAGCGCCCCCTGCGGCGGCTGGGCCCACACCTTCATCAGCAGCACCACGGCCGGCACGTTGCCGATGGTGTTGCTGGCCAGGACGGAGAAGCCCGCCAGGAAGGGCAATCGGTCCAGCGGCAGGCCGGCGGCGGCAAGCTGGTCCACCAACTGGGCCGGCAGGCCGGTATCAGCCAGGGCGCCGGTCAGGATGAACAGGCCGGCGAACAGGGCCAGCAGGTGCCAGTCCACCAAGCCCAGCATGTCACGGCTGGCGAAGCGGCGGCTGATCAGCATGCAGCCGGCGACGCCCAGCACGGCGACGTCGCGGGGAAAAGGCGTGGTGAACAAGACCAACAGCACGGCGATGCCGATCAGGCCCTTGGACAGTTGCCAGGCGCCGGGCGTCCCGGGCGGCGTGGGTGGCGATGGCGGCAGGCCATCCGCCAGGCGCCCCCGCCACACCCGCGCCACCACCACGTAGACGACCACCAGCGACAGCAGGGCCGGCACGCCGCAGGCGGCCAGGAAGCGCCAGAAGTCCAAGTGGCCCAGTTGGCCGATCAGGATGTTCTGGGGGTTGCCGATGACCGTGGCGGCGGAACCGGCGTTGGCGGCGCCGGCCAGGGCGATGAGATAGGGCCGGGCGTCCAGCCCCCGCGCCCGCAGGCCGGCGCACAACAGCGGCGTCATGGCGAAGACGACGACGTCATTGGCCAGCAGGGCCGACAGCCCGCCCCCCACGCCGACCACGGCGGCCAGCAGCGCCTCCGGCTTCCACGGCACATTGGCCAGGCGCCAGGCGCACCAGTCGTAGAAGCCCGACAGCGCGAACTGCGCCGACAGGATCATCAGGCCCAGCAGGATGAACAGGGTGGGGAAGTCGATCGCCTTGATGGCCGCCCCCTCCGTCACCGCGCCCGCCACCAGCAGGACGATGGCGCCCAGCATGGCGATGCCGGTGCGGTCCACCTTCAGCCGCGGCAGATAGCCAATGGCCATGCCCAGGTAGACGACGGCGAAGGTGATGAGGATCAGCGGGGTCATGGGCGTCAGCGCTACAGTGCCGCCACCCCGCCGGCAAGCGGGAAATGCGCCTAGGAAATCAGTCGGATGGATTAGGCCGCGGCTTCGGCGGCACCCTTCTTGGGGGCGGATTCCGCCGCCATGTCCACCTGCAGGCCTTCGCGTGCGGCGAAGCACCGCGGCCATTCCTGCTGCGCCTCGGCCTCGATGGCCTTCATGCGCACGTCATCATGGTCTGGATCGTGATGAAACAGGCACAGACGGCCGACACCGGCGGCGCGCGCCAGGCGCACACCCTCGCGCCAGGTGGAATGGCCCCACCCCCTGCGGCCCGCGAACTCCTCATCGGTGTAGGAGCAATCATAGGCCACCAGGTCGGCGTCCTGGATCAGGCCCAGGACGTTGGCGTCCATGCGGTCGGGATCATGCTCCGTATCGGTGACGTAGCAGAAACTGCGCCCATCGTACTCGATGCGGTAGCCGGTGCCGCCGCCGGGATGGTTTAGCGGCGCGGTGCGCACGGTGATCCCGTCGCCCAGGTCCAGGGTGGCGCCGGGACGGAAATCCTCGAACACCAGCGAGGCGCGCAATTTCTGCAACGGCACCGGGAACAGGCAGCTATCCATGGGCTTTTCCATCACGGACTGGATGCAGTGCGCGCCCTGGCAGTGGCCCGCCATCACCCGCATGGAAAAGTCGGTGCTGTAGCACGGCTCGAAAAAAGGAAAGCCGTTGATGTGATCGATGTGGGTGTGGGTCAGCAGCAGGGTGACATCATTGATGCCCCTTGACCGCAGGCTCTTGCCCAGGGACCGCAGGCCGGTGCCGGCGTCCAGTACGAGCGTGCGGCGGCCCGCCGTCACCTCGATGCAGCTGGTGTTGCCACCATACTCAAGATGACTGGCCATCGGACAGGGGACGGTCCCGCGGACACCCCAGAAGGTAACGGTGAAACCCATAAACCAAAGCCCCGAATTCCATCGCGGCCAAACTAACCCCACCTCATCCACAGGTCTGTGACGTGTCGCACAGGGCGGGGCGCGCTTGGGCACAAGTGCACAGGGATTGTCAAGTGATGTTCGCCCCGTGAACACACAACCACACTTTAAGGGGTACCCATCCTAGCGACAATAGACCCTTGAACCGCGCGAGCTTAATACCGGGTTAGTGTCGGCGGGGGCGCAGGCGATGGTCCAGCCGCTCGTCATCCAAGCCGGCCGGTTCCTGGTGGATGGTGACATCAGCGTTGGGAAACGCGGCGCGCACGGATGATTCGATCTCATCCGTGATGTCGTGCGCCTCGGCCAGGCTGAGGTGGCTGTCCAGCTCCAGGTGGAACTCGATGTGCTGTCCCACGCCAGTGGAGCGGGTGCGCAGGTCGTGCAGGCCGCGCGACGCGGGGTGGGCATTCACCAGGTCCGCCACCCGTGTCCGGTCCACGTCCGGCAGCTCGCGGTCCATCAGCACGTCCAACGCCGTGCGTGAGATACCGACGGCGCCCCAGACCAGGAAAGCGGCGATGCCTCAGCGAACAGCGGGTCCCAATAGCCCTGGCCCCGTCAGTTCCCAGCAGCAGCGAAATCATG